>VGAB01000016.1 GCA_016870935.1 Actinomycetota bacterium | reverse complement strand
GGCTTTGTCTTTGCGCCTTCGCCGCGACAGGTTGCCCCACAACGAGTGCGCGAAATCGTGCGACGCCTGCCCCAAAGCGTGATCACAGTGGGGGTGTTTCGCGACGAGCACCCGCGACGCGTGGTTGAAACAATGCGCGAGGCCGGTCTGTTCGGCGCGCAACTGCACGGTCATGAACCGGTGCAAAATGTGGCCGAGGTGATGGTGGACATCAAGTGGGTAATCAAGTCGGTCGTCGCAGGTTCTGTCGAAGCCAGACAGGCCGATCAGTACCTGACGAACCTGATTCTCGTCGACTCTGCGACACCCGGCTCAGGCGTCGCCTACGACCGTCGACTCGTCGACGAGATTCCGAAATCGGTGCGGGTCGTGTTGTCGGGAGGCTTGACCGCCGATTCGGTGGGTGCCGCAATACTCGCCACCTCGCCCTATGGTGTCGATGTTTCTTCGGGCGTCGAAAAGAGTCACGGCTACAAAGATCCGATCAAACTGAAGAAGTTCATCGAAAACGCCCGCGCGAGTTTCACCGAACTCGAACGACTGCAACCGACAGATGTCGCACAAAAAGACCCGACACCCTTCAATTGGGAGAAAGAATGAACGCGGTCGCGGATACATTTTAAAGATGAGTCGAAACAAGCCGCCCCGCGAGTTGTTGACGCCGGGCACTGATGGTCGATTCGGAGAATTCGGTGGCAGATTCGTGCCCGAGACCTTGGTGCCGGCATGTGAAGAATTGGAGCGAGCGTTCAACGACGCCTGGAGTGATTCGTTGTTTCGCGGTGAACTCGACGAATTGCTGGCCGAATACGCGGGTCGACCGTCGATTCTCACCGAGTGCCATAATCTTGGCGCGAAGTTGGGCATTCGCCTGATTCTCAAACGTGAAGATTTGAACCACACCGGTTCGCACAAAATCAACAGCGTGCTTGGTCAGGCGCTGCTCGCCAAGCGAATGGGCAAGAAGCGGATCATCGCCGAAACCGGCGCCGGTCAGCACGGTGTCGCCTCGGCCACGGCAGCCGCGCTGCTCGGTCTTGAATGCAAGGTTTACATGGGCGCGGTCGATATCGAACGCCAGTCACTGAATGTTTTTCGCATGAAGTTGCTCGGAGCCACCGTCGAGGCGGCGAACTCGGGAAGCCGAACATTGAAAGACGCCGTCAACGAGGCGATGCGCGACTGGGTGGCGAGCGTCGAAACAAGTTATTACTGCATCGGCTCGGTGATGGGGCCGCATCCTTATCCGTTCATCGTCAGGCAGTTTCAAAGCGTGATCGGCAAAGAGGCGCGCGAGCAGTTCAAAAATCTTTCTGGCGGCGGCGACCCCGATGTGGTCGTGGCGTGTGTCGGTGGCGGTTCTAACGCGATGGGTATTTTTTCGGGATTCATCGACGCCGAGACGCGCCTCGTTGGCGTCGAACCTGCGGGGGGTGCGGCGGTCGGGCGAGGCACCCCTGGCGTAGTGCACGGCATGAAGAGTTATCTGATGCAAGATGAACACGGGCAGGTTCAAGAGGCGCACTCGATCAGCGCGGGGCTCGATTATCCCGGGGTCGGTCCCGAGCATTCGTATCTGGCGTCGGTGGGTCGCGCAGAGTATCCGAGCGTGACCGACAAAGAAGTCATCGAGGGCTTCAAACTTTTGGCTCGCACCGAGGGCATCATCCCCGCGCTTGAATGCGCCCACGCGGTGGCATGGATCGCCAAAGAGGCACCAAAGATTCAGGGACAAACCGTGTTGATGAACCTCTCGGGTCGCGGCGACAAAGATGTCGCCCAGATGATGACGATTCTCGGCGACTCGCTCGACTGAGCCGTTGATCGCGATGAAGCAGGCGAGTCACACCCCCGGAGTTCTCGAGTCTCGCCTCAGGCGGGCCCGAACCTCGAAGAAGATTTTGATTCCATATATAACGGGTGGCTTGACGGGGTGGACCGACGCGGTTCGAGGTGCGGCGGCGAATGGTGCCGATGCAGTCGAGATCGGCATTCCGTTTTCTGATCCGGTCATGGACGGGCCGATTATTCAGATGGCCTCCGAAAAGGCGCTGCGCGACGGGGCGACGCCGACTTCGATATTGCAAGAGTTGCGATCCGTCGACGTGGACATTCCGCTGATCGTGATGTGTTATTACAACACGGTGTTTCGCGCGGGTCATGAGCGGTTCGCCAATTCATTGCACGAGTCGGGCGTCGTCGCGGCGATTGTTCCCGACCTTCCGCTCGAAGAGTCGGGGCCCTGGTGCGCCGCCGCCGATTCTTCGCGAATCGAAACGGTGATGCTCGCGGCACCCACGGCTCCGGAGACCAGATTGCCAAAAGTCGTCGAACGTGCTCGAGGCTTCGTTTATTCGGTGGGCTTGTTGGGCGTGACAGGTGAAAGAACCGAACTCGCGTCGACGGCGGTCTCGCTTGCGGCACGGCTGAAGAAAATCACCGATATGCCAGTTTTGGTCGGAGTCGGCGTGTCGAACGCCGAGCAGGCCCAGCAGGCCTGCGTCGTCGCTGACGGCGTGATTCAAGGCGCGTCGGTCGTGCGCCGATTGCTCGAAGAGGGCGCCGACTCGGTGGCGCAATATGTCGCCGAAGTTCGTCGGGCGATAGACAGCCCGGCCGAGAGCAGACGCTAAATTGTTGCCATGTTGAAAAGTGGCGACAAAGCGCCGGCTATCTCGCTTCTCGACCAGCACGGCAAAAAAGTTTCGCTGAAAGATTACGCCAAGAAGAAAGTACTTGTTTATTTTTACCCGAAAGCCGACACCCCAGGTTGCACGGTGCAATCATGCCTTTTGCGCGACATCAAAAAGAAAATCGGCACGACGGCAATCGTCGGGGTCAGCCCCGACGAGCCGACCAAACAACTGAAGTTCGACAAAAAATACGGTCTGGGTTTCACGTTGCTCGCCGACACCGACCACAAAGTCGCCAAGGCGTACAAAGTCTGGAAAAAGAAATCGATGTACGGGCGCGAATACATGGGCATCGAACGCTCGGCATTCTTGATCGACGAAAAGGGAAAGATTCTCAACGCCTGGTACAAGATCTCGCCGAAAGACACGCCGACGAACCTGCTCGAAGCGTTGGAGAAGTGACCTCGCTGCCTTCGCCTCTCGATCTGATCCCGCATCGGGCCCCGTTTCTGTTCGTAGATTCGCTGACCGCGCTCGAGCCAGGACTGAGCGCAACGGGAATCTGGAAACTCACTGGTGACGAATCGTTTTTTGTCGGTCACTTTCCGGGTCGACCGACTTTGCCAGGTGTGTTGATGTGCGAGGCGATCGCCCAAGTCGGGGCATGCGCGATTCTCAGCGAAGCAAAATTCAAGAACAAACTTCCGCTGTTCGGCGGGCTCGATAACGCCCGCTTTCGTCGACAGGTGCTGCCGGGAGACATCCTCGAGATGTCCGTTTCGTTGGGTCGCATGTCGGCGCGCGCGGGCAAAGGTTCGGGTGTGGCGCGGGTCAACGGCGAGGTTGCATGCGAGTGCGACCTGTTGTTCGTGATCGTGGACGGCTGAAAGGTTTTTTCGTCGATCAGCCGGCGTAGGGCGCGAGAATTATCGAGCCGTTGTGGCCACCGAAACCAAAGTTGTTCGAGATCGTCGGGCCGGGTTGCCAACTGCGCGCAACACCAGTGACGACGTCGACTCCGCTCATCTCGGGATCGACATTTTTGGTGTTCGCCGTCGGCGGAACCAGCTTGTGTTCGAACGAAAGCAGCACCGACGCCGCCTCGAGCGCACCCGCAGCACCGAGCGGATGCCCGGTGACACCCTTGATTGATGTCATCGGCGGCTTGTGCGTGAAGAGATGAGCCACCGCCGCGGCCTCGGCCGAATCGTTCAGCGGTGTCGAAGTGCCATGGGCATTGACCTGCTTGATTTGGTCGGCCGACAAGCCCGCATCTTCGAGGGCCGACTTCATGCATGCGATCGCACCGACACCACCCGGTGACGGTGCGGTGATGTGATGGGCATCGGCGTTGCTGCCCGCGCCCAAAACTTCGCCGAGAATATTGGCGCCGCGAGCGAGCGCTTTGTCGAGTCTTTCCAGCACGAACACCGCCGCGCCCTCGCCAAAAATAAAGCCGTCGCGTTCGGCATCGAACGGTCGACTAATTTTTGTAGTCGACAACGCCGTCATGTTCGCAAAACCAGCCACGGCGGTGATCGTCGCGGCCGACTCGGAGCCACCTGAAACGACCGCGTCGCACCGACCCCACGCCACCAGTCGTGCCGCATAACCGATTGCGTGCGTCGCCGCGGCGCAGGCCGTGCAGATCGTTTCGGCGGGACCTTGGAACCCGTAGCGCATAGAAATCGCCGCACCCGAGGCATTGGACATCATCATCGGCACCAAGAAAGGCGACACACGTCGTTCACCTTTTTCGACGCGAACGATCACCTGCTCCTCTAGGGTTCGCAGACCGCCGATGCCCGTGCCAAAGATTGTGCCGACTTTCGACGCGTCGTAGGGCAGTGTTCCAGATTGTTCAATCGCCTCGTGAGCGGCGGCCAGGGCGTACTGTTCGCACCTGTCGGCCCGTCGCACTTCTTTCGGTCCGGCGAAATATGGCGAGGGATCCCAGTTCTCGAGCTCGACGGTCAGGCCGCCTGAAACACCCGGCCCGAGCAGGCCTTGCCAAAAGTTTTGTTTCGAGACTCCGCATGGCGCGACGACCCCGTATCCGGTTATCGCAACTCTGTGACCCGCACCCTGCATGAAACTAAAAAATAGTCTTGACTATCGACCGAGTCGAGGCGTTCGAGTATTCGTAAGTCAGGAGACTTTGGCGCTGACCAGGTTGAATGCCTTGCCGACGGTGTCGACGCCCTCGAGTTCGCTCTCTGGCACCGTGATGCCGAACTCTTCCTCGAGCGCCATCACAAATTCGACGAGGTCGAGACTGTCCGAGCCGAGATCGTCTTTGAAACTGGCCTCCATCACGATCTTCGCGGCGTCAACAGCCAAAACATCCACGGCACATTTTTTGAAACGATCAAACAATTGTTGGTCCATGCTCAAAGCCTAGTGCCCCATGCCAAGGCCGCCATCGACTGGAATCACCGCTCCAGTTATGTAGGCGGCTTCGCTCGACGCGAGAAAAGTTACGACCGCGGCGATCTCGTCGGCGCTCGACATCCGTGCGAGCGGCACGGCAGCGAGCATTTTTTCTTTTTGTTCTTGCGTGAGCGCCTTGGTCATGTCGGTTTCAACCGGGCCAGGTGCGACGACATTCACGGTGATAGATCGTGACCCGAGTTCGCGCGCCAGCGATCGGGCCAAGCCCACGAGCCCCGCTTTGGATGCCGCATAGTTCGCTTGACCTGCCGAACCGAGCAGACCGACGACCGAAGACATCAGGATGATTCGACCCGACCGAGCACGCAACATGCCCTGGGTCGCACGCTTGCAAACCCTGAAAGCCCCGGTCAGGTTGGCGTCGAGCACGGATTGAAAATCACCTTCACCCATGCGCAGCAGGAGAGTGTCTTTGGTGATTCCCGCGTTCGAAACCAAAACCTGGACGGCGCCAAGTTTTTCTTCGATCGCGACGAACGCCGCATCGACCTCGGCTTGTGAGGTGACATCGCACTTGACCGCGAAAAAATCGCCCGTGGGCTTCGAGGTGTTGTAGGTGATGGCGACTTTGTCGCCGAGTTCGGCGAACCGCTTGGCGCACGCGAGACCGATGCCTTTCGACCCGCCCGTGACGAGAACCACCCGACTCATGAGGCTTGCCATTTGATCACGGCGCTCGCGGCAGTCATGCCTGCACCGAAACCGACCAACAAAATATTGTCGCCGTCTTTGACGCGATTTTTGTCGATCGCGTCGAACAGGGCCAACGGTATCGACGCCGACGAGGTGTTGCCCGTCTCCTGCAGCACCACCGCTGTCTTGCTCATCGGGATGTCGAGTCGCTTGCATGCCGCCTCGATGATTCGAATGTTCGCCTGGTGCGGCACGATGAGGTCGATCTCGTTGGCGGTGAGACCCGATGCCTTCAAAGATTTTTCAGCCGAGTCGACCATGATTCGCACGGCGCGTCGGAACACTTCTTTGCCGTCCATGTGCAGCGTCTTGCCGACATCGGCGTAGAGCAGATCCTCGAGCGAACCGTCGGCGTCGAAATCCCATCCCAACAATTGACCCGGGCCAGCAACTGCGTCGAGCAACGCCGCACCCGAACCGTCGGCGAAAAGAATCGCGGTGTTGCGGTCTGACCAATCGGTGATGCGCGAGAGCGTGTCGGTGCCGATGATCAAGATGCGCTTCATTCCCATCGCGACCAGACCGTGGGCGACGACGAGGGCATAGACGAAACCCGAACACGCTGCGTTGACATCGAATGCGCCGCAACGTAGGCCCAGACCATGTTGAACGGTCGCGCTGGTCGCGGGCACGGTGCGGTCGGGTGTGGTGGTCGACAAAACAAGCGCATCGATCGAAAGCGGATCAACCCCCGCCATCTCAATCGCCTTGCGACCCGCCTCGATCGACAGGCTCGCCGTGCTGCCGCCGATGTGACGACGCTCGATGCCCGTTCGTTCGCGAATCCATTCGTCTGATGTGTCGAGCGTCTTGGTCAGATCGTCGTTGCTCACGACATTCGCCGGCAACGCGGTGCCCCAACCCAAAAACTTCGCACCGATCGCACCTTTTGGAATCAGGGTCATGAAATTTTCATTTCAGTGCGTTCGCAGCCACGCCACTGGTTGATGCGGCGTAAGACGCTCGCCGTCGAGGCTGATGAAGTTTTGCAGGATGCCGTCAAAAAGCGAACGCACTTCCATGTCACCGACTTGGCCGAGCACATCTCCAACGCTAATTCGTTGGCCGATTGAAATCGATTTGTTGGGAACGAAGACTCCCGCACCAGGGCTGACCACGAGGCGTTCGACCGCAAAAAGATGTTCACCCTCGTGCAATTCGGGGGTCGATTGCGTCGTCGCCCCCATCCATTCGATCAGCTTGTCGAGTTCGTCGGGTGTGCTGACGCTCAATGTGCGCGCCGATTCGATGGTGCGTTTGGCCATGCCGGTGAGAACACCGCCGGGCCCCAGTTCGACGAAGCGGTTGATGCCGCTCTCGTGCATCGTTTGCAGACAGTGTTTCCATTTGACCGGGCTCGAAAGTTGCGCCGACAACAAGGTTGCCCACTCGGCACCGTGGCTGTGCGCTTTCGCGTCGACGTTCGAAACAATCGGCACATCAGAGTCGCGCGGTTTGGCAGATGCGATCGCCTCGCGCAGTCGCTCGCGTGCGGGGGTCATCAACGGAGTGTGAAACGCCCCGGAGACGGGGAGCGGCAAGACACGCTTGGCGCCGATTTCTTTGGCGTGGTTCGTCGCCAGTTGCACGCCGTCTGAGGTGCCGGCGATCACGACCTGACCGGGTGCGTTGAAGTTGGCGACCCAGACATCGCTGTCGGCGCGACGACACGCGGTCTCGACCTGATCGTCCTCCAAACCGAGCACCGCCGACATGACCCCGGGTGACTTCACGCCGGCCTCGTGCATCGCCGCGGATCGTTCGATCACCAAACGAATACCGTCGTCGAAACCCAAGGCGCCGTTGGCGGTCAACGCGGTGTATTCGCCGAGCGAGTGACCGGCGCACAAACTCGGCTCGAAGCCAAGTCGCTCGACGGCGTCGAGAACCATCAAACTTGAGACAAAAGTCGTCAGTTGGGCGTTGCGGGTGTCTTTCAGAGTTTCGGCATCGGCGTTAAGCAAAAGATCGCCGATGTCTCGACCTGCGATATCCGACGCCTCGGTGACGAGCTCCCAACTTTCGTGATCGACCCATGCCCGACCCATGCCCGGTCGTTGGGAACCTTGACCGGGAAAAGTGAATGCGAGCATCGTCGAAGGAGCGCCTTTCGTGACGCCTCCATCGTAATATTTAATCGGTACGCTGAAACGCGAGCCCGAGTGGCGGAATGGCAGACGCGACGGACTCAAAATCCGTTGTCTGAAAGGGCGTGAGGGTTCGACTCCCTCCTCGGGCACTCAAAATATGAACAGCGAGAAAATGAACAATCGGATCGTCGAGCAACATCTGCGCACGGGCATCAAGTCGTTGCACGAACTTCGCGAAGATTTGCGCATCACCGCCGAGCAACTTGCGTTCTCCCTGGCCGAGGCCGAGGAAATAGAGTTGCGAGCCATGATGGCAGAAACCGCCGACGCCGCGCTCGCGCATCACAAGGCGCAACAAAATCTCGGCGCAATTCAAAGGCACCACCAGTTTCTTCTGTCTGAAATCGCCGAACACGAGGCGCGTCAAGATTTGCTTCTCGACAAACTCGATCGATAGACCTCCGCAGTCTGCATGACACGAATTGTTTTGGCCGAAGACGAGGCGATAATCCGTCTCGATTTGCGCGAAACACTGCAAGAAGAGGGTTACGAGGTGATTGGCGACGTGGGTCGCGGCGACCTGGCCGTGCAGATGGTGCGAGACCTCAAACCTGATGTGGCGATCTTCGATATAAAAATGCCGGGTATGTCGGGCATCGAAGCCGCCAAGCAGGTGTCGCAAGAAAAGTTATGTCCCGTGGTCATGCTGACCGCGTTCAGTCAGCGCGAGATCATCGAACAGGCGAGAGACGCCGGCGCCCTCGCGTATCTGGTCAAACCTTTTCAGCGCGTCGATCTCGTGCCGGCGATCGAACTGGCGATCGCGCGATTCGCCGAGATGCGGGCCCTGAGCGGCGAAGTGGCCGCGCTTGGCGCGCAACTCGAGGTTCGCAAACTCGTGGACCGAGCCAAGGGGGTTTTGATCGACAAATTCAAGATGTCCGAAAACGACGCCTTCGTCTTTATTCAGCGCATGGCGATGTCCGAGCGAAAGCGAATGGGTGAGATCGCCGAGCAGATCATCGCCGGAACTTTGAATCCCTGAACCTATGAAGTTGATGGCCCTCGACGGCAACTCGTTGGCTTATCGGGCTTTTTTTGCGTTGCCGACAGACATGGTCACCGCCAACGGTCAGGTGACGAACGCGATCTACGGGTTCACCTCGATGTTGTTGACGTTGATGCGCGACCACAAACCCGATGGCGTGGTGGTCGTATTCGATCGCAAAGAGCCGACTTTTCGCCACGAGGCGGCGCCCGAGTACAAGGCGCAACGCGAGACCCAACCCGACATTCTGTATCAGCAACTCGACCTGATACGCGAGATGCTGTCGAAGATGGGCGTCACGGCGATCGATGCCGCGGGTTTCGAAGGTGACGATCTGATCGCCACCATCGCCGATCGCGCGCTCGCGGCAAAAGACGAACTGATCATCGTCACGGGTGATCGCGACAACTATCAGTTGGTTGCAGACCCATATATACGAGTGCTCTACAACAAGCGCGGTGTCAGCGACTATGCGCTCTACGACGAGGCCGGCATTCTCGAGCGCACCGGCGTCACGCCGAAGCAGTATGCCGACTATGCCGCGTTGCGCGGCGACCCGAGCGACAACCTCGACGGAGTGCCGGGCGTGGGTGAAAAGACGGCGGCAAAGTTGATCACCAAGTACAAGACGCTCGACGCGGTTTTCGACAGCGCCGCCGAACAGACACCGAAGTTGAAACAAGCCTTGCTCGAAAGTCGCGAGCGGGTGACGCGCAACGCAAAATTGATGGTATTGCGCAAGGACGCCCCCGTGGCGATAGATATCCATGAATTGGCACCGCGTCCCGACGCGGTCGAGGTCAAAAAGATGTTCGCGCTGCTCGAGTTCAAGACGATGTTTTCGCGATTCACGGAGTCGATAAAACATTTCCCGAGCGTCGAGATTGCCGAAAACTCTGCGGACACGACGGGCGAGTCGGCGAGTGGCGACACGGCGACGACGATTACCGTCGAGATCGACGAGGCGAAATCTGCGGAGGAAGTAGTCAAGGTTTTGTCGCAACACCGAGTATTCGATCTCGCGGCCGCATGGGGCGGAGAGGCGGGCAGGTCGGAAATCTTGGGCATCGCCTTGCTGACCGACCAGAAGGCGGCGAAGGTTTCGTGGATTCCAACACGATTTCTCACGACCGCAGAGGTGAAAAAGAAACTAAGCGACTTGAAGTTTCGCGGCCACAACACCAAGCCGTTGATGCGAAGCCTTTTGCGCCACAGCATCGACATGCGGGGATTGCAACTTGACACCGCGCTCGGCGCCTATCTGATCGACCCGTCAGAGGCGCGTTACGAAATTCGGCAGGTGGTCGAAAAGTTCAGCGATGCCAAGTTCGCGAACTCGGATTCGCAGGTCGACGAGGGTCAGTTGAATTTCGAGTCGGTCGACACCGACTCTGCGGCCAAGATGGCCGCGGCGATCGAGGCGACGAGCGTCGGTCTGGTCGCTGATGCGATAGTCGGTTCGTTGAACAATTTGAAACTTGAGAAGCTCTACTTCGAGATCGAACAACCCCTGGTCAGGGTGCTGGCGAAAATGGAGCATCTGGGAGTCGCCGTCGACAAGGCGCAACTCTCGCAGATCAACCAACGCCTGACCAGCGAGTGTCAGAACTTGACGAAAAGTCTTCATGCGATCGCCAAACAAGAATTCAACTTGAACTCGCCGATTCAATTGCGAAAGATTCTCTACGAGGACAAGAAACTCACCCCGACGAAGAAAAACAAGACGGGGCCGAGCACCGATGCCGCGACGCTCGAAAAACTGAAAGATCAGTGGCCCGAGTTCATCGAACCGTTGCTCGAATATCGAGAGTTGGAGAAACTTCGCTCCACCTATGGCGAGGGTCTGATCGCGGCGGTCGAAGACGACGGCCGAATTCATGCGACCTTCAACCAGACCGTGGCCCGCACCGGACGATTGAGCAGCGATCAACCGAACCTGCACAACATCCCGATTCGAAGCGAGCAGGGCAAGGTGTTTCGCACCGCGTTCGTGCCAGGTAAGGGCAACAGGTTTCTGGTCGCCGATTACAACCAGATCGAATTGCGATGCATCGCCCATCTGGCGAATGATCCGGGCTTGATCGAGGCCTTCAACAACAAAGTCGACGTGCACAATGCGACCGCCGCCAGCGTGTTCGGCGTGAAGGCCGAAAACGTGAGCAGCGAACAAAGAGCGAAGGCGAAAATGGTCTCCTACGGTCTGGCATACGGAATGGAGGCCTATGGCCTGGCGCAGCGACTGGCGATCGGCGTCGCCGAGGCGAGCGAAATTCTCGAGGCATATTTTGTGGCCTTCCCGCGGGTGAAAAAATACATGGATGAAACCGTCGAAGAGGCGCGCAAGCGCGGATATACCGAGACTTTGTTCGGCAGACGGCGCGCGATACCCGAACTGCAGAACCCGAATTTTCGGATCAGGCAAGTGGGTGAGCGCCAGGCCATGAACTCGGGTATCCAAGGCTTGGCCGCCGACATTTTCAAGGTCGCACTGGTGCGACTCGATGCGTCGCTCGAGGCAGGGAAATTCAAATCGCGGCTGGTGTTGCAGGTGCACGACGAGGTGATCGTCGAGGGTCGACATGACGAGGAAGCCGAGGTCGAGGCGCTCGTTCGGAGCACGATGCTCGGGGCCGCAGAACTGGCGGTGCCGCTCGAGGTGAACCTGGCATGGGGCGATAGTTGGGCATCTGCCAAGGCCTGACTCGGGTCTATTGCGCGAATCTGCACGGATAGGCTGAAGCGTCCTATCCACCTCTCCTATCCACCTGAAAGTAATGACAGTGTCAGCAACTCAAATGATGTCGTCGCCCGAAATGGGCTCGTTCGACTCCGAAGGCAATTACACCCCGCGAAAAGTCACCGAGCGAGACGTATCGTTCGCAGATTCGATCAACGACACGATCGTTGAACTCAAAGAAGGCAAACTAGTTACCGGCACCGTCGCCCGAATCACGCGCGACGAAGTCTTGGTCGAAATTGGCTACAAGACCGAGGGCGTGATCTTGAATCGCGAACTTTCGATTCGTCACGACGCCGACCCGAACACGATCGTCAAGGTTGGCGACAAGATCGAAACGCTCATCTTGACGCTTGAAGACAAAGAGGGTCGTCTTCTTCTCTCGAAGAAGCGCGCCCAATACGAGCGAGCATGGGGCGATATCGAGGCGATCAAAAAAGCCGACGGCACCGTCGAAGGCGTCGTGATCGAGGCCGTCAAGGGCGGTTTGATCGTCGATATCGGTTTGCGCGGCTTTTTGCCGGCGTCCCTCGTCGAACTTCGTCGCGTGCGAGACCTGGCCCCGTATATGGGCCAGCGAATCACCGCCAAAATTCTTGAACTAGATCGTCAACGCAACAACGTCGTGTTGTCGCGTCGTGCGTTGCTCGAAGAGACGCAGAAAGGCACGCAGTCCGACTTCCTCGAGAACCTTAGTGTCGGAGAAATTCGCAAAGGTCGAATCTCGAGCGTCGTCGCTTTCGGCGCGTTCGTCGACCTCGGCGGAATGGACGGGTTGATCCATGTTTCGGAACTCTCGTGGAAGCATGTCGAAGACCCGGGCGCTGTCGTCAAAATCGGCGACGAGGTTTCTGTGAAGGTTCTCGAAATCGACCGAGAGCGCGATCGCATCAGTCTTTCGCTCAAGGCGACGCAGCAAGACCCGTGGCAAGAGTTCGCCTCGAGCCATCAGGTCGGCCAACTCGTCTACGGCAGGATCTCGAAACTTGTGCCATTCGGCGGCTTCGTGCAAGTTGGCGACGGCATCGAAGGTCTCGTTCATATCTCGGAGATGTCGACGCACCATGTCGAGGCACCCGAGCAGGTCGTCACACCCGGTGAAGAGCTTTGGGTGAAGATCATCGACCTTGACCTGGTTCGTCGTCGCATCAGTCTCTCGATCAAGCAAGCCGCCGAAGGTGGCGAATTGGCCGAAGAATATCGCGGCCAGTTCCAGACCGACGAGCAGGGCAACTGGGTCAGCGGTGACGACTCGACGCGCGAGTCGGCGTGGGCAGAATACTTCGACCCGAACGCCGCCGATTCGTCTTCGACCTCGAAGCCCGAGCAAGAGCCAACCGCGGGCTGACGATAAAGCACTCAGATACGGTGAGTATCTGATGATTCTCATAGGTTTGACCGGCGGAATCGGCTCGGGAAAATCTGAAGTTTCGCGGTTGTTGGCCGCGCGTGGTGCCGAAATTGTCGACGCAGATGTCGTCGTGCGCGATTTGCAACGGCCCGGCGGCGAGGTTTTCGCGAAAATGGTCGAACTGCTCGGTCCTGAAATTGTCGGTGCCGACGGAACATTGGATCGCGCCGTCGTGGCAAAGAAAGTTTTCAGCGACAGCGATCTGCTGACAAAACTCAACGCCCTGATTCATCCGATCGTGCGTCGGGTGATGAACGATCGCGTCGAGAGTTTGAGGGCGACCGACAAAGTCGTGGTTCTTGATATTCCGCTGCTTGTAGAAAACCCGCGCGAGGGGCTGGACGGCGTATTGGTGGTAGATCTCGACACCGAGACGGCGATTCGCCGCCTGACCGAGCAGCGCAACATGTCGGCCGACGACGCCCGTGCACGAATCGAAAAGCAGGCGAGCCGCGAGAGTCGTCTGAAAATCGCAGATCATGTAGTCGACAATTCGGGCGACCGCGCGAAACTTGCCGAGCAGGTCGAGAAAGCATGGGTATGGATACTGTCTCTGCGATGACCGAGCGCAAATTCGTCGTCGAGTCGCCGTTCAAGCCCGCCGGAGACCAGCCGAAGGCGATCACCAAATTGGCCGAAGGGGTCGAACGAGGTGACCGATTTCAGACCCTTCTCGGCATCACCGGCTCCGGCAAGTCGGCGACGATCGCCTGGACGATAGAAAAAGTTCAGCGACCCACCCTGATCTTGGCGCCGAACAAATCATTGGCCGCGCAATTGGCCCAAGAAATGCGGGAGTTCTTTCCGAACAATCGCGTCGAATATTTCGTGAGTTATTACGACTACTACCAACCCGAGGCCTACATCGCTTCGAGCGACACGTTCATCGAAAAAGATTCCTCGATCAACGACGAGATCGACCGTTTGCGACACTCGGCCACGGCAGCGCTGTTGACGCGGCGTGACACGATCGTGGTCGCCTCGGTGAGTTGCATCTACGGCATGGGTGACCCCGGCGAATATCGGGGCAATCTGCTCGAACTGCACACGGGCGTCGACTACGACCAAAGAAGCATTTTGTCGCGCCTCGTCGATTTGCAATACGACCGCAACGACATGACGCTCGGACGGGGCAATTTTCGCGTGCGTGGCGACACGATCGAAGTCCACCCCGCCTATGAAGAGTCGATAACGCGCCTCGAGATGTTCGGCGACACGGTGGAGCGAATCAGCGTCGTCGACCCGGTGACGGGCGAGACGTTGCGCGACCTGACGGAAATCGTGATCTTTCCCGCGACGCACTACGTCGCCGGCGAAGAGCGAATGCGCAAGGCGATAGAGAACATCGAATCTGAATTGGCGGTGCAACTCAAGTCGTTCGAGACCCAGAACAAGCTTCTCGAGGCGCAGCGAATTCGCCAACGCACGATGTTCGACATCGAAATGATGAAAGAGGTCGGATACTGCAACGGAATCGAGAACTATTCGATGCACATCGACGGTCGCCAGCCCGGGGAGCCGCCGTTCACGCTGCTCGACTACTTCCCGAAAGATTATTTGCTCGTGATCGACGAGAGCCATGTCGCGGTGCCACAACTGCACGGCCAGTTCGCGGGCGACAGAAGTCGCAAACAGACCTTGGTCGACTACGGCTTTCGGTTGCCGTCGGCGATGGACAATCGTCCGTTGCGGTTCGAAGAGACAATGGAGCGCCTGAACCAGTGCATCTTTTTGTCGGCCACCCCCGCCAAGTTCGAACTCGAACTCAGCGACCAAGTCGTCGAGCAGATCGTCAGACCGACCGGCCTCATCGATCCCGAGGTGATAGTTCGACCGACGAAAGGTCAGATCGACGACCTGATCCAGACGATTAAGGCCAAAACCGCCCAAGGTGATCGAACATTGGTCACGACGCTGACGAAAAAAATGTCGGAAGACCTCAGCGAATACCTGATCGAGCAGGGTTTGCGTGTTCGGTATCTGCATTCGAATATCGACACGATCGAGCGAATCGAGATTCTGCGGGCGTTGCGACTCGGTGAATTCGATGTGCTGGTCGGCATCAATCTCTTGCGCGAAGGTCTGGATCTTCCCGAGGTTTCGCTCGTCGCGATTTTGGACGCCGACAAGCAGGGCTTCTTGCGCAGCCAAACGTCGTTGATTCAGATGATCGGTCGGGCGGCGCGAAACGTCGACGGACAGGTGATCATGTATGCCGACAACCGAACGGCGGCGATGAACGAGGCGATCGCCGAGACGGCCCGACGCCGCCAACTTCAGATCGAGTACAACGCCGAAAACGACATCAACCCGCAAACCGTGCGCAAGGCGATCGGTGACATACTCTCGGTGCTTCGCCCGAGCAACACGGCCCCGATGCCAGGCAAGGGGAAGCGAAAAGACCACGAGCGCGACAAGGTCGTGCGCGAGTTGCGCGCCCTGCCCGAAGGCGAGTTGGCGCGGTTGATTTTCACCCTCGAAGAAGAGATGAACCAGGCGGCCGAAGAGTTGCGATTCGAGTATGCCGCACGTCTCAGGGACGAAATCAAAGAACTCAAGCGCGAACTACGGGACGCCCACTAACACTTTGTAGCCTTCCCGTGATGGCAAATCAGATCGTGGTTCGTGGTGCCCGTGAGCACAACCTGAAAAACATCAGCGTCGAGTTGCCTCGCGACAAGTTGATCGTGCTCACGGGGTTGTCGGGCTCGGGCAAGTCGAGCCTCGCATTCGACACGATCTACGCCGAGGGGCAACGACGCTACGTCGAGTCGCTCAGTGCATATGCCCGCCAGTTTCTCGGGCAAATGGACAAACCCGACGTGGATCTGATCGACGGTCTCTCGCCGGCGATCTCGATCGACCAGAAGTCGTCGTCGCGCAACCCGCGATCGACCGTCGGCACGATCACCGAGGTCTACGACTATCTGCGGCTCTTGTACGCCCGCATCGGCGTTCAACATTGCGCGAAAGACATGACGAGGCTGTCGCGGCAAACCCCGCAGCAGATCGTGGATCGAATCCTCAAGTTCGACGAGGGCACGCGGTTTCAAATTTTGGCGCCCGTCGTGCGCGGTCGAAAGGGCGAATACGACACGCTGCTCCAAGAACTCGCGGGCCAGGGCTTTTCGCGCGCACGAGTAGACGGCGAGGTCGTCGAGATCAACGAATTTCTCAAGAAACCGGCGCGACTCGCCAAATATGAACAGCACCAGATCGACATCGTCGTCGACCGCCTGGTTCGCCGAGACGGCATAACCCGAAGACTGACCGACTCTCTCGAAACCGCGCTCAAACTCGCCAACGGCGTGGCCGAAGTCGAGATAGTCGACGGTGGCGAGCCGATCACTTTCAGCCAGCATCTGGCGTGCCCGAAATGCGGCACCAGTTACGAAGAACTCGCGCCGAGAAATTTTTCGTTCAACTCGCCCTACGGGGCCTGCGAGACATGCCTGGGTCTCGGCACCAAATATGAGGTGGATGTCGATCTCGTCGTGCCCGACCCGAACCTGAGCATCAACGAGGGGGCGATCGCCCCGTGGCGCTCGGCGCACACCCAATATTTCACCCGCATGCTCGACGCTGTCGCCGACCGATTCGACATCGACCTCGACAAGAAGTGGTCGAAACTTTCGGCAAAGGCGCAGAAGATCGTGATGAACGGCGTCGACGACAACATGATGGTCAAGTATCGCAATCGTTACGGGCGTGTTCGCGAGTACAGCACCTCTTACGAAGGCGTCATCCCGTGGATCAAGCGCCGACACGAGAGCGCGGAAAGCGACTCTTCGCGCGAGCAGTTCGAGAGTTACATGCGCGAGGTGCCCTGCCCGGCGTGCGAGGGTGCCCGACTCAAGCCCTCTTCGCTCGCGGTGCTCGTCGAGGGCAAGCACATTTCGGAAGTATGCGATTTGTCGATCGGCGAGTCGTCGAAATTTCTCGCGGCGTTGAAACTTTCTGATCGCGACATGATGATCGCCGAACGAATCACCAAAGAGATCAACGCACGTTTGGGGTTCTTGTTGGATGTCGGTCTCGACTATCTCACCCTGTCGCGCGCCGCCGGCACATTGGCGGGTGGCGAGGCGCAACGAATTCGGCTTGCCAGTCAAATCGGTTCTGGTCTGGTCGGAACTCTTTATGTGCTCGACGAGCCGAGCATCGGTTTGCACCAGCGCGACAACCATCGTCTGATCGAGACCCTGCAACGGTTGCGCGATCTCGGCAACACGGTGATCGTCGTCGAGCACGACGAAGACACGATCAAGGCCAGTGATTGGCTGGTCGACATCGGGCCCGGTGCGGGCGAACACGGCGGACAGGTCGTCTATAGCGGGCCGGTGAAAGGCGTGTTCAAAGTCAAAGATTCGATGACGGGGCAGTATCTTTCTGGCCAACGCAAGATCGAAACCCCGTCGATGCGACGCAAACCAGGCAAGGAGTTTCTCGCGATTCGCGGTGCGCGCGAGCACAATCTGAAAAACCTGAACGTCAAGATTCCGTTGGGTTGCTTCGTCGCCGTCACGGGCGTCTCGGGTAGCGGCAAGAGCACGCTGATCCGCGACATTCTGTTTCCTGCGTTGATGCAGAAGATTTACAAGTCAAAAGAGGCGCCGGGTCGTCATACGGGTGTCGACGGCGTGATGCACCTCGACAAGGTCATCGACATGGATCAATCTCCGATCGGTCGCACCCCGCGTTCGAACCCGGCGACCTATACGGGGGTGTTCGACGACATCAGAAAACTGTTCGCCTCCACTCCCGAGGCGAAAGTGCGCGGCTACCAGCCCGGTCGGTTCAGTTTCAACGTGCCCGGTGGAAGATGCGAAGCCTGCTCGGGCGACGGCACGTTGAAGATCGAGATGCATTTCCTGCCCGATGTATATGTGCCGTGCGAGGTTTGCAAGGGCGCCCGCTACAACCGCGACACGCTCGACATCACGTTCAAGGGCAAAAATATCGCCGAGATTCTCGACATGCCGATCAGTGACGCCGTCGAATTTTTCGCCAACCAGCCACGCATCGCCCGACACATGCAAACTTTCGTCGATGTCGGTCTCGGTTATGTCAGGCTCGGGCAATCGGCACCGACGCTTTCGGGTGGGGAGGCGCAACGCGTGAAACTCGCCAGCGAACTCTCGAAACGAAGCACAGGTCGAACCATCTACCTTCTCGACGAACCGACGACCGGTTTGCACTTTGAAGATGTGCGTCGCCTGTTGGTCGTGCTTTCGCGCCTCGTGGAAGGCGGCAACACCGTGCTGGTGATCGAGCACAATCTCGACGTCATCAAGACCGCCGATTGGGTGATCGATCTCGGGCCGGAGGGGGGCAGCGGCGGCGGAACGGTCGTCGCCGAAGGCTCGCCCGAGGCGGTTGCGAAAATCTCGGCGTCGCATACGGGCAAATACCTCGCGCAAATTCTGAAGTAGAGCAGACGATGCAACGTCCAACGGGTTCGATACCTGAGGCGCCCGGTAGTTATCAATTCAAAGACGGTGCCGGTCGGGTGATCTATGTCGGCAAGGCCAACAATCTCCGGGCCCGAGTCGGCAGTTATTTCGTGAATCCCGAAACGCTTCACCCGCGCACGGCGAACATGGTCGAAGCCGCATCCACGGTCGAATGGATCGAGGTTCGCAACGAGGTCGAGGCCCTGATCCTCGAGCACAGCCTGATCAACCGTTATTCGCCGCGATTCAATATTCGTCTGCGCGACGACAAGAGTTACCCGTTCCTTGCGGTGACGGTAGACGAGCAATGGCCGCGAGCGATGGTGATGCGGGGTCGAAAACGAAAAGGCACCCGTTACTTCGGGCCGTATCCGCACCCGTGGGCGATTCACGAGACCCTCGACCTGCTGCTCAAGTCGTTTCCGATCAGGACATGTTCTTCCTCGACATTCAAACAACACGAGCGGCTCGGGCGACCATGCCTTCTGTTTCATATCGAAAAATGCTCGGGGCCGTGCGTCAAAAGCGTCGAAGCCGATCGCTACGCGAATTTGGTCGACGACTTCATCAAAGTGATGGATGGTGAGAGCGAGACCGTGGTGCACCGCCTCGAACAACAAATGGCGACTAGCGCCCAGGCCCAAGAGTTCGAGCGTGCCGCCAAGTTTCGCGACCAACTCGAGGCGATCAAACTTGCTCTCGAACGCCAGCAGATGGTGGGTGAGAGAGACGAAGACATCGATGTAATAGGTATCGCCGAGGACGAGTTCGAGGCGGCGGTGCAGGTGTTCTTCGTGCGCAAAGGTCGGGTCGTCGGTCGAAAGGGGTTCATCGTCGACAAAGTTGAGGATGTCACGCCCGGTCGGTTGGCGAGTCTCGTCGTCGAGCGTCTCTACGACGTCGCCCCGATTCTCGGCATACCGAAATTGGTCGTGTTGCCGACCGAACCAGAGAGTTTGGCGACTCTGGAAGAATGGCTCTCTCGCGAGCGGGCAGGCAAAGTGGAGATTCGAGTGCCGCATCGTGGCGACAAACGCGAACTGCACGAATTGGTCACGCAAAACGCGAAGCATGAGTTGAACCGACATCGGCTTCGTCGAGCATCAGATCACACGGCGCGAACCCGCGCCCTGAACGAATTGCAAGACCTGCTCGGGCTTCCCGAGGTTCCGCTGAGAATCGAGTGTTACGACATGGCGCACCTTCAGGGCACCGACTATGTCGGCTCAATGGTGGTTTTGGAAGACGGCTTGCCGTTGAAACGCGACTATCGAAAATTCAAGATCAAAAGCGGTCAGGGCAACGATGATTATGCGGCCATGCGCGAGGTGCTGACCCGACGACTCACGGCCTATATAAAGGAACGCGACATGCCGATCAATGAACGCGGCGATCGCCCCGGCAAGTTTTCGTACGCCCCGCAATTGCTGCTCGTCGACGGCGGCAAAGGGCAACTGGGCGTCGCCGAAGACGTGGTTCGCGAACTGGGTCTCGAGCACGAGATTCCGGTCGCGTCATTGGCCAAGAAGCTCGAGGAAGTCTTCGTGCCTGGCAGCAGTGATCCTGTCGACATTCCGCGGGGCAGCGACGCGTTGTTCATGTTGCAGGTTATTCGCGACGAGGCGCATCGGTTCGCCAACAAATTTCATCGCGAGTTGCGCGGCAAGAGAATGATCAAGAGCGAACTCGAGGGCATCAAGGGTCTCGGCGATTCGCGGGCGAAAAAACTGATCGCCGAAATGGGGGGCGTCGGTGGGGTCAGGTCGGCGACGCGCGCCGACCTGAGCAAACTCACTTGGTTGCCACGGTCGGTCGCCGAGGCGGTGTATCTTCGCTTTCATCCGGACGCTCAAGATGATGCATAGGTAGCCTGAACAGCAGTGGCTGACATTCTTCTGATCACTGGTCTTTCTGGGGCCGGACGATCGCAGGCGGCCGACAACCTTGAAGACTTGGGTTGGTTCGTCGTCGACAACATGCCGACCGAACTCATCGACAAAGTCGTGGAAATCGCCGCGGTGGGCGAGACACTGGCGAAACTCGCCTTGGTCGTCGGCTCGACCACGGCGCAGCGCGATGTGGTCGAAGTGCTGAAAAGACTGCGCGCCTCGGGACACAGGGTTCGAATGTTGTTTCTCGAGGCCACCGTCGCCGAATTGGTGAGGCGATATGGCGCGACGCGGCGCAAACATCCGCTGGCCGAGGCGAACTCGGGCGTCGAGCAGGCGGTGTCAAAAGAGCGGTCTCTGCTCGAACCTGTGAAGGCCGAGGCTGATCTGGTGATCGACACGACCAACCTCACGATTCATCAACTGAAGAACCAGCTCACCGAGATTTTTTCTGAGAGCGGCGCGAACGATTCGATGCAAGTTTCGGTGGTCTCGTTCGGCTACAAACACGGAATCCCGTTGGATGTCGACCTCGTGTTCGATGTTCGATTTTTGCCGAACCCGCATTGGGACGAAAATCTTCGCCAGTTGTCGGGTCTCGATGAGGCCGTGCGCGATTATGTAATCGGCAACGAATTGACGGCGAAGTTTCTCTCGCATCTCGAGTCGCTGTTGCAGTTTCTCTTGCCCGCCTACAAGAGCGAGGGCAAAAGTTATCTGACCGTGGCGATCGGGTGCACCGGCGGAAGACACCGCTCGGTGGTGATCGCCGAACAGATCAAAATTTGGTTGCAGGAAAATTCGCACAAGCCGCGCGTCACGCACCGAGACATTTCTCGGTAATCTCCCCAGCCGACTAAGGTTTTGGCATGACTATCAGGGTTGGGATCAACGGCTTCGGCCGTATCGGAAGAAATTTCTATCGCGCCGTGAAACAGACTGGCGCCGACATCGAGATCGTCGCCGTCAACGACCTCGGCTCGTTGAAGACGATGGCCCACCTTCTCAAATACGACTCGGTGTTGGGCGTATTGCCGAACCAAATCAGCGCCACCGAGGACGGCATCAGCATCGATTCGAAAACGCTCAAAGTGTTGTCTAAGCGCGACCCGAAAGAACTCGGTTGGGGCGGGTTGGGTGTCGACATCGTCGTCGAGTCGACCGGGTTTTTCACCGACCGGGACAAGGCCGCCGCGCATCTCGAGGCCGGCGCCAAGTGCGTCGTTGTCTCGGCCCCGGCGACAAACGCCGATGCGACGTTCGTCTACGGCGTCAACCACAAAGATTTCGACGCCAAAAAACACAAGGTCGTTTCGAATGCGAGTTGCACGACGAATTGTTTCGTGCCTTTGGTCAAGGTGCTCGACGACGCTTTCGGCGTTGAGAATGGCCTGATGACCACGATTCACGCCTACACCGGCGATCAATCGATCGTCGATTCACCGCACAGCGATCTGCGCAGGGCCAGGGCGGCGGCAATCAACATCATTCCGACAAGCACCGGCGCCGCACGCGCGACGAGCCTCGTGATGCAGTCGATGAAGGGCAGGCTCGACGGCACTTCGTTGCGCGTGCCAGTGCCCACGGGCTCGATCACCGATTTCGTGGCCAACCTCAAAAAGCCGGCCTCGATCGAAGAAATCAACGCCGCCTACAAAAAAGCGGCCGATGGTCCGCTGAAGGGGATTCTTGAATACTGCGCCGACCCGATCGTTTCAAGCGATGTCGTCACGAACCCGCACAGTTGCGTTTTCGACAAAGACCTGACCATGAGCATGGGTTCGCTGGTGAAGGTGCTGGGTTGGTACGACAACGAGTGGGGATATTCGAATCGACTCGTGGATATCACTGCTTTCATCGGGGCCGCGCTGAACCGGTAGATGATCCCAAAATTAGAAGACTTGGGCGACGTGCGCGGCAAGACCGTGCTTGTTCGGACCGATTTCAATGTTCCGATGTCGGGGCCCGAGTCGAATCGGGTTATCGCCGACGACTTCAGAATTCGCAGTTCACTCGAGACGCTCAATTGGCTGACGAGTCGCGGCGCAAAAGTCGTCTGTGCTAGCCACCTTGGTCGGCCCAAAGGAAAACCCGAGCAGAAGTACTCGATGCAACCGATTCGCAAACGACTCGCAGAACTCGCCCCGGGCGTCGAGTTGCTCGAGAACCTGAGATTTGACCAGGGTGAAGAACACAACGACCCGTCGTTCGTCGCGAAACTGGTCGCGAACATCGACTGTTATGTCAACGATGCCTTCGGGGCCGCACACCGCGCCCACGCCTCGATCGTCGGACCACCGCGAACTCTGCCGTCGGCCGCCGGTCGACTGTTGCAACGCGAACTCGAAATCTTGACGCAACTCAGGTCGAACCCCAAGCGCCCGTTCGTGGCCGTGCTGGGTGGAGCGAAGATCAGCGACAAACTCGGGGTGATCGAGGCCTTGTCGAAAGTCGTCGATCAGTTCGTGATCGGCGGGGCAATGTGCTTCACATTTCTGGCCGCGAAGAACCTGCCGATCGGCGACTCGCTATGCGAGACCGATCAGATCGACAACTGCAAGAAGCTGCTCGGCGGCAGGGTTTCGATCACGTTGCCCGACGACATCGTCGGGCTCGACAGCGCGGGCGAATTCGCGACTTTCGGTCAGCGTCTACCCGACGGCGCGAAAGGTCTGGATATCGGTCCTGGTAGCGCGGCCGCGTTCGCCGACATCATCATGGGGGCTCGAAGCGTCTTTTGGAACGGCCCGATGGGAATGTTCGAAGACGAAAGATTCGCGTCGGGTACGCGAACGGTCGCCACGGCGATGGCCGAAACGAAAGCGTTCACGGTCGTGGGTGGTGGCGACTCGGCGGCGGCGATGGCGCAATTCAAATTGGAACAAGAAATCGACCATGTCTCGACCGGAGGCGGCGCATCATTAGAGTTTCTTGAGTTGGGCGACCTGCCAGGTCTTGTCGCACTTAGAGGAGCGCCAAATGCCAAGTGATGTTCGTCGACCGCTGATAAGCGGCAACTGGAAAATGAACCATAATCACTTCGAGGCGATCCAGTGTGTACAAAAACTCGCCTACATTTTGACCAAAGAAGATTTCGCGGCGGTAGATGTTTCGATTCATCCGCCGTTCACCGATCTGCGCAGTGTGCAAACCCTGATCGACGCCGACGAATTGAAGTTCATTCTTGGCGCGCAACATTGCCATGAGGCCGACTCGGGTGCGTTCACGGGTGAAGTATCAGCGGCGTTTCTAGCCAAACTCAACGTCAGTTATGTGATCGTCGGCCACAGCGAGCGCCGCGAACTCTTCGGCGAGTCTGACGAGGTCGTGCATAACAAGATCGTCGCGATTCAAAAATACAAAATGACACCGATCGTTTGTGTGGGCGAAACTCTGGCTGAGCGCGAAGCCGGTCGGACCCACGAAAAAGTTTTGGGTCAGGTCAGAAGCGCACTCGAAAAACGCAGCGTGGAGCAGGTCAAGTCGATGGTCATCGCCTA
>VGAB01000015.1 GCA_016870935.1 Actinomycetota bacterium | reverse complement strand
GATCTGGCCCGAGAAGACGACGGCGGCCGATGTCGTGCACGACGGCGCAGAGATCGTGTTGGTCGGTCATCGGTCGACGCAGTGGTATTCGGGGGCGAACAATCCCCCGCCGATGTTGATCGAGTCGGGTCGAAACCCGAATCGACGCGACGACAACACAGCATCAAGCAGCGGCCCAGTGGCCGAAGTTCTGCGTGGCGTCGAACTTGGCCAACAAGTCGATGTCGACCAAATCGTGACGCTGTTCTCGGCGCGCGGTAACGAAGTTTTGGCGGTCGCCCATCTTGCCGATGAACTTCGCCGACAGGCTGTCGGCGATGTCGTGACATGGGTGCACAACCGCAACATCAACTACACGAACGTCTGCACATTCAAGTGCAAGTTCTGCGGTTTCTCCAAGGGGCCGTTGAGTTTGAACCTGCGTGGCACCCCATATTTGTTGACCCTCGATGATGTCGCCGCCCGCGCCGCCGAGGCGTGGCAGCTGGGTGCGACCGAAGTAACCCTGCAGGGCGGCATTCACCCCGACTTCGACGGCGACTATTACATCGACGTCGCCCGAGCGGTGAAAAACGCCGTGCCCGAGATGCATGTTCACGGTTTCACGGCGCTGGAAGTCACCGAGGGTGCGCGGCGGCTGGGCGAACCGTTGCACGATTACATTCTTCGCCTCAAGTCAGCGGGGCTCGGCTCGTTGCCAGGCACCGCGGCCGAAATTCTCGACGACGATGTGCGCAAAATTATCTGCCCTGACAAGATCAACACCGAAGAGTGGCTCGAGTGTCACCGTGTCGCGCACAAGGCGGGCTTGCGATCGAACGTGACGATGATGTTCGGTTCGGTCGAGCATCCGCTCAGTTGGGCCAAGCACCTCGTTCGCACGCGAGAACTGCAGATCGAAACGGGCGGATTCACCGAATTCGTCGGCCTGCCTTTCGTGCACATGGCCTCGCCGATCTATCTGCAACACAGATCGCGTCGTGGGCCGACATTCAGAGAGACCTTGCTGGTGCACGCCATCGCCCGCATCGCGTATCGGGGCTTGATCGACAACATCCAGGTTTCATGGACAAAAGTCGGCAGGGCCGGCGCGGGCCAACTGTTGCAGGCCGGTTGCAACGACCTCGGCGGCACGCTGATCAACGAAAATATCTCGCGAGCAGCCGGCGCCAGCCACGGCCAAGAAATGAACGAGGCTTCGTTCAAAGAAATCGTCGCACCTCTCGGTCGGCAACTCGAACAACGCACGACCCTTTACGCTCGTCGCTCCGCGCAACCAGCCGCCTAAATCACACTTGCTCGACCGCGTTCGACGCGACAAATCGGGTCAAAAGCAAGAAGTGACTCAGGCGCGCGACACCGAGCGCGTCTGCTCGATGTCGTGCTTGAGCTGCATCTTCAACGCGTCGATGTTTTCGAACTTGCGCTCGCCGCGCAGAAAGTGTGAAAACGCCACGCGCACCGACTCGCCGTAAAGGTCGCCGTCAAAGTCGAGCAGGTGCGCCTCGAGCAACGAATGATCGGCGTGCTCGTAAAAAGTCGGTCGCCGACCCAGGTTGATCGCGCAAACATGTCGGTCGCCGTTTTGACGGGTCAGGGTGCCCGCATAAACGCCGTCTGCCGGAACGCAGATCGCACGCGGCACCTCGATGTTGGCGGTCGGAAAGCCGATCTGCCTGCCCCGCTCGTCGCCCTGCACGACTTTGCCGCGCGCCTCGAACTGATGACCCAGCAACTGCGTGGCGAGCTCGACCTGACCCCCCGCGAGTGCGCGGCGAATCGCCGTGCTGCTGACGGGTTCGTCGACGCCGTCTCCGCGCGCAATCAACTCGATCGGCGAAACGTCGAACCCGTGCCTGGGCCCGAGTTCGCGCAACAACGCGACATTGCCGCCCCGCTTGTGACCAAAATGAAAATCTTCGCCGATGATCACCCGAACTGCCGCAAGCCCGTCGACCAAGACTCGTTTCACGAAGTCGGTCGGTGTCTCGCGGCTTGATTCTTCGTCGAACTTTACGATGCAGGTCGCATCAAGACCCGTGGCACCGAGAAGTTCGAGTTTTTGCTCCAGATCGGTCAGCAACAGTGGCGCCGAATTTGGACGAACGACGCTCGCCGGGTGTCGATCAAAGGTGACCACGACGCTTCGCGCACCCAAAATTTCGGCCTGCTGACGAACCTGGTCGATCACGGCCTGATGTCCGCGATGCACGCCGTCGTAGGCGCCGATAGTCACGACGCTGCGCAACCCACGCCCGCCCGCGCCGAAGTCAAAAGTCGAGTCGTTGACGACAATCATCGAATTCACGCTACTGCGCTGGCCATAACGACGCTTGGTTTGGCCCTGCCCGAAACGCTTTCGACATACACGGCGAGCACCGCACCCTCGTCGTTGACGATCACCCACGGTGCCGGCGCATCAAACCGATCGAGTTCGCCGCCGTTGCGCACGATCGATTGCATTTTTTCGTCGGCCACGACACGACTCATGTTGCGCACGGCCGTTATCGGTGCGAGCAGAACCGGCGCCTCGAGCGAAGACGCCTCGGTCAGCGAAAAATCGCCGATGCTCGTGCGACGCAGCCGCCGCAGGTGGGCCGACCCGCCGAGTGCCCGACCCAGGTCGTCGACCAGTGACCTTATATATGTGCCCGAACTGCAGTGCACCTCGAAATTGCAGACATTCGGTTCGGGCATGTCGCTGACCTCGAATGAAAAAATCGTCAGGTCGCGCGCGGTGCGCTCGACCTCGATGCCCTGGCGCGCCAATTGGTGCAGCCGAACGCCGCCCACCTTCAGCGCCGAGACCATCGGCGGAACCTGTTTGATCGCGCCGACAAAACTGTTGGTCGCCGTGCGACGAACGTCGTCCAGCGTCACATGCGACATGTCGTGGGTCGCCGTGACCTCGCCCGAAGAGTCGAGGGTCGAGGTCGAAGTACCAAGCACGATTTGACCCGTGTATTTTTTGTCAAGCCCCGAAAGAAACGTGAGCAGGCGCGTCACATAACCGACGCCGACGAGAAGAACACCCGTCGCGTCCGGGTCGAGAGTGCCCGCATGGCCGATTCGCCGCTCGCCAAGCTGTTTGCGCAAGATGCCGACGACGTCATGGCTCGTCATGCCCGCGGGTTTGTCGACTATGACCAGGCCGTGCTTGGTCGGCGGCTTGCGTCGCGCCACTTGAACTAGTTTTCGTTTTTCTTGTCGCCGAACATTTCTTGCCGACGAATCTCGTCGAGCCGCAAAACCTCGTCGATGCGTTGGGCGGCACGAATCGTGTCGTCGGGCCTGAACTGCAGCACCGGCGTGCGACGCGCGCGAACCTGGTCGGCGATCACGCTCTGCAAGCGCTTGCGATGATCTTCGAGCGCCTCGAGAATCAACTCGTCGCCCTCGGCCCCCTGCATCGAGTCATAAAAAACAATGCCGCGGTTCATCTCGGAGTCGACATCGACGGTGGTTATCGACACGAATCCGAGCCGCTCATCGTCGATCTTGGCGAGTTCGTCGGCGATCACCTCGCGCAACGTTTCGCTCAACCTCGCGGTTCGGGCGAACCTGCGACGATTGTCGACACGCGCCGGTTTCGGGCGTCGCCGTTGATTAGCCATACGCCGTTTAGGATACGGAGGTCATGGGCACAACTACCGAACCCACCCAACCCGGTCGCGGCGGGTCGATTCCCGCCTTTCGCTACAACGCCGATCTCGCCGCAAAAATCGAGGAAAAGTGGCAAGCCAAATGGGAGCAAGATCGAACATTTGAGGCCCCGAACAACGCCGGCCCGTTGGCCGACGAGGCGCGGGTGGCGGGCAGGGAGAAGTTGTTCATCCTCGACATGTTTCCTTACCCGTCGGGCGCGGGGCTGCATGTCGGGCACCCGCTCGGCTACATCGCCACCGACGTGTTCGGCAGGTTCAAGCGGATGACAGGGTTCAACGTGCTGCACGCACTCGGCTACGACTCATTCGGTTTGCCGGCCGAACAACACGCGATCACCACCGGCGTGCACCCGCGCGAGAACACCAAAGCCAACATCGCCATCTATCGGCGGCAACTGCGTCGTCTCGGTCTCGCCCACGACGCGCGGCGCAGCGTGAGCACGACCGACGAGGGTTATTACCGCTGGACGCAGTGGATTTTCTTGCAGATTTTCAACTCATGGTTCGACGCCGAGCGCGGTGCGGCGCGACCAATCAGCGAGTTGATCGCCGAGTTCGAATCGGGCCGACGCCCGACGAACGGCACATCGTGGAAGAAGATGTCGTCGCGCGAGCGTTCGCAACTCGTCAACGATCATCGGCTCGCCTATCTCGCGGATGCCCCCGTCAACTGGTGCCCGGGCCTCGGCACGATTCTCGCCAACGAAGAAGTGACGGCCGAGGGCCGCAGCGACATCGGCAACTACCCCGTGTTCAAACGCAACATGCGCCAGTGGACGATGCGCATCACTGCATATGCCGACCGTCTGGTCGACGATCTCGACCGTCTGGATTGGCCAGATTCGATCAAGTTGATGCAGCGCAACTGGATCGGTCGCAGCGAAGGTGCGCGAGTGCGCTTTGCATCGCCGCAGGGCGACATCGAGGTTTTCACCACGCGATCTGACACGTTGTTCGGTGCAACCTTCATGGTGCTCTCCCCCGAACATCCGCTGATCGACACGCTGACGACATCGGCGCACCGCAAGGCGGTCGATGCCTACCGCGCTCAGGCGGCAAGTGTCTCCGACGCCGACCGCCAAAGCGATACCCGTGAGAAGACGGGCGTGTTCACCGGTGCTCACGCGGTGAACCCGGTAACGGGAAAACAAGTTCCGGTGTGGATCGCCGACTACGTACTGATGGGTTACGGCACCGGCGCGATCATGGCGGTGCCGTCAGGTGACGAGCGCGACTTCGCCTTTGCGCGCAAGTACGACCTGCCGATCATCGCCACGCAAATGCCACCAGAGTCGTGGTTCGCATCGCACGGAATCGCGCCGTCAGATGATTGCAGCTCATGGCCCAACGCTTTCGTCGGCGAGGGCGTCTACATAAATTCACGCAACGACGCGGGCGCTTCTCAATCACTGGTGCTCGACGGCATCACCGAGATGGCCGTCGCCAAGCAACGCACCAACGCCTGGCTCGAGGCGCGCGGCGTGGGCAGTGCCGCCATCACCTACAAACTGCGCGACTGGTTGTTCTCGCGCCAGCGCTATTGGGGTGAGCCGTTTCCGATCGTTTACGACCAAGACGACATGCCCGTGGCCGTGCCCGACGCGCTCTTGCCCGTGACGCTTCCCGAGTTGATCGACTTCAAACCGCAAGCACTCGACCCGAACGACGAAGTCACCGACCCCCTGCCGCCGTTGGCGCGGGTCAAAGATTGGTTGCAGGTCGAACTCGATCTCGGCAATGGTCGAAAAAAATATCGCCGCGAGGTGAACGTGATGCCGCAATGGGCGGGGTCATGTTGGTATGAACTGCGCTATCTCGACCCCACAAACTCGAAGACATTTGTCGATGCAGATGTCGAGCGCTACTGGATGGGGCCGCAGCACGACGGCCACACCGGCGGCGTCGATCTCTATGTAGGCGGCGTCGAGCACGCGGTGTTGCATCTCTTGTACTCGCGCTTTTGGCACAAAGTTTTGTTCGACCTCGGTCATGTCTCGAGCGAAGAGCCGTTTCACCGCCTCTTCAACCAGGGATACATTCAGGCCTACGCATTTCGCGACGCGCGCGGACAAACCGTCCCCGCCGCCGACGTGCAAGAGCGCGATGGCAGATACTTCTATGCAGGCGAGGAAGTGTCTCGCGAGTACGGAAAGATCGGGAAGAGTCTGAAGAATGTCGTCACGCCCGACGAAATGTATGACGAGTTCGGTGCCGACACGTTTCGACTGTTCGAGATGTCGATGGGCCCGCTCGACCAGAGCCGCCCATGGAACACCCGCGACGTCGTTGGTATGCAACGGTTCTTGCAGCGCGCATGGCGCAACATCATCGACGAAGAAACGAACCAGCCGCACGTCTCCGACGAGCCGGCGCCGATCGAACTGCTTCGCGCCCTGCACCGTTGCATCGACGGAGTGCGCCAAGACATGGAGAACCTGCGCTTCAACACGGCGATCTCGAAGTTGATCGAACTGAACAACGCCTTGACGATCCATGTCAATTCGGCGGGGCACACTCCGCGCGAGGTCGCCGTGCCGATGACCCAGATGCTCTCGCCTCTGTGCCCGCACATCGCCGAGGAGCTTTGGCAGAAAATCGGCGCCACCACCCCACTGACCTACGCGAAGTTCCCCGAAGCCGACCCGGATTTCCTGACCAGCGACACGATCGAGATACCCGTGCAGATCAACGGCAAATTGCGCACGCTTGTCGCCGCACCCGCCGAGATCAGCGACGACGATCTTCGGGCGCTCGCCCTCGGTGACGCAAAAATCGTCGCCGCGCTGGCCGGTGCCACGCCGCGCAAAATAATCGTCGTACCCCGCCGCCTCGTCAACCTCGTTTTATAGTTAGGCGCGCAGGTATTTGCCGGCGCGTTCGAGGGCGGCAAAGTCGACCGAGCGGAACATCAACAAGATGACCCGATCGACCCCCCACTTGCGCCAGCGCTCGAGTCGCGCGTCGTCGCCGCGCACCAACGCCTCGTCATAGTGCTCCCAGACTGAAACCGAAAAAGGCTTGTCGAGTTTCGACTCGGCATGCGACGTCTGTGCAGCCGCGAGAATTTCTTCGGCTCGCTCGTGGGTCGCCCGAATATTGATGCCGTTGGTTCTCGCACCTGCGATCTTGGCCAAGGCCACGCTGTTCGCCCCGACGATTATCTCGGGTGTCGGTGTCGCCACGGGGAAGGTCGCGAGATCGGCGCGTCGCGACGACGACCACATTTCACTCATCACGTCGAGCGCCTGCACCAAGGCGGCATGACGATCGGCAAGTTTGGCCGGCGGCAAGAGACCGATCGCGCGTCGCTCGGCGGCGAACGGACTCGTGGGTGACGCACCAGCGCCGATACCCAGAACAAGTCTTCCTCTAGAGATCTGCTGAACGGTGGCGATGCTGTTGGCCAATATCGCCGGGTGTCGATTGCCGACATTGACGACCAACGGCCCGATATTGATTTTTTCAGTCGCCGCCGCGAGCGCACCAAGCAACGAGAAACACTCGGGCATGTCGGGTGCCTGCATCACATCACCCGCCAAATGATCCACGGTCCACAGGGTTTGAAAACCTGCCGCCTCGGCGGCAATCGCCGCTTCGCGCGCAATTGGCCAAATTGCAGTTCCCGGATTGATTTGCAAGTCAAACTGCATGCCTGCAGGCTAATTGGTAGATTTATCGCATGGCGGCGCAGAGTTCGGTGATCAAACCGCAACTTGCAGTTTTGGACGCGCACACGGCCAACATCGACGAGATAATCGCCGTGATCGAAAGAGACGGCGGCGTGATCGTGCACAACATGCTCTCTGCGCAAACGGTGGCGACGATGCTCGATGAACTCGCCGCGACCACGGCTGCAACCCAGACCGGCCCGAAAACCGAGCATGCCTTCGTGAATTATTTTTGGGGCGAGAAGACCAAACGCTTCACCCGCCTGGTTCAGCGTTCGCAAACTTTCGCCGACCAGGTGCTGGTGCATCCGGTGCTTCTGGGCGTCGCCGACGCGATGCTCAAGCCGCATTGCGCGAGTTATTGGATGAACACTGGTCAAATGATGATCGTCATGCCCGACGGCAATCCGCAGTACATGCATCGCGATTCAGACGACTGGCCGACGATGAACACGCCGACCACGCCCGTTTGTCAGGTCAGTTGCATGTTTGCTTTGTCCGACTTCACGGCAGAAAACGGCGCAACGCGCGTCGCGCCGGGCAGCCACCTGTGGCCTGACTACAAGCGCGAGGCCACCGACGATGAGATCACCCAGGCGGTGATGCCGCTGGGCAGCGGCATGATCTACACCGGCAAGGTGCTGCACAGTGCCGGCGCCAACAAAACGACCGACGAAGCGCGCTTCGGTCTGCACATGTCGTATATATACGGCTGGTTGACGCCAGAAGAGGCCGGCTGTCTCGGTGTCACCGAGACTCGGGCGAAATCTCTCTCTGCGCTGCAACAGCGTTTGATCGGTTACCGCTGTTATGACGCGTCAGATTTGAACGGCGGTCGCCTGTGGACGGTCGACTACGAAGATATTCCGACCGGTTTAGGATGGACGAAATGACCGAAATCAACGGCCTGCGCGAGAGTTTCACCCGCGAAGAATATATTTCCCCCGAGATTTTTGGTCGCGAGATGCGGACGATTTTCTCCACCAACTGGTGCTTCGCCGGGTTGGCCCAAGACTTGGGCAAAATCGGCGACCGAATAGTCGCCGAAATCGGCAACGAAAGCATCTTGATTGTTCGCAACCGCGAGAACCAGCTGCGCGCTTTCTACAACGTCTGCCAACACCGCGGTTCGCAACTGTGCGACGCGAGCGGCAAGGGTTTCGGCGCGGCGATCACTTGTCCCTATCATGCCTGGAGTTATTCGTTGGAGGGCGAACTAGTCGCCACGCCGTTGCACGAAAAAGAATCGATAGATCGTTCGGCAATCAGTTTGCAGACGGTGCGAGTGGCCGAGTGGCAGGGTTTCATCTTCGTCTCGCTCGACCCGAACGCGCCCGACCTCATGCAATGGTTGGATGAACATTATTCGCGACCCCGAGACCTCGAGAAATTCGGGATGACGGGCCTCAAGAACGCGAAACGCACCGTCGACGAGGTCGAGGCAAACTGGAAGGTGCTGGGCGAAAACTACAGCGAGTGCCTGCATTGTGCGGTGGTGCACCCCGAGTTGGTCGACCTGGTGCCGATCTACAAAACGGGCAACACGATTCAAGAAAATCGCGACGATTGGGGCGTGAGTTTGACAGAAGGTGCGACAGCCCTGTCATACAAGCAAAACGAAAACCTGCCACTGTTGCCGACCATGGACGACCTGGACGATTACTCGGTCTTCGGCGCATACGTCTATCCCAACATGTTGATCGACATCTCACCCACCGTCGCGGTGATCACCCGCTATGTGCCTCGGTCGGCGACCCACACCACGATTTTTACCGATTACCTATTTCCGGCCGAGGTCGTCGACAACGAAAATTTCGATCTCGAACCCACCATCAACTTCAGTGATCTGGTCAACCAGCAAGACATCTCGGTTTGCGTGCGGGTTCAACGAGGCGTCGCCTCGCGATCTTTCACACGCGCGTACCACACGAAAATGGAGCGCTACTGCCGACACCTCGTGCGCCGATATCGCGACGAAATTTCAAAAACTAGTTGAAGCTACCGACGGCAAAAACCTTGGAGTCGCGCTCGCCCATCGAGCCGAGCATCTGCCCGAAATCGACCAAATTCTCGATGTAGATATCGGCATCGCCCTTGGTGTGGGCGACCGACAGGGTCAATGATTCGCTCTTGCCCCACGGCGGCAAGAAAATTCCGCCGTTGAATTGTTTGAGGAAGTGCAGGTGGCTGACGCCGGTGCTGATGTTGAGAAACTCGCGATAATTTTTCGCCCGTTGGTCGCTGAACACGACGCAAACCTTGAAGCCTGCCTGAAAGCCGTAGGCCGGTTGCCCGTGTCGATGCAATGTGTCGAGGGCATTGTTCAATATGTATGCGCCTAGTTCGTTGGCTTCGGCGTAGACAGAGGGTTTCAAGACGTCGACCAAAACGGCCTTTGCCGCCGCCATCGTCAACGGGTTGCCGTTGAACGTGCCGACCTGGCTGTAACGACCGTCGGAAATGACCGACATGACTTCAGCGGTGCCGCCAATCGCCCCGCATGGCACTCCGCCACCAAGGGCCTTGGCCAAACAAACGATGTCGGGTTGTACGCCGTAAAGTTTTGTCGCTCCGCCGTGGTGAACGACCAGACCGGTTTTCACCTCGTCGAAAGCCAGCAACACGCCGTGCTTGCGCGTCAGTTCGCGCAGTCCTTGCAGGTAGCCGTCGAGCGGGGCGATGATTCCGGCGTTCATCATCATCGGCTCGAGAATCATTCCGGCGATTTGATTTTTGAATTCGACCAGAAGCTTCTCGAGCGCGACGAGATCGTTGTAAGGAACTATCCGCACCAAATCGGCGATCGCCTGCGGCACACCCGCGCCCGGCACGCGCCACGGGTCGTTCTCGGGACCAAGCTCGCTGGTCGAACGAAAAATCGAAACGAGCACCGAATCGTGGTGACCGTTGTACGAACCCTCGATTTTGATTATCAGGTCTCGACCCGAGGCCACGCGCATCAAATGCACGGCGTCCATCGTCGCCTCTGAGCCCGAATTGCAGAATCGCCACTGCGGCAGACCGAAACGGTCGGCCAACGCCTCGGCCACGACGATCACGTCGGGCGTCGGCTGGGCGAAATGGGTGCCGAGCGTGACGCGACTCTGCACGGCGGCCACGACTGCAGGGTTGGCATGACCGACGACATTGGCGCCATAGCCGGCGTGAAAATCTACATATTTGTTGCCATCCACATCCCAAACATGGGCACCCTTGCCATACTCGACCCAAACAGGCGTCGGGCGAGAACTGGCCCAACTCGACGCAACCCCGCCCGGAATATGGCGAAGGGCCGTTTTATGCATCGCAATCGACTTGGGTACCCGACCCAGAAAGATTTGCTCTTCTTTCGCGATGATTTCATCGAGCGAGGTCACAAGCACTAAGTTTACGACATGAGCACTTCGAACTTCAGGCCGATGCAAAGGCGCGACTTTCTCCGAAAACTTGCCATCACCACGGGCGGAATCACCGTCGGTGGCGCGGTTCTTTCCGCGTGCGGTGGCGGTTCGTCGACGACGGCCGATGGCTTGTCGATCGGCACGCCGCAAAACCCGATCAAGTTGCCGGTCTCGACCGACCCGATCGCCGACGGCCTCGCCAATGAGTCGGGCACCCTCGAGATCTTGAATTGGGCCGACTACATGAACCCCGAGAGCATCGCCGCGTTCGAAACGCAGTTCGGCGTGAAGATCTCTACCAGCATCTACGACACCGAAGAGGGGGCGGTCGCCAAACTACGCAACGGAACTTTCAAGCCGGACGTGATTCTCGGAATGACCGACACGGGGCTGGCCAAACTCATCGCCGCCGACATTCTTCAGCCGCTCAACAAGTCGTACATACCGAATTTTGGCAATGTCATATCTGGTTTGCGCAACCCCTATTACGACCTTGAATCGCAATACACGGTGCCCTACTTCATCTACGGCAACGGCATCGGCTATCGAACGGACGTAATCGACAAGAGCGCGTTCGCGCAGAACGGCTACGAAGTTTTGTGGGACGCCAAATACAACGGTCGGTTGGCCGTGCTCGACTCTTATCGCGACACGCTGGCGATGGCGATCTTTCGCAACGGCGGCAACGATGCCAACTCGAGCGACCCGGACGAAATCAAGAAGGCCGGCGAGGCGCTGATCGAAATGCGCGAGGCCGTGAATCCCAAAGTCGACATTTTGGGCTATCAAGAGATTCCCGCGGGAAATCGCGACATCCAGTTTCTCTGGTCGGGCGACATGTTCACCGCGGTGCAATATATGCCCGAGGGTCTCGACCCCGGCGTCCTTGGTTTCTGGTATCCCGAGACGACGGTGACCAAAAACGATTTCATGTGCGTCACCAAGGCCGCCAAGTCGCCCGTGTTGGCCCACCAGCTGATCAACTTCTTGAGCGACACCGACAGCGCGTTGAAGAATCGCGAATATGTCGGCTACCAACCCGCGCTCGAGACGATCACGGTCGACACGCTTTTGGCCAGCGGCACAATTCCCGAGTCGCTGGTCGACGCCTTGGTCACGCCAGAGAAATACGCATCCGGTTTGGCGCAAGTGACCTTGGAGCCCGCCGTCGACGCGTTGTGGCTCGAGCAATGGACAGCATTCACCGCGGGCTGAGAATTGAAGAGAACCCCGCGTCTTTGGACGCTGTTCGCGTTGCCCGGCACGACCTGGTTGGTCGCGTTGTTCGCGATCCCGTTTTATGCGGTCGCATGCGTCGCCTTCGGAACGATTGACCCGATTTTTCGCGACGCGGTTCCGCAATGGAACCCCCTCTCATGGGACTTCACCCAGGCGTCGCAAACTCTTGCGAGCCTGACCTCGGGCCCGTTGCGCGGGGTGGCGATTCGAACCGTCGTCTACGTGTTTTGCGCGATGGTCATCAGTTTCACGATCGGGTTTCCGATCGCATATTTTTTGGCGCGTCATTCGGGCAAGAGAAAATTACTCTTTCTCGCTTTGATCATCGTTCCGTTCTGGGTCAATTATCTGATGCGCATGCTCGCATGGGTCAATTTGCTCAGTAGCGACGGGTTGTTCACCCGATTCATGAGGCTGTTCGGCGTCAATTACAACTGGCTCGATGGCTCGCCGATCACGGTGGTTTTGGGTCTTGTCTATGGCTATGTTCCGTTTTTGATTCTGCCCCTTTACGCGACGCTTGAACGCCTTGATTGGCGACTGATCGACGCCGCCCGCGATCTGGGTGCCAACTCGCGACAAGCGTTTCGCCTTGTCACGATGCCGATGTCGAAAGCAGGTCTCGTCGCCGCCGGCATTTTGATAGCGCTACCGATGTTCGGCGACTACTACACCAACGATCTGCTGTCGCGCTCGCCCAGCACCGAAATGCTCGGCAACCAGATCGACTTCTTCTTGAACGGCAGCTCCCAGCCACAGAACGGGGCGTTGCTCGTGATCGTGTTGTCGATCTTCTTGCTCGCCCTGATGTCGTTTTATTTGCGCAGCACCCGTCAACAGGCCCGGCAGACGACCCGATGATCAGCAAAATACGTCGCAAAAAAACCTCGGCGCTGGTCTACGTGATCTGGGGCTACATAATCTGGAGTCTCGTGCCGGTGATCATCGCCGTCATCTACTCGTTCAACGACGGTCGTAGCCGAACGGTTTGGCAGGGATTCTCTTTGCGCTGGTGGTGGCAAGACCCGAACGCCTCGGTCTTTCATAGTTCTGAGATGCGCAACGCGATCATCAACTCGCTTGTTTTGGCGGTGGCGACGCTTTTGGTCGTGACTCCCCTCGGCGTCGCTTTGGCGATCGGCGCACAAAGAATTTCCGGCCGAGGCACCAACGTCGTGCAGGGCTTGACCTCGGCGCCGTTGATCACGCCCGAGATCGTCGTCGGTGCGGCTCTGTTGATCACGTTCACGCGTTTGTTCACCGCCGTGCCCCTCGGCTTCACGGCTCAACTCCTTGGCAACGTCACATTTTCCTTGAGCAGCGTCGTGGTCATCGTACGCGCGCGCCTGGTTTCAATTGGCTCGTCGTTCGAGGAGGCCGCGCGAGATCTGGGGGCGACGCGCTGGCAAGCGCTGAGATTCGTGCTGTTGCCGATGCTCTGGCCCTCGGTGATGGCGAGCCTCGTCGTCGTCTTCGCCACGGTGATCGACGACTTCATCATCACCAGTTTCTTGTCGGCCGGCGTCAGTTCAGAAACCGTGCCGCTACGGATCTATTCGTCGGTCAGGGGCGGTGCGACCCCGGCTCTCAACGCCTTGGCGACTCTTTTGGTTCTGACCTCGTTCACAGTGCTGATCTTGGGTCTGTTCGGTCTGTCGACCTGGCGCAAGCGCAACGGCGAGCGCGGCGGCATGCGAGCCGCGCTGGCCGATGTGACGCAGATGAACAGTTAGTCGATCGCGGGCAAGACCCTAACCGCGTCGGGCAAGATGTCGATCATCGTTTCTTGACCGTCGCGCAGGTGCGACGAGGTCTCGTCGTTCGGCACCTCGGCGTTGATCGTGACATTGCCGACCCTTAGCGCGACGCGCAAACTCGAGCCCGCAAAAGTCACGCGTTCAACGAAGGCTTTGTGTGAGCCCGAGCCGACACGGATGCGCTCGGGTCGAATCATCATCATCCCCTTGCCCAGGGGCGCCGAGTCGGGTGCGACGAACTTTTCACCCGCGAGTTCGACGACGCCACGGCTGGTGACCTGACCCGCGATCAGGTTCGCGGCGCCGATGAATTGTGCGACCTCCACCGATTCGGGTTTCTCGTACAACTCGCGAGGCGCGCCGACCTGCATCAGTTTTCCGCCGCGCATCACGCCGATGCGATCGCTCATCGTGAATGCCTCCTGCTGATCGTGGGTCACATAGATGAAAGTTATGCCGATCTGTCGCTGCAACGTCGCCAGTTCTATCTGAAGTCGCGCCCGCAATTGGGCGTCGAGGGCCCCGAGGGGCTCGTCGAGCAACAACACGCTCGGTTCGAGAATCAAGGCGCGCGCCAAGGCGACGCGTTGCTGCTCTCCACCCGAAAGTTGATGCACGCGACGATCACCGAACGAGCCGAGTTGCACGAGGTCGAGCGCCTCGGCGACCCGCGACTCGGCCGACTTTTCACTTTTTGTGAACGCATTTTCGAAACGCAGGCCGAACTTGACGTTGTCGCGAACATTCAAGTGGGGAAACAACGAATAGTTCTGGAACACCGTGTTCAACGGTCTCTCTTCGGGTTGGTCGTTGGTGACGTCGCGATTGTCGATATGCACAGTTCCGCTGTCAGGTCGCTCGAAGCCGCCGATCATTCGCAGCGTCGTGGTCTTGCCGCAACCCGACGGGCCGAGCATCGAGAAAAACTCGCCCGCCCTCACCTCGAGCGAAACGTCGTCGACCACCGCGCGTTCGCCATATTTTTTGTGCAGGTTCTTCAGCGTGACCGCACCGTCAAGTTCAAGTGCCACCAAGTGATCTCTCTTTCATCTGCCTAGGCGCGCATCGTTTCGATGTTGCCATCCACGGGCAAAACCTGTCCCGAAATGAAACGGGCCGCCGGTGAACTCAAAAACACGGCCGCGGCGGCGATATCTGTCGCGTCGATGAATGTCTTCATCGAAACTTGATCGGCATACCCCTGGCGAATCTTTTCGGCGCTGACCCCCGTTGCGGCAGCCTCGCGCTCGATCACGCCGGTCATTCTTGGGCCGCTCACCGAACCCGGGCAAATCGCGTTGACCCGCACGCCGTCGGCACCGAGTTCCATCGCCCACGACTTGGTCAAACCGATGATGCCCCACTTCGCCGCGACGTACGGCGAACGCAGCGGATAACCAAAGATTCCGGCGCTGGTCGAGATGTTGATGATCGAGCCCTTCGTCTTGAGCAGCATCGGCACGGCCGCTTTCGTGCAGCGAAAAGTGCCGCCCAAGTTGATGCGCACGCACTCGTCATAGGCATCGGCATCCATTTCATCGACTCGGGCCGTTGGGCCGGGCACGCCGACATTGTTCACCAAAACATCGAGGCCGCCGAGTTCTCGTTGAACGAACTCGAACATCTTTTTGACATCGTCCGATTTCGATACGTCGCACACAAAGTCGGGGTTCGTGATGTAATCGGCGTCGCAAACCACGACTCGCGCCTTGGCCCTCGCCATCGCCTCGGCGATTGATTTGCCGATGCCCGAGCCGCCACCAGTGACCAGCACGCGCAACCCGCCAAGCGAAAAGTCTTGCGAGTTCGCCACCGTCGACATGGCTAAGAATTTAGCCCGAACGGGCGAAAATATAAATTGTGGAGCTAAGGGGATTCGAACCCCTGGCCTCTTCCATGCCATGGAAGCGCTCTACCAACTGAGCTATAGCCCCGAAATCGCTTCCTCAAACTATCGCCACAACCGGCGTTGCGACTATTTGATCGCGCGAGCAAGTTCCTTGAAGAATGTGCGACCCGGTGTGGGATCGCTCGAGAGAAAAACCTGTATCGGATCGTCGCATCCTTTGCGGAGCACCACCACCACGAGTTGCTCTGTCGGCAGACCGGCGCCGAGTTGGTGGCACAGGCCAGATGCATAAAACATGTTCGTCGGCAGATCTGCAAATGTCGGGCCTGATGTCGTCGCCAAACTGCACCCACCGACACCCGCGCAAGCATTTGGTGCGGCCGCGTTCAGCCACCAGTGAAGCCCGTAGGCGCCGTTCATCAGCGACGATTCGAAACCCGTCTTGGCACAGGTGCCGCATGTGGTTTGCGAACTCAGTGCGTCGACGACGAACGACTCTTCGAGAATTCGCTTGCCCGCCAATTTGCCGCGATTCAGATAGAGCTGCACAAGTTTCGCCAAATCTTCACACCCCAGCCTGAAACCGGCGAACAACCCGGCCAAGCCCGTCGAGGTTGCCGTCACATCGATCGTCATGCCGAGTGGCTCGAACAACTCGCGCGAGGCGAACGACTGAATAGTCTCACCCGTGGCGCGGGTCAAGATATACGCAAGCACCTGCGAGTCGCCGCTGCGATATGCCCACTTCTTGCCCGGCAGCGTGTAGCGAGTTACTCCGAGATTGTCTTGACCCAGCGCCAACTGACCAACGTTCAAAACTTCGTTAAGTTGTGGATTCAAAATGTTGGCTGGGGTCCATTCTCGGCGGCCGGTTGTCATCGCCAAAATATGTCTGATCGTGATGCCTGCACTTGGTGTGCCGATCCATTCGGGGATGAACTTGGTCGCGGGATCGTCAAGCGAAAACAAACCTTTGCGCAAGGCGACGCCCATCAGCGTGGCGGCGAAAGACTTCGTTACCGACGCGCTTTCGACGTTGGTTTCAGACTTGTGCAGAGCGAAGTTCCACTCGCCGATCACCGCGCCATTCTTCATCACGAGCATGCACTGCGCGTCTTGAGATTGCACCGCGGATGCCATGTCGACAAACTTCTCCGCGCCCGCGGCAAATATCTTCGCCCCCACTGTTTTGTCCTTGGTTTTCGACCCAGGCGCCGTCGTGGTCGCGACCCAGACTTTCTTGGCTCCCCTCGCGGTGCAGGTCAGCGTCACCGTCTTTTTCTTGACCGTGATCGAGATCGTCTGCCCGACTCGACTGCAACTCTTGCCGATCGACGCCTCGGCCCGCCCCGCCGCCACCGGCAACAATCCGAGCGAAATGCACAACGAAAGAGTCGTTAAGAGTCTTCTATTCATTGCCATACTTCGTTTGGTCAGCTGACGAGCCGCCAAGGGACGAGCGGGACGTCGCGATAGAGGCGCTCGATCTCGTAGAACCGGCGCGTCTCGTCGTCGAAAATATGCACGACGACGCTGCCGTAGTCGATAAGAATCCACTGCTGCTCGGAAACACCCTCGCTTGAATGCGGCGTGGCGCCGGTTTTCACGCGAACCGCCTCGGTGATCGCGTCACAGATCGTGCGCACTTGCCGCCTGTTGCTCGCGCTGGCCACGACGAACAAGTCGGTTATCACCAGAACTTCACCCACGTTGAGCACCGTGATATCGGTGGCTTGTTTTTCGTCGGCGGCTTGGGCGGCGATTTGGGCCAACTTAACCGCCTCTGGTTGCACCTGAAAATCTGTCATTCGTCGTCGACCACCACGGTAGTCGTCGGAATCTCGGGATTGCCCTCGAGAAACTTGGCGAACGACGCGCCGATGACGATCTGCAGGTCGATGCCCTGAGCCCGTTCGCTGGTGCGACCCGCGGCGACTTCGCCGATGAAACTCGCCAGGTCTTGCGCACTGGCCAGAACGTTGCCGTCGACATAGCGCACCTGCGTAACGTCTTCGGGCGGCCCCGGCACCTCGCGCACGATCGCCACGTTCATGCCGTATGCGAGCAACCGACGCACGATCTCGCGGCTGACCACGGCGTTGTTGAACGGACTGTCGATCTGCACCGACAACTGACCCGCGACGCCCGAACCCGTGATCGATGTCGGCGCGACGCTCGCCATGATCATCGTGACTTCGGCGGCGTCGAGGCGATACATATCTAACGAGTCGGGGTTCTCATCCCCGCTTGGCACCGCCTCGGCGGCGAATTGCCAGACCTGAATCGGTCCAGAAATCAGCCGGCGAAAAAATGTGCCGATGTCGCTCGGCGGTGCGAGGGTGGTGGTCTGGTCGCCTTCGAGTTGCAGACCCAAGCCGACGGTATTGGCGACGGCGTTGAGCACAGATTTTTGGTGATTGAAACGCTTGTCTTCGGTCTGGTCGATTTCGCGGGCGAGCAAAATATCGACCAGCGTCGCCGTCTCGAGGATCGTGCGACCTGTTTTTACGATCAAACGGGTTGCTCCGTCAGGATCCGTGTTGCGCACGTCAGAGTCAAAGACAACCTCGGCCGGGCCGATGGGCTTGAACAGTTCGCGCAACTCCGAACGACCCAGGATTCCGACGGCGGTGAATGAGACGTCGAGCAGGCCCTCGACATCGGCGACAAAGGCAGATGCGTCGAGACCCGTGTACGAGTCTGAAACTCTTCGCGCTTCTTCGCCTTCAAGCACCGCGGCCATCGACTTGGCCGGCAATGAAATTATCGTGCCGCCCAAACTTTTGCCGGCCAAGGCGATCACGTTGATCGACGTGATCTCGCTCGCGTCGTTTACCGAAGCCAACAAAGCGACGGGCGTCTCGGCAATCTTCAGGGTGCGGACATCGTTGACATTCGTGCCGTTGCCCGAATTGAGCGCCGAGTTGTAACCGACGACCAAACCGGCCGGCACCAAAAGTGCCGCGGCGACGCCGCAATAAAGTGCGACCAGCGCGCGCTGCTTTTGCCGCTGGGGAATCGCCGTCACTTTTTCACACCGTACAAACCACGGGCGCGAATGACCTGCATCACGCCCTCGGCGATCAAAAACTGCAAGGGTCTACCGTCGGTGAATCGGGCGCGCAGATCTGACGAGCTCACTTCGAGTCTGGGCACCTCGACCCGATTCCAGACGAACTCGCTCGGTGGGGCGAGCGGCGAGCCGGGTCGATCGACGACCACGAGAGTCGAGAGTTTGGCGATCTCTCTGGCTCGTTGCCAGGTGCCGAAACCGGCCGCGGCGTCGTCGCCGACGATCGTGAAGAGTTCTGCCCCGACATGACGCTCGGCGAGACCGGCCAAGGTGTCGGCGGTAAAACTCGGACCACCCCGCCGAATCTCGTCGTCGCCCGCGATTAATCCGTCGACACCCGAAATCGCGGCTTGCACCATCGCCAACCGGTCGGTGGCAGATTCAACCTCGCGGGTGCCCTGTTTTTGCCACGGGTCGTTGGCGACCATCAAAACGACGATGTCGAGGCCGAGGGCGTGGCGCACATTGACCGCCGTCACAAGGTGCCCCAGGTGCGGTGGGTCGAAAGTACCCCCGAACAGTCCGACACGCATTGGCACTATCAAAGTTTATGAGTCGGCGGCCCTTAAGCCGTCGATGAAGGCGGCAAAACCCCTATGAAACCTGGCCAAAAATTTGATGAAAATTTTCACTAATCCCTTGACATTTTCTGCCGATGCCCTAATGTGTCAAGTCCCCCGAATACCCCCTAAGCGAAAGCAGAACTAACCCCCCATGTCAGATTCAATTGGCATCTACTTGAACGAAATCGGCAAAGTTGCGTTGCTCAACGCCGAAGATGAGCGCGAACTTTCGAAGGCGATCGAAGCCGGTCGCGAAGCAAAGAAGCGTCACGAAAAAGGTGAACGCGGTGCGGCGATTCGTGCCGACATGCGCAACGCGGCGCGAGCGAAAGATCGTTTCATTCGTTCGAACCTGCGATTGGTCGTTTCGATCGCCCGTCGATATCCATTGCCACAGGGCATGGACCTGCTCGACTTGATTCAAGAGGGCAACCTCGGTCTCGAGCACGCGGTCGACAAGTTCGACTGGCGTCGTGGTTTCAAATTCTCGACATATGCAACCTTCTGGATTCGTCAGGCCATCGGTCGGGCGCTCGACCAGAAGGCAAGTTTGATTCGAATCCCCGGCGACAGGTCGGCGACGTTGCGCGCCGCGTTGCGTCAGGGCTCGGGCGACGCCGAAGGTTTGAGCGCGATGAACGCCGAATTGCATCGCTTGACGACACCCGTCTCGCTCGACAAGACAATCGGTGAAGATGGTGACGCGACACTCGGCGATCTCGTGCCGAACGAAGACATCAGCCCCGAAGACGCGGTGATGGGCATGGTCGACACGAACTTGCTCGATCGTCTGCTCGGCACGCTCGACGAGCGCGCCCGCTACGCGGTCGAGGCGCGGTTCGGTCTGCACGACGGCGAGCGCAAGAGCTTTCGTCAGGTCGGCGAAGAACTTGGCGTCACCGCCGAAGCGGCCCGCCGCCTCGTCAGCCGAGCCGTAGATACGCTTCGAGACGACGCCGGAGAAATCCTCACCGTCTGACGCGCGTCGCGTTTATAGGCTTATAACCATGACCAAGAGCTGGACGCCATCCTCTTGGCAAAACCACGAGGCTGCCCAGCAGCCGAAGTGGCCCGACTCGAACGACCTCGACTCGTCGTTGAAACAGATCGCGTCGTATCCACCGCTGGTGTTTGCCGGCGAGGCTCGGTCGTTGCTTGCATCGCTCGGCCAGGTGGCGAGCGGAAACGCGTTTTTGTTGCAGGCCGGCGACTGCGCCGAAAGTTTCGAAGAGTTCACGGCGGTCAACATTCGCGAAAAATTGCGGGTGATTCTGCAGATGGCGCTCGTGCTGACATATTCGACGGGCGTACCCGTGGTCAAAGTCGGTCGCATCGCCGGACAATTCGCCAAGCCCCGATCCAGCGACACCGAGAAGATCGGCGGTGTCGAGCTGCCGTCTTTCCGCGGTCACATGGTCAACGACCCCGCGCCGCACAACGACTCGCGCGTGCCCGACCCGCAGCGTCTGGTGCAGGCGTATCACCAGTCGGCGAGCACGCTCAACTTGTTGCGGGCGTTCACCAAGGGTGGTTTTGCCGACTTGAACCGCGTGCACGCGTGGAACCAAGAGTTCGTCACGACCAGCGCCGAGGGTCTGCGTTACGAACAGGTGGCCGGCGAGGTTGAACGCGCGCTCACCTTCATGCGCGCGTGCGGTGTCGACACCGAGATTCACAGTGCGCTGCACGAGGTCGATTTCTACACCAGCCACGAGGCGTTGTTGCTCGGCTACGAAGAGGCCCTCACCCGCCAAGACTCGCTCACCGGCAACTGGTTCGACTGCTCGGCCCACATGTTGTGGATCGGAGAGCGCACCCGCCAACTCGACGGCGCACATGTCGAGTTTTTGCGCGGCGTCGGCAACCCCGTGGGTTGCAAGATCGGCCCCGAGACGACGACCGACTTTGTCTTGTCGTTGTGCGAGGTTCTCAACCCCGCCCGTGTGCCGGGCCGCCTCACATTGATCTCACGAATGGGCGCCGACAAAATCGAGGGTGCACTGCGACCATTGATTCGCGCCGTGCGCGACGCGGGTCATCCGGTGGTTTGGGCGTGCGACCCGATGCACGCCAACACCTTCACGGCAACCAACGGGCGCAAGACGCGCCACTTCGACGACATCATCCGCGAGATAACGGGCTTCGTCGCCGCGCACCGCGCCGAGAACACCTGGCCTGGCGGAATCCACATCGAGTTGACTGGAGAAAACGTCACCGAATGCTTGGGTGGCGCCGAGTCGGTAGGTCAAGACGATCTCGACACCCGTTACGAGACGGTCTGCGATCCGCGATTGAACGCTCGCCAATCACTCGATTTGGCGTTTCGGGTCGCCGAACTAGTCCGCGCCGCAAAATAGCCCGATGAGGGCGTTCGATCTGGCTCGCGAGTGGCCAGCCTCAGCCACATCAATTTGCGTTGTCGATCGCAACGGCGAGACCCGAACATTCGGCGATACTTCGCGCGTCTCGCGCATCGCCTCGGTCTCGAAGTTGCTCACCGCATGGGCCGCGCTCGTGGCGGTCGAAGAGGGCTCGACCGAACTTTCGACGGGCATCGGTCAGCAAGACTGCACGCTCGCCCACTTGTTGGCGCACGCCGGGGGCTACAGTTTCGAAGGTTCGGTGCCGATCGTGGCGGTGAACCGCAAGCGGATCTACTCGAACACGGGTTACGACATGATCACGGGGCATCTCGAACAAGCGACGCAAATCGCCTTCAACGAATATTTGCGCGACGCCGTGCTGGAGCCGCTGGGCATGCAGAAAAGTTTTCTCAACGGATCGGGTGCAAAAGACGTCGTCTCGTCGGTTGATGACCTGACGCGGTTCGTGCGCGAACTTCGTGCGCCACGGTTGATCTCGAGTCAAAGCGCGACGGTCGTCACCACCGTGCAATTCGGCGAACTCGAGGGTGTCGTGCCCGGCGTCGGGCGTTTTGATCCGTGCAGTTGGGGTTGCGGAGCCGAGATTCACTCGACCAAACACCCGCATTGGATGGGTGCACGAAACAGCGCCTCGGCTTTCGGCCACTTCGGCGGCACGGGGTCATTTTTGTGGCACGACCCGACGGCGAACATCTCGTGCGTCGGGCTTTGCGAACTCGAGTTCGACGCGTGGGCGTTGCATCACTGGCCGATTTTTTTCGACGCCGTACTTGATGAGCTGACCAGATGAGCAAACAGGTTCTTTCGAAGTCGAGCCAGCGCGCCGATCTCTTGCTGCTGTTGTTCAGCGTCTTTTCGACAGCGTCGGCAAACAGCGTCGTGTTCGCCTCGATGTCTGAATTGCAGGAAGAATACGGCTACGCCGATTCGGCGCTCGGCTTGATCGCCGGCACCGGGTTCGCGATGGGGCTCTTGGTGCAGTTGTTCGTCTCTCCCGCCGCCGATCGTGGTCACGGCAAGAAACTGATTCAACTCGGTCTGGCGCTGGCGGCGCTGGGTTCGATCATTTTCAGCCTCGGTGATTCGCTGGCTTTTTTTGTTTTGGGTCGCGGCATCGTCGGCGCTTCGATCGGTCTGACATTTCCCGCGGTGCGCGCTTTGGCGGCGCATCTCGATGAGAACCGCAGTGCCGAGCGGCTCGGCGCAGTGTCGGGCATGGAAATCGGCGGTTTCGTCTCGGGCCCGCTGATCGGATCGTTGATCATCGGCCCGTTCGGTTTGGACGCGACATTTTTGTTGTTCGGCGCCCTCGCGGTGTTCGCATTGTTCGTGATCACCCCGCGCAGGTTCCCCGAACTCGCGTCGACCAACGAGTCGCAACGCTTGAGCTTTGATCTGTTGCGAATTCGAGATGTTCGCGTCGCGTTGATTCTGACCCTGGCGGTGACGTTTCCGACCGGCATGTTCGACGCGTTGTGGGATCGCTTCTTGGACGACCTCGGCGGCAACAATGCGATGACAGGTTTGACGTTCGCCGTCTATGGTTTGCCGTTCGTGCTTTTGTCGCACCGTGCGGGACGCCTGATCGACAAGCGCTCGCCGATCGCCGTGGTGCTGTGGTTGGCGATTCCGATCAGCATGATCACGGTGACCTACGGCTTGATGAAGGATCCGTGGATAATTCTCGGCATCGGCTTGGTCGAGGGAATATTGCAAGCCACGGTGATTCCGGCGGCGCTCTCGGCGATCGCCAAAGCGGCGCCGTTGGGGCGGGCGTCGGCGGCGCAAGGTTTGTCTGGCGCGGTCAACGTCTTCGGCCAGATGCTCGCGGCGTTTATTGCGCCGTCAATCTATGGTGCGTATGGTGCGCTGACGACATTCGTCGTCGTGGCGATCGGCATCGGCGCGTTGGCGGGCGTCGGCGGATTGATGCACGGCACGAGCCTGCTTCGCACGCGTCGCCAGTAACGCCCACGCGCTCGAATCGCGGGCGACAAAGACCGAGTTGTCTACAACCTCTCGATGATCATCGCCATGCCTTGGCCGCCGCCAACGCACATCGACTCGAGACCGAATCGTTTGTCGGTGTGTTGCAGACCGTTGATCAGCGTGGTCATGATGCGCGCGCCGGTCATGCCGAACGGGTGACCCAACGCGATCGCGCCACCGTGCACATTCAGTTTTTCCATCGGTATGCCGAGATGTTTCGCCGACGGAATCACCTGCGCGGCGAACGCCTCGTTGATCTCGACCAGGTCGATCTGATCGATCGTCATGCCCGCACGCTTGAGCGTTTGGCGACAAGCCTCGATCGGGCCAAGGCCCATGATTTCGGGATTCAAACCCGACACACCCGAGGCCACGATTCGCGCCAACGGTTTGATGCCGAGTTTTTTCGCCTTCGTGTCGCTCATCACGACGACCGCCGCGGCGCCATCGTTCAATGGGCAGGCGTTGCCCGCCGTGATCTCGCCATCGGGTCTGAACACCGGCTTGAGTTCTGAGAGTTTTTCGACCGTGGTTCCCGCGCGTGGTCCGTCGTCTTTGGCCACGACCGTGCCGTTCGGCAAGGTGAGCGGAGTTATCTCGCGCTCGAAGAACCCGTTCTCTTGGTTGGCCACGGCGCGTTGCTGGCTGCGCGCGCCGAATTCATCCATTTCGCGTCGTGTCACGCCCTCGAGTTCGCGAACGTTCTCGGCGGTTTGACCCATGGCGATATACATGTCGGGCAAACCTTGGGCGGGCGCCCAAACGCCCTGACCGCCCGCGGCGCGCGCCTTGGTTCTTTCGCCCGACGGCTTGAAGATCGCGTTCGGCGCCATGTCGCTCGCGCCCGACGCGTATCGACTCACCGTCTCGACGCCCGCGCTGATGAAGCAGTCGCCCTCGCCAGCCTTGATCGCGTGCGCCGCCATGCGAATCGTCTGCAAACTCGCCGAGCAATAACGATTCACGGTGACCCCTGGCGCGTTGTCGAGGCCGGCCAACACGGCGACGACTCGCCCGATGTTGAACCCGGCCTCACCCGCGGGCTGACCGCAACCCATGATCAAATCTTCGACATCGTCGGCTTTCAACTGCGGCACCTTGGCCATCAACGCGCGCACAATTTGTGCCGACATATCATCGGGGCGCAATTCGACGAGCGAGCCTTTGTTTGCCCGACCAATCGGGCTGCGGGCGGTGGCGACGATTACTGCTTCTGGCATGGCGATGGCTCCTCGAAACTCTCGATGACTATCCCTGAACGTGTCGCAATTTGCTCACGCTCGGTTGTGCCGACTTTAGTCGCAAACCAGTCGCAAGACGAAGCCGACAATCTCGCATAATGCGAAGTGGCGACCGTTCAACGCCGAGTTCTATATTTGGGGCGTGCAGTTGTTCGATGTGCCGCTCGAAGACATCGACCTGTCGTCGCCCGAGTTTTGGCTGCGACCGCGCGACTACCGCGAATCGGCCTTCGCCAAACTGCGAAACAACGACCCCTTTCGCCACTTCGAAGAGATGGAGTTGGCGATCGCGCCGAAAGGTGAGGGTTACATCGCCCTCACCCGACACGACGACATTTGGCATGTGAGTCGCAACCCGCAATTGTTCTGCAGCGGAAAAGGGACCAATATCATCGATCTGTCGCAGGAATTGAACGAGTTTTTCGGCTCGATGATCAACATGGACGACCCCAAGCACTTTCGCCTGCGATCGATCGTCTCGAAAGGTTTTACTCCGCGCGAGATCTCGAGAATCGAAGAGTATGTCAAGGTCAAGGCGCGCACAATCATCGACAGAGTTTTGGACGAGTTCGCCGAGCAAGAATTCGACTTTGTCGACAACATCGCCGCGAAGTTTCCGCTGCAGATCATTTGCGAGATGATGGGCATCCCCGCCGAGGACGAGCGACAAATTTTCAACTGGACGAACACGATCTTGGGCGCGGGTGACCCCGACTTCGGCGGCACAATCGAGGCGCTGATGGAGGCGGCCGTCGGAATGTTCTCATACGCGCAGGCCCTGGGTGAGGCGCGCCTGGCCAAACCCACCGACGACCTGACGAGCGTGATGATGCACGCGGTCGTCGACGGCGAGCGCCTGACCAGCCAAGAGTTCGGCAGTTTTTTTATTTTGCTGGTCGTTGCGGGCAACGAAACTACGCGCAACGCGATCACCCACGGCATGTTGGCCCTCACCCAGAACCCCGATCAGCGCAAAACTTGGTTTGACAACTTCGAAACGCACGGCAAAACCGCGGTCGAAGAAATAGTGCGATGGGCGACGCCGGTCATTCACTTTCGCCGCACCGCGACGCAAGACACCGAGATCAACGGGTTCAAGGTCAAAGCCGACCAAAAGGTCGTGCTGTTCTACAACTCGGGCAATCGCGACGAGCGGGTGTTCAACGAGCCGTTCAGATTCGACGTGACCCGCGCTCCCCAACCCACCCAAATCGGTTTCGGCGCGGGCGGGCCGCACTTTTGTCTGGGTGCGAACTTGGCGCGACGCGAAATCGCGGTGATGTTCGACGAGATTCGTCGACGCACACCCAACCTTCAGATCACGGGCGAACCCGCCTACCTACAGAGCAGTTTCATCAACGGCATCAAACGCGTCAACTGCCGCCTCGATTAGTCGAGGGTGGCTGGGGTGTGCGCGAGCGCGAGCGGGGCGTG
>VGAB01000014.1 GCA_016870935.1 Actinomycetota bacterium | reverse complement strand
TTGGTGTGAGATGGATCTTGTCGAAAGCCATCCATTTAGAACGCTTGGCGATCGACGAATACCAGTCTTCGAGCACCAGATTCGGATACTCGCGGGTCATGCGGGTCAACACCTGATTGAACAGAACGCTGCGCTTGGCGATCGCGGGGGTGTCGCGTCGATTGACCGTCAACCATGTGACGGGCTTGTCGCCGATGGTCGTTAGAAGGTCGCGGATGATCAACTCGTAAACCTTTTCTTCGGTTTCGAGCGCCACGTCGTTGCTGCCGAGGGCGACGATCACGGCGTCGGCACGCAGGCCGCTGTCACTGAGTTTTTTGAAGGTTTTAACGCCCGAAAACTTTGTCGACGCATTCGGGGTCGGAAACGCGACACGGCGCGAGTATTGGCCGTCGATGACGACGGTCTTCCATTGACCGTCGGCCTGGATCAACTTCAACGATTTGGCGAAATATTCGGTGCCCCAGGTGATGCTGTCGCCGAGAATCAAGAGCGACGGCCCCGTGTTCGGCGTGAACGGCGTCGAGATGCCCGCCCCGACGACGACGCACAATGCGACCGCGCCGACGACTAAGCGACGAACTTTTTTGAACCTGTGTTTCATCAAAAAACGCGGAAGACTACCGACGACCTTGTCAGAGCCAGTGACTCGTGTTTGCGAAGAATGCAGGCCTGGCCTTGTTGCAGCGCACCAGAACCGCCTTGCACGCATAAATATAGTTCTACCTCGTGTTCGGCTTGAATCTGCATCGAGTCGATAGCAGTGATCTGCTGCACACGAAAAGATGTCGCGCCGATTTCATATTCGAGGATTTCGCAACCGCCGGAAACTTTCGCACCCGCGTCGCCTCGCATTTGTTTTGTCGCGACTTTGTCGGGCAAATTTTCGACGAGCGACGCGGTGGCGAAGAATTCGGCGAGATCGACATGCTTCTTGGTGAACGCCGCGCGCATCACGTTGTCGCTGCTCGACATGACTTCAACCGCTAGGCCGCCAAGATACGAATGCACGTTGCCAGGCTCGAGAAACATCGCCTGACCAGGTTGCAAGACGACATGATTCATCAACAAGGCGACAAAGATGCCGCCCGAGTCGGCGTAAAGTTCGCCCGCCGACTGCAAATGCTTGGGCAGATTCACCGGCGTCTTGTGTCGCTTGGTCTCGAGCGCCCAGCGAACCGTGGCGTCGAGACCCTGCAATTTGAGGCGTCGCGCGAGTTCGAACCAGCCGTTGGCCTCGGCGAGCGCGAGCGACTTTTTGAGCGGAGCGAAACCGCAGAGCATCTCGAATTCGCTGAGCGCGCAGAGCAATTCGGGTTTTGAATTCGTGTCGCGATAAACACGGTTGGGCGCGGCGCGGTCGATGCCGAGATTGTTCTCGCGGTCATAACCGGCGCGGGCCTGGGCGACGGTCGGATGCGTTTGAATCGAAAGCGGCTTTGCCACCGCGATCAGTTTGACCAAAAAAGAAAGTTCGCCGACCACATCGGAAAGCGCGACGACACCTTTGCCCGTCTGCACGCTGGCTTGACCGTCGGGGTGCGTGCCGAACCAGAGTTCGGCCCACGGTCTGGCGTCGCGCGGTTGGCCGGTGAAATCGGGGAGGCTGATGATGTCGCCCCATTCATAGTTTTTGAGGGCGGGCGAGATCAGCGTCGTCATCGAACTCAATTCAATTTATGAAGCGGGCATTTTGGCGACGTAATCAGCCGCGTCTTTGAGCGAGATCTCGCTGGCGGTGCCGGCGCGACGATCGCGAACTTCGACCACACCCGTGGCGACACCGCGACCGGCGATGACGATGCGGGGTGCGCCGATGAGTTCGGCGTCTTTGAAGCGGACACCGGGCGAAACACCTTTTCGATCGTCGAGGATCACCGTCAAATTTTTCGCACTCAGCGCGGCGGCGATTTTTTCTGCGGCCTCGGCCGTGTCGTCACCGGGTTTGCCGGCGATCACGACATGCGCGTCGGCGGGCGCCACAGCCGTCGGCCACTTGAGCCCGAGTTCGTCGTGGTTCGCCTCGGCGATAGCCGCCACCGCGCGCGAGACGCCGATGCCGTAAGAACCCATGGTGACGACCTGCGTCTTGCCGTTTTGGTCGAGCACCGTGAGGTCGAGCGCCTCGGCGTATTTGCGACCGAGTTGAAACACATGACCGATTTCGATGCCGCGTCGAATGCGAAGGTGCGAGCCGCACTTCGGACACGGGTCGTCGTCGCGCACCTCGGCGGCGTCGACCACGCCGTCGCATGAAAAGTCGCGGCCGTACACGAGGTTGGCGACGTGGCGACCCGGCGCGTTGGCGCCGGTGATCCACGCGCTGCCGACGGCGATGCTGCGATCAAGCAGATATCGAATGCCGGACGGGTTCTTTTCGCCCAGCGAAGTCGGCCCGATGTAGCCCTTGACGAGGTTCTTGTTTTTGGCGAAATCTTCGTCGGTGAAGTCGACGATTTCGGCGGGCGCGACCTGGGCCTCGAGTCGTTTGAGATCGACATCGCGGTCGCCGGGCACGCCGACGGCCAGTGGTTCGATGCGACCGTCGGGGTGGCGCAGGTTTACGACGACATTCTTCAGCGTGTCGGCGGCCTGCCAAGCACGATCGGCCCGCTTGAGATCGGCGCGACCGTTGAACAGATCGACCAATGTGGCGATCGTCGGAGTCGCCGGGGTGTCGTGCACGACGGCGGCGGCCGTCTTGGAGAAATCAATTTTCGCCGGCTCGCCGACGCGAACCGCCTCGGTGTTGGCCGCATAGTCGCACTTCGAGCAACTGACGAACGTGTCTTCACCCGACTCGCACGGGAACAAAAACTCTTCAGACGCCGAACCGCCCATCGCGCCCGACATCGCCGAGACGACGACGTAGGGCAGGCCGAGACGATCGAAAGTTTTCAGATATGCGGCGCGATGCGCGTCGTAACTTTTTTGCAGACCGTCTTGGTCGATGTCGAAACTGTAGGAGTCTTTCATCAAAAATTCGCGACCGCGCAAAAGGCCCGCGCGCGGTCGGGCCTCGTCGCGAAACTTGGTTTGAATCTGATAGAGCCAAAGCGGAAGATCTTTGTAACTGCTGTAGAGATCTTTTACCAGGAGCGTGAACATTTCTTCGTGGGTCGGGCCGAGCAGATAGTCGACACCGCGGCGATCTTGCAGACGGAACAAGTTCGGGCCGTAATCTGTCCAGCGACCGGTGGTCTCGTAGGGCTCGCGGGGGAGCATCGCGGGGAAGTGCACCTCTTGGGCGCCGATCGCATCCATTTCTTCGCGGATGACGGCCTCGACGCGATTCAGCGTGCGCAGACCGAGGGGCAACCAGGTGTAGCCGCCGGGGGCCGCCCGACGGATGTAACCGGCACGAACCAAGAGGCGGTGGCTCGGCACCTCGGCATCGACGGGATCATCGCGCAATGTCCGCAAAAACATCGTCGACATACGCAAAATCACAGGGCCTCACCTCGTAGCGCATGAAATCGCGCCTTTAGAAAACTTTACTAAAGGCTCTATACTTGAAGTCACCTTTACAGTTCGAAGACTCGAAGGCGTGGGTTTAGACCCACGCCTTTTGTTCTCTATCGGGTGCTGTTTTGGTGGGTAAAAACGAGTTTTTAACGGTCTAAAGAGAAAGGAGAGATGGCAGATGGTCGAGAGTGCGGTGCTTGGGCGAATCAGTGAACTTGTCGAGCCGATCGTCAACGATCTCGGCCTCGATCTCTACGATCTCGAGTTCGTCAGCGGCGTGGTGCGTGTCGTGGTCGACACGAAACCCGGGCAACAGGGCGAGAACGGCCAGCCTGCGGGCGTAGATCTCGAGAAGATCGGCCTGTTGACGCGGCTCGTCTCGCGCGAATTCGATCACGCCGAACCGGTGGCGGGTCGATACACCCTCGAGGTGACGAGCCCGGGGCTCGAGCGCAATCTGCGTTTGCCGCGACATTTCATGCGCGAGGTGAACAAACAGGTGAGCGTGCGACTGAATACGGCGCTCGACGAATCGGGCACCCGTCGGGTGCATGGTGTGCTGGTCGCGGCCGATGACCGACAGATTCGCGTGCGCAAAGAAGATGGCGCCGAGGTCGCGATCGACTATTCGCTCGTGGATCGAGCGAAGACGGTCTTCGAATGGAAGCCGACGTCGAAAGAAGACGCGCGACACTCGAAACAAAAAGGTTTGAAGAAAAAGATGGCGAATACGACGGAGGCAAAAGCATCATGAGCAACCTAGACATGGCAGAGGCGCTGCGCATGCTCGCAGCCGATCGGGGTCTTTCACTCGACGCGTTGTTGCAGGTATTGGTCGAGGCGTTGGCGACGGCCTACAAAAAGCGACCCGGCGCGGCCGAGGAAGTGATCGTCGGCATCAACCCCGACAATATGGATATCACCTTCACCGCCTACGACGTCGACGACGATGGCAACTGGATCAACGAGCGCGACGACACGCCGAAGAAAGACGAACTCGGTCGAATCGCAGCGGTGACATTTCGCCAGGTGATGAGCCAGCGCATTCGTGAAGTCGAGCGCGAAAGAAAATTCGAGGAATACGCGAACCGCGAGGGCGACATCGTCTCGGGCACGGTGCAAAAGACCGACACCCGATACACCCTGCTCGATCTGGGTCGAGTCGAGGCGTTGTTGCCGCAGGCCGAACAAGTTTTGGGCGAGACTCGCGAACCGAACGCGCGGCTCAAGGCATACATCGTCGAGGTTCGTCGCACACCGAAGGGCCCGCAGATCGTCGTCAGCCGAACGCACCCGGGTTTGATCATGCGTCTGTTCGAGATGGAAGTGCCGGAGATCGCCGATCGCATCGTCGAAATTAAATCGTGCGCGCGCGAACCGGGACAACGAACAAAAATCGCGGTTTGGTCGAACGACAAGAACATCGACCCTGTCGGCGCCTGCGTGGGTGCCCGTGGTGGTCGGGTGCGCATGGTCGTGAACGAACTTCGCGGAGAAAAAGTCGACATCATCCCGTTCAGCGAAGACAAGCGCGATTTCATCGCCAAGGCGATGTCGCCGGCGAAGGTCAGCGAAGTTCGCCTGAGCCCCGACGAGACGCAGGCCGACGTGATCGTGCCTGATTTTCAGTTGTCGTTGGCCATCGGCAAGATGGGCGTGAACGCGACGCTGGCCGCGCGACTCACGGGCGTTCGAATCGACATCAAGAGCGAATCTGAAGCCGCCGCCGAGGGCAACGCGGTCGTTCGTCGACCGGCCGAGGCCGCCGCGGGCGAGACGCAATACGCCGAAGGCGAATGGAAGACGAACGTCGAGACCGGTGCGATGGAATGGCACGCGGCCGACGGGTCGATCCTTAGTCAAGAGCAGGTCGCCGCGCAATCGAGCGGCGCCACGGAAGAATCGAAGGGCTAGAGACTTTGCCAAAAGCCAAACGCGTTCACGAGATCGCCAAAGAACTCGGAATGACAAACGCCGAGGTCATGGACCTCAGCGGCAAACTTGGCATTGGCGTGAAGGGGCCGTCGTCGACGATCATCGAGGCGCAGGCCGACCGAATTCGTGCGCGCGCAGAACGCGAAGGTTTGATTCGCGATGTGCAACCCGAAGAAGTTTCGGACAAGCCGGCAAAAAAGACGACAGCCAAAAAAGCGGCCGGCGAAAAGAAAGCCGCGGCAAAGAAAACTGCCGCGCCGAAAAAAGCGGCGGCGAAAAAAGTTTCAGGTGCGAAAACCGACGACGCGACAATTGAATCGAATGAAATTGCAGACGCGACCAAGACCGACGTGGTCGCGCCAAGTGTCGCCAAAACCGACGAGCGCAAAGATGCCGAGACTCGCGCCGACCTGACGCCGGATGGTGGCGTGAGCCGAGTGGTTTCGTCGGCGCAACCGGGTCGACCCGCACCTGCGCCGATTTCGACGCCGCCGCGACACATTCAGCCGTTGCAACCCGAGCCGGTTCGTCCCGCACCGAGACCGCAGGCGCCGGCTGCACGACCACCGCAACCTGGTGCGCCGCAGGCGCCGGCTGCACGAGCACCGCAAACCGCAACCCCGGGTGCGCGACCGATACCGCCGCCGCCTGGTTCTTCACGACCGATACCGCCGCCGCCGAACGCACCAATCAATCGTCGACCAGGCGGAGCACCAGGTGGGCAGCCGCCTCGAGCACCGCAATCTGGCGCGCCGGGTTCACGCCCACCGTTCAATCGCGGACCACAACGGACAGGTTCGTCGACCAACGCCCGCATGGGTCGCATTCCTGCATCGCAACTTGGTCGCGGACCATCTGGCGGTGGCGCGCGAACGGGTGGCGATCGCGGCGCACCGGGACGACCGGGCGGGCGACCAGGCGCGCCGACAGGAGGCCGAGGTTCGGCACTCGGTCGCAGCACACCGCAAGGGCCGGGCGGACGACCCGGTGGTCGCGGACCTGGTGGCGGAAGTCGCCGACCTTCACGAAAAAAAACCCGCGGAGAGCGTCGTCGCGAGTTTGAAGAGCAGCAACCGCAGACCCCGACTAGTTACACACCAAGTTCGATACCGCCACCCGAGGGCATCGTCGTAATCGAGCGCGGGTGCTCTTCGCAAGAGTTTGCTCCCAAACTGAATCGCACCGCCGCCGATGTCGTGCGCTTTTTGCTCGAGCATGGCGAGATGGTGACGGCGACGATGACGCTGGTCGACGAGCAAATGGAATTGTTCGCCCTCGAAATCGGCGCCGAGATTTTGTTGGTTGATCCGGGTCAACAAGAAGAACTCGAGTTGCAGGCGCTGTTCGACGATTCAGACGACGACGATCCGGATGCGCAGTCGATTCGACCACCGGTGATCACGATCATGGGCCATGTCGACCACGGCAAGACGACGCTGCTCGACAAAATTCGCAACGCCAATGTCGTCGCTGGCGAAGCGGGTGGCATCACCCAGCACATCGGCGCATATCAAGTAGTCAAGAACGAAAAGAAGATCACGTTTATCGACACGCCTGGTCACGCCGCGTTCACAAAAATGCGTGCGCGCGGGGCCGGTGTGACTGACATCGTGGTGTTGGTCGTCGCCGCCGATGACGGGGTGATGCCACAGACGATCGAGGCGATCAATCACGCTCGAGCGGCGGATGTGCCGATCGTCGTGGCTTTGAACAAGATCGACAAACCGAACGCCGACGTTCAGCGCGTGCTGGCGGGTTTGGCCGAACAACAACTCACGCCCGAATCATGGGGTGGCGACACGATCGTCGTCGAGATGTCGGCACAAAGCGGTCTGGGCATCGACGACCTGCTCGAACAGTTGAACGTGGTTGCGGAAATCGGAGAGTTGCACGCCAACCCGACGGGCCGCGCCAAAGGCGTCGTGCTCGAGGCGCAACTCGATGTCGGTCGCGGACCGGTGGCGACGATTCTCGTCGACAAGGGAACTTTGAAAGTCGGCGACCCGATGGTGGCCGGTTCGGCGTGGGGCAAGGTGCGGGCGATGCTCAACGACCGCGGCGAGCAGATCAAAGAGGCGGGGCCGTCGACCCCGATTCAGGTGCTAGGTCTTTCGAGCGTGCCGAGCGCGGGCGACGAGTTCAGGTCGGCACCCGATGAGCGCACGGCGCGCACCGTGGCCGGCGCACGAGAGCTTCGTTTCAAGGCGATGAACCAACGTGGCGACGCCCGCGTGCAGCGCGGCGTGAAACTCGAAGATATCTTCAGCCAGATTCAAGCCGGCGAGGTTGCGACATTCAATGTGATCGTGAAGTCTGACGTGCATGGTTCGCTCGAAGCGGTCACCGAGAGTCTGCGCAAACTCGAGCGCGACGATGTGCGCGCGGCGTTCGTGCATCGCGGTGTCGGCACGATAACCGAGAACGACATCTCGCTGGCCGCGGCGACGAACGCGACGCTGATCGGTTTCAATGTTCGACCAGACCGAAAGATTCGTGAACTCGCCGAAAAAGAGAACGTCGAGATTCGAACATACGAAATCATCTACAAGTTGCTCGAAGACATCGAGAAAGCGATGAAGGGCCTGCTCGCGCCGGAATTCGTCGAGGTGGTCACCGGCGAGGCCGAGGTGCGCGAGATCTTCAGGGCCCCGAAGGTCGGCGCGGTGGCGGGTTGCGCCGTTGTTTCTGGCGTCGTGACGCGCGGTTCGCGCGTGCGATTCTTGCGCGATGGGGCGGTTATCTGGAAGGGCAACATCAACACCCTGCGCCGATTCAAGGACGACGTCAAAGAAGTTCGCGAGGGTTTCGAATGCGGCATCAGCCTCACCGACTTCCAAGATTTGAAACCTGGTGATGTGATCGAAACCTACGACCTCAAAGAGGTCGAGCGAGTCTGAGTCGTCTAATCTGTCGTCGTGGCAGATCTCGAATTCTTCTTTGATCCCGGTTGCCCGTGGGCGTGGGTGACATCGCGATGGGTCACCGAGGTCGTCAGCCAGCGCAAGTACGAGGTGCAGTGGAAGTTCATCTCGCTGTCGATGATCAACACCGACAAGGGCTATAAACCAAACGACGACTATCACAAGACAGTGCACGGTTTCGGTCTCAAGGCGTTGCGGGTGGCAAGCGCCGCCCGGGCGGCGGCGGGCAACGAGGCGGTCGCAAAGTTTTATACGGCGATCGGCACGACGATACATGTGCAGAAAAATCGCGACGGATACGACACCGCGCCGCACAAATATCTGGTCGACATCCTGGCGAATCATTCGCTGCCGACGGTGTGGGCAGATTCGTTCGAGGACGAGACGCACACCGCGTTGATTCGCGAAGAGACCGATCTGGCGTTGTCGAGAACGGGCAAAGATGTGGGCACCCCGATTTTGACCTTCAGGCCCGGGCAACCTGACGAGGGAAGTTTCTTCGGGCCGGTGATTTCGAAGTCGCCGCGGGGCGAGCAGGCGGCGAAACTTTGGGACGCCGTCGAGTTGATCGCAACCACATCGGGCGTGGCCGAGTTGAAACGGTCGCTGCGGGCACCGCTAGATTTTTCGTAGAAGAGAGGTCGCGTGAAGGTCGTCTATTCGGCGTCGCATCTGTTGCATAATCCCGAGGTCGAGATCGAGAGATCATCGGCGCATTCGCCGTTTGAACACACGGGTCGGGCCGAAAAAATCAGGGAAACCTTGGCGGCTGACGATGCATTCGAGTTCGTTTCACCCAAGGCGTGGGGCACCGAGCCGATCACGGCGATTCACAACGAGGGTCTGTTGCGATTCTTGTCGACGGCGTGGGCCGACTATCAGCGCGATGTCAAAGAGTCACGCGAAGTGGTGCCCGACATGTTCTTCAAATCAAATTTGCGCGAGAAGATGGGTGACCGTGTCGAACCCGAGTCGGTGAACGGAAAACTTGGTTGGTGGTGTTTTGAAACGACGACACCGTTGACAGTCGGAACATACGAAGCGGCACGCGGTGCCGTGGACGTGGCGATGAGCGCGACCCAAATCGTTTTGGACGGGGCGAAAAATAGTTATGGTCTGTGCCGACCGCCGGGTCACCACGCGACGAGCGATCTCTACGGCGGATACTGCTTTTTCAACAACGCGGCGATCGCCGCCCACCATGTGGCGAAGTCGACAGGCACGAAAGTCACGGTTTTGGACGTCGACTACCACCACGGAAACGGAACGCAACAGATTTTCTATGAGCGCAACGACGTTCAATTCGTCTCGTTGCATGGCGACCCGGCGCGGGCGTATCCATATTTCACTGGTTATGCAGAAGAGACCGGCTCGGGCAAGGGTCGTGGTTCGACGTTGAATTTGCCGTTGCCCGCGCGAACCGACGACGACTCTTATATGTCGGCCTTGGAGCGGGCCTGCGAGAGCATCAAGAGGTTCGGTCCGTCGGTGTTGATCGTGTCGTTGGGTCTCGACACTTTTATCACCGACCCGATCAGCGATTTGGCTTTGACGACCCCGGGCTACGACAGGTGCGGGGCTTTGGTCGGCGCGCTCGGGCTGCCGACAGTCGTGTTGCAAGAGGGCGGCTACGACGTGAACGCGCTCGGGGTGAATGTGCAGTCTTGGTTGCACGGGCTCGCACGGGTGAACATTTAGCGAATTTTCGCGCGAGAACGCTCGCCGAGAATTTTCGCGCGAGAACGCTCGCGCTGGAAATCAACGATCGCGCAGATACTTTTCGAATTCGGCTGCGATCTCGTCGCCGCTCGGAATCGGCGCACCGAAGTTGATTTCGGTCGTGCCGTTGGCGACCTGTTCGTCGAATGTCTGCTCGAGTTGGGTCAGCATTTGCGAGTGTTCGTTGTTGCCGGCGATGAGTTGGTCGAGCCGTTCGCGCTGCGTCTTGGCCTGGTCGCGCATGCCCGACACATCGATCGAGATGCCGCCCGTGTCGCAGAGCGCCGAAAGCAGCGCGGCCGACGCGGCCGGATACGGCATCGACGCGACATAGTGCGGCACGCGAGCCCACAGGCTGAGCGCCGCAATCTTGCGGGCATGAAGCGCGTGTTCGAGCGCGGCGGCCATGCCCGCGGGCACGTCGACCGAACTTTTCAGATAGGGCAAACTCGCGACCAACTCTTTGTCGGGGCTCGTGCAGGAAATGTAGACGGCCCGCGTATGCGGCGTGGCGAACGGATATGCGCCGATGCCGATCATGCGACGCACGCCGAACTGCACGCTGATGTCGGCGATCGTCTCGGCGAACAGATTCCAATGGGTGTCGGGTTCTGGGCCTGTGAGAAGCAGAACGTCTTTTTCGTTGATGTCTCGACCGAGCGCAATCTCGGGGGTCGACCAGACCAATTTGGTGTTGACGCCGTCGCGCAACTCCATGATCGGGCGGCGGGCGCGAAAATCGACGAAAGTGTCGATGTCGAAATCGATGATCTTTACGGCGTTGGTTTCTTTGGCGACGGTTTCGATGGCGGCGCCCGCGGCCGAACTGGTGTCGATCCAGCCCGACATCATCACGACCAGAAGCGGATCTTTGATCTGTGGCAGTGTGCCAATGATCTTGTAAGGCTTGTTCATCGGGGTGACCTTAGTTTAGGCGTGAAAGAGATTCTTCGGCACTGTTGGCCGCGGCCTCGGTCTGCAATTTGAACGGTTCGAGATCCGAGGCTTGTTTTTCGCCGAGGGCGCCGCCGAGGTATCGCGCATAGACGCCCTCGATGATGCAGGCGAGTTTCCAATATGCGAACGCGCGATAGAACTCGATGTTCGAAATGTCACGCCCTGTTTTTTTGGCGTAACGCGCGATCAAATCACCGCGATCGAGAAAACCCTTGACGGTCGTGTATTGCGACATCCACGGCGAGGCCTGGTCGTTCGGGCCCGTCCAATAGACGGTGAGCAGGCCCAAATCGGCGAGCGGGTCGCCGAGGGTGCAGATCTCCCAATCGAGCACCGCCTGAATCTCGCCCGCTGAACTGACGATGCAGTTGTCGAGCCGGTAGTCGCCGTGCACGATCGTGGCCGGGCCCTGTTCGGGAATTCGCTTGGAGAGTTCTGCGTGCACGCGATCGACGACGGCTAGTTCGCGGGTCTTCTGCGCGTTCCATTGGCCGTACCATCGCTTGAGTTGACGGGCGATGTAACCGTCATGGCGACTGAAGTCGGTCAGGCCCACCTTGGCGACGTCGACGCCGTGAATCTTGGCCAAAGTGTCGACAAGAGACTCGCTGGCCAACTTTCGCGTCTGTTCGGTCAACACCCGCTCGGCGATCGGTATATCACGGACAATGTGCCCGTCGACGAAGTCCATCACATAGAAAGGCGCGCCGTTCACCTCGACGTCGGTGCAGAGCCCGCGCGTGCGGGGCACCGGAACATCCGAGTTTTGCAGCGCCGAGATCATGCGGTGTTCGCGACCCATGTCGTGTGCGCTGGCCAAACCGTGGCTCAACGGCGGTCGACGCAAAACATAATGGTTTTTCCCGGCGTCGTGGACCGAAAAGGTGAGATTCGAGTGGCCGCCGGCGATGAAAGAGAATTTGAACGGAGCGGTGGCACCTTCGACATTTTGTTCGAGCCACGCCGTGACTTTGGGAGCGTCGATGCCCGCGCTGACAGTGTCGCTCATCACCTTGCAAACTACTTAACGGCGGTCTGCCGACGCTAGTTGCGGCGCGTCAAAACTGTAAAGTGGGCGCATGGCGATAGATGTAACCGATCAAACTTTTCAAAAAGATGTGATCGACAGGTCGATGACGACCCCGGTGATCATCGACCTGTGGGCCCAGTGGTGCGGGCCTTGCAAAACTCTGGGGCCGATTCTTGAAAAGTTGACCAACGAGACGAACGGCAAGGTGGTTCTGGCGAAGGTCGATGTCGACAAGTGCCCGCAGGTGGCCCAGGCGTTTCAGGTGAAGTCGATACCTGCCGTCTATGCGATGAAAGACGGCAAGATCGTCGACGGTTTCGTCGGGGCTCAATCTGAAAATGTGGTCAGCCAGTTCATCAAGAATCTTTTGCCCGAACCCGAAGTCGTGGACGTGAAGGCATTGTTGGCGCGCGGCGACGAGCAGAGTTTGCGCAAGGCCCTGGCGGCCGAGCCGACCAACGAGCGGGTCGTGATCGCGTTGGCGACTTTGCTGACCGGACGAAAAGATTGCGCGGCGGCGCTCGAGATTCTCAAGACGATTCCCGAGACCGCCGCGGTGCGCGACGCCGTGGCGGCTGCGCGCGCGGCTTTCGTGCCCAAAGATGATTTCGACAAGCAACTCACCGACCTGTTGGTGCGGGTCAAGACCGACGAACAGGCGAAAAAAGAGTTTCTGGAGTTGCTCGAAAAGATGGGGCCGAACGACCCCCGCACGGGCGACTATCGCAAAAAACTGACGACAAAACTCTTTTGAGCGTTGCCCCCGCGGGGGTTTAGCGCCCACATGGGGCGATGAAAAATTTCGCCGAGACCACAAAGAAATTGCGACGGCGCGCGAAACACGGTTTCTCGCGGTTCGTCGGGGTGACGGTCAGCATCGTGGCGATCGCGGTGGCGGGTTGGTGGTTGGTGCGAGTTCCACCGCCGCCACCCGAGACGAAATTGCCGTTTGCAACGACGACAAGCGTCGGTGCCGAAGTGATTTCTGGGTTCGACGGCGCCGACGTTGTCTTGGACGAACCTGAGTTCATCACGGTGCATATCGCAGGTGCGGTGAAATCACCGGGTGTTTATCGACTGGCGCGTGGCGCACGGGTCATCGACGGCGTGTTGGCCGCCGGCGGGGCGACGAGCGTCGCAAATCTAGATGTGATCAATCTGGCGACGGTGCTCAACGAGGGCGAACAAATCTACGTGCCCAAGCGGGGCGAAAAGCCGCATGCAATAACCAGTCGACCACAGTCTGATGTGGTGGTTGACGGTGGCGAGACGACGAACAATCAACCTTCGCTAATCAACATCAACACCGCGAACGCCGTTGAACTCGAGCAATTGCCGGGCGTGGGGCCGTCGACAGCCAAGGCGATCATCGAATACCGAGAAAAAAACGGCGGCTTCGTCGTGGTCGAAGATTTGTTGAAGGTTCGCGGCATCGGGCCGGCAAAACTTCGCGAAATGTTGCCGCGCGTGCGGGTTAGTTAGCGCGAATATTCAGAGAACGCCAATAAAAACCGCGGCGAGTGCGAGCGAAAAGAGCGAACCGAGAATGCAACCGATGGCAAGCGGCGAGAACTCGCGACGCCATTCGGGCCAACTGGCGATTACCGCACGCATCGCGCGCAGGCTGGCAAAGTGACCGATCGCCCACCACAACAACATGCTTGTCGCGAAGCTGAACGCATAACGCGAGAAACCGCCAGCGGCGGGAACGCCGAACAAAGGCATTGTCGGCAGGGCGAAAAATGTCAACAAGAAGCCGAGAGCCCCGGTGAGCGCACCCGGAAGAAACAAGAGAATCAAACCGATTGCGAGCACGATCATGGCGAGGGCGACCGCGGTGACGCCGCCGCGCCTGCGCAGCCGGTTTCGATGGGCGACAATGCCGTCGGGTACGACACGGGGTTGTCGCGATGTCGTTCGTGAACTGTCGGCCATGACTACATCGTATGATGCGCGTCGCGCCGACTGGATGACCGTGTTTTTTGTCGGTGCCTATCTGGTGGTCACACGAGCGCCGCTACAAACATCGATCGCCATTCTGATTTTGTTTTTGATCGTGATGTTTGTTTTGGTGAAATTATCTCGACTGGCAAATGTCGTGGCTCTAGCGCTGGTTTTGTTGTTGATGTTCGGTCTCTTGAATTCACGCCACGCCCAAGCCGAATTGCACGATGTCGAGTTGGGGCCCTATTCGGGGTTGGCGACGATAGTCAGCGACCCGCGACAGGTTGGTGCGGCGACCGAGGTGGTGATCGCCATCGGACCGGATCGTCACATTGTTTTCGCCTACGGGCGGCCAAGTTGGCGCATAGCGGGGGCGAAAGTAGGAGAGCGGATCTTCGTCGATGGACATCGCGAATCGATCGAGCACGACCGACATGCCCGTTACTATTCGCGGCACATCAAGGGTCTGTTTCAAGTGACGCAAGTCGGCGAAACGAGACTGCCTGCTTCACCGCTGTTGCGCAGCGCCCAGCGAGTTCGCGATCTTGTGGCCAAATCGGCCGACTCTTTCGATTTCGCGGACAAAACACTTTTCACGGGCTTGGTGATCGGAGACGACACCCGGCAGCCGAAGGCGATGACCCAGGCGTTTCGCGATTCGGGTTTGGCGCACCTCGTGGCGGTCTCGGGACAAAACGTCGCCTTCGTGTTGGCCGCGGTCTCGCCGTTGCTTTCGCGACTTGATCGCAAATCGCGGGTCGTGGTGACGATGATGATCTTGTTTTGGTTCGTCGTGATCACCCGAGTCGAACCGAGCGTTGTTCGCGCGGCGATCATGGCGGGTTTGGCGTATTTGTCGGTGGCGATCGGGCGGCCGACGCGAACCTTGCGGTTGATCGCGTTGACGGTGCTTGTCGCGGTGATCGTCGATCCGTTGTTGGCATGGTCGATCGGGTTTTATATGTCGGTGGGGGCGACGCTCGGGTTGTGCGTCGGTGCCGCACCGTTGACGAAGGTCATCCCTGGACCAAGATGGTTGGCGCAACTCGTTGCGGCGACAGTCGCCGCGCAAATCGGTGTGATGCCCGCAGTATTGACCGTGTTCGGCCTGCCGTCGGCGACGGGAATCATCGCCAATGTCTTGGCCGTGCCCGTGGCCGGCATGGTGATGTTGGTCGGGCTTCCGATGGCGGTGCCGTCGGGTTTGATGGTCGGCGGCAGCCTCAATTTTTTGGCGACGATTTTGATGTGGCCCGTGCGGGTCGGGGTTCGTTGGGTTTGGTGGGTGGCGACGGTTTTCGCCGAATTGAGATTGACGGGCGCGATAAATGTCGCGCTGTGGGTCGCGCTTTTGTCGGCTCTCTTGGCGATGCGACACCGAAGTTCTAGTTTGGTGGCGTGACTATTCATCTCGTGACGGGCTCGGATCCGCGGTTGATCTCCGACAAGGTGAGCGAGATCACCCGCGAGTTGATCGCCTCGATGGAGACCAAAGAGAGCCGCAGCACGATTCTTGAGACGCACGACGCCGGAGCGGCAAGTTCGCCCGAGCGCGAAGATGCGATTCGCAAAGCGGTGGCATCGGCCGAGACGATGTCGCTTTTCGGCGAGGAGCGCGTCGTGGTGCTGCGCGAAATTTCAGAGGCGACCGTGGCCGAGTTGGCGAGCCTCGTCGAATATCTGAAGCACCCGTCGGAGAGCACGCACCTGGTTTTGAGCGCCAGCGGCAAACTGCCGAAGTCGATTTCAGACGCGTTGAAGCGCAGCGGCGCGACGACTTTGGCGACTTCGCCGCCCGATCGACGGCAAGATCTGGTGACCTGGTTTCTCGAGCGGTTCGGCGAATCTGGTCTGACCCTCGAGATCAGCGCGCTGAACCAGATAATCGACTGGCTGGGCGAAGACCAGGCACGGTTGCCCGGGTTGATCGACATTCTTGTTTCGACATACGGCACCTCGCGCAAACTGACCAGCGAAGAAGTGACGGCGTTCTTGGGCGACGCGGGCAGCGTCAAGCCATGGGACTTGACCGATGCGATCGACGCGGGCGATTCACCGAAGGCGATCGACATGCTGCATCGCATGACCAGAAGCGGCGAGTATCACCCGCTGCAGGTGATGGCGCTGCTGAACACCCACTACACGAAGTTGATGCGCCTTGACGGCCCCGAAATTCAGTCGCCGCAACAGGCGATGACGCTCATCGGCAGCAAGAGTGATTTTCAGGCCAGGAAATACCTGAACCAATATCGACGACTGGGCTCGACCGGCGTGGGTCAGGCGGTGCAGATGTTGGCGCGAGCCGACCTTGATTTGCGAGGCGGCAAAGATTTGGGCGAAGAACTGACGATGGAGATCTTGGTGGCCAGACTTTGCCGAATGGGTACGACGACCAGGTCGTCGCGCGCTACTTCGCCGAAGCGGCGTTGAGTTTGCGCATCAGGCGGCTCTTGCGACGAGCGGCCTGACGGGGGTGAATCGTTCGATTTGCGGCGGCTTTGTCGAGGCGCTTGACGGCCAGACGAAGGGCTTCTTTGTTCTCGGGTGTGCCAGCCGTCTCAACGGCGTTCTTGATGCGGGTGCTGATCTCGCTGCGAACTGCCTTGTTTCGCTTTGTTGCTTTCGCGTTGGTGATGATGCGCTTTTTTTGCGATTTGATATTTGCCACACCGCAAGGCTAACAGCGGGTGAGGCCTTGCCAAACATGAGCCGAGTAGAATTTGCAGAAATCTCGCGCGCGGTTCGGGCATGACCTAGCGAGTCGAGATCTCGGAGAAACGGCGCAATGGATTTATCTCGAATACGAAATTTTTCGATCATTGCGCATATCGACCATGGCAAGTCGACTCTGTCCGACCGAATTCTTGAGATGACCAAGGCGGTCGACGCCCGCGAGATGCGCGCGCAATACCTGGACAGCATGGATCTCGAGCGCGAGCGGGGCATAACGATCAAGGCGCAAAACGTGCGGGTCGACTGGAAAGACAGCACCCTGCACCTGATCGATACGCCGGGACATGTCGACTTTGGTTATGAAGTGAGCAGGTCTTTGGCGGCTTGCGAGGGGGTCGTGTTGGTCGTAGATGCGGCGCAGGGCATCGAAGCCCAGACTTTGGCCAACTGTTATCTCGCGCTTGAAAACAATTTGGAGATCGTCGCGGCGCTGAACAAAATCGACCTGCCGGCGGCAGACCCCGATCGTTACGCGATGGAAATCGAAAAAGTTCTGGGCATTCGAGCCGAAGATATTCTGCGAATCTCGGCCAAGACGGGTGAGGGGGTGGCCGAGTTGTTGGACGCGATCGTGCAAAGAATCCCGCCGCCGAAAGGCGACGCCGACGCGCCGCTACAGGCCCTCATATTCGACAGCCAATACGACCAATATCGCGGCGTTGTTTCGTCGGTGCGCGTGATGAACGGTCGAATGCGCAGCAACGAAAAACTTTTGTTCATGCAGACCAACGCCGTGCACGAGGCGCTCGAGGTGGGCGTGCGCCGACCCGCGCCGACACCCGTCGACGAACTGGGCCCGGGCGAAGTGGGCTATCTGATCGCGGGCATCAAAGATGTCGGCGAGGCGCGCAGCGGCGAAACCGTGACGCACGAGTCGCGACCGGCCGATGCGCCGCTCGACGGCTATAGCGACCCGAAGCCGATGGTGTTCTGCGGCTTGTTTCCGATCGAGGCCGACGACTTCGAAACCTTGCGCGAGAGTCTGCAGAAACTCAAGCTGAATGACGCGTCGATCAGTTATCTGCCCGAGTCGTCTGGCGCGTTGGGTTTCGGCTTCAGGTGCGGATTCTTGGGGTTGTTGCACATGGAAATCGTCAAGGAGCGCCTCGAGCGCGAGTTCAATCTGGCGTTGATCGCCACGGCGCCGTCGGTGCAATATCAGGTGACGAAAACAGACGGCAGCGCGACGATCTGCGACAACCCGAGCGATCTGCCGCCGACGAACTACATCAAGTCGATCGAGGAGCCGTTTTTCAAGTTGAACATAATCACCCCGAAGGACTACACGGGCACGCTCATGGATCTATGCCAGACGCGACGCGGCGAACTCGACAAACTCGAATATCTTTCGCCCGAACGCGTCGAGATGCACTATCTGATGCCGCTGGCCGAAGTGGTGGTCGACTTCTTCGACCAGATGAAGAGCAGGTCTCAGGGTTATGCGAGTCTCGACTACGAGTTGCACGGGTATCGCGAGTCTGACCTCGTAAAAGTCGATCTGTTTCTCAACGGCATCGCCGCGGACGCGTTCAGCACGATCGTGCATCGCGAGAAGGCCTACGACTACGGCCGGCGGATGTGCGAAAAACTCAAAGAGTTGATTCCGCGGCAGATGTTCGACGTGCCGATTCAGGCGGCGATCGGCGGCAAGTTCATCGCCCGCGAAACCGTGAAGGCCAAGCGCAAAGACGTCTTGGCCAAGTGCTACGGCGGCGACATTTCGCGCAAGCGCAAGTTGCTCGAGAAACAAAAAGAAGGCAAGAAAAAGATGAAATCGATCGGTCGGGTCGAGATACCCGGCGACGTGTTCATCTCGGCGTTGAAACTAGACGGCTGACGACCTTGACCGAAGTCGTCGACCAGAAGCACGCGAGCGTTTTTCGCTCGCTGAAATATTTCAACGCCCGTTTGTTCTTTGTCGGCTTGTTGCTGTCGAACATCGGCACCTGGTTGCAGTTGACGGCCTCGTCGTTGCTGATTTATCGGCTGACAGGAAACGCGGCCGATCTCGGCTACAACGTGGCGTTTCAGTTCTTGCCGATGTTGCTGCTCGGCACATGGTGCGGGGCGTTGGCCGACCGTCACAACCGACGACGCATCGCGTTGATCTCGCAGGCGCTGTTGGCGGTGCAGGCATTGTTGTTGGGCGTGCTCGATCTCTCGGGCGTGATCAATGTGTCGATGGTCTATGCGTTGTCGTTGCTGCTGGGCATCATCGGCGCGTTCGATAATCCCGCGCGGCGGGGTCTGGTCACAGAACTGGTGCCACAGGAAGATTTGCCGAACGCGATGTCGTTGAACACGGCGGTGATGACCGGCTCGCGCATCTTTGGTGCGGCGATTGCCACCGCCTTGATCGGGCCGCTCGGAACGGGGTGGTTGTTCATCCTTAACGGTCTCTCATACGCCGCCATGATCTACGGTCTCACGGGTTTGCGCAAGGCCGAGATGTATCCGGCGACCGTGCGACCCGCGGGTGGCTCGCCGGTGCGCGAGGTTTTCTCGTATGTCGCCGGCAATCGCCGGTTGCTCACAATGTTCTTGGTCTATGTGGTCGTCAGCACCTTTTCATTCAATTTCGGTGTTGCGTTGCCCAAACTCGCCGACCTGAATTGGGGCGACGACCGGGCGTTCGGATGGTCGATGTCGGTGATCGGTATCGGCAATTTGATCGGCGCGTTGTTGACGGCTCGCCAGCGGGTGGTTTCGCTGCGGTGGTTCGTCGGCAACATCGCCCTGCTCGGTGTGGCGAGCATCGGCATGGCGTTCGCGACGAACTATTGGATCGCATTCTTGTGGAGCGTGCCCCTAGGTATCGGCGGGGCGGCGATGATCGCAGCGGGAAATGCAATCAGCCAGCAAGAGTCGCCACCCGACATGCGCGGCCGGTTGCTGGCGCTGACGGCCGTCGCATTTTTGGGCAGCACGCCGATCGGCGGACCAATAACGGGTTTGATCGCCGACATGTTCTCGCCCGAGTGGTCGCTGGCGTACGGAGGAGTGATTGCCCTAGTTTGTGCGGTGGTCGCCGCGTTGGCGTGGCGATAGAGAATAAAACGAGCAAAAATCATGGCGGGCCAACATAATGACTAACTCGGTGATGTGGTTTCGTCGCGACCTGCGACTTGAAGACAACCCCGCGCTGGTGGCGGCGGCCCGCGTCGGTGATGTCACGCCGCTGTTCGTGCTAGATCCGATTTTTCTCGAGCGCTCTGGAGCGCCCCGACTGGCATTTTTGTATAGATCGTTGCGTGAGTTGAACCGCGAGATGAACGGCGCTCTCGTGGTGCGAACGGGCGACCCGATAAATGAGGTGGCGAAGGTCGCCAAGCAAGTCGGGGCGACGGAGGTCTTCGCGGCCAAAGACTTCGCCCCGTACGGTCAAAAACGCGACGCCGAAGTCGAAAAGAAACTGAAAAGTGTCGGTGCGAGTTTGAATCGCGTGGGTTCTCCGTATGCGGTCGAGCCGGGCACGGTGTCGAAGGCCGACGGTACGCCGTATTCGGTGTTCACTCCGTTTTCGAAAGTTTGGTTGGCGCACGGTTGGTCGGCGCCGGTCGACAAACCCAAGGTGAAATGGCACGGCGCACCCGCAGTCGCAAGCGACGAAATACCCATCGACCCGCCGTTGACCGCGGACATTGCCGCGGCCGGATCGCGCGCGGCATGGGATCGCTGGCAGCACTTCGCGCAAAGCAGCCTGGGCAAATATAAGACCGAGAGAAACAACCCCGACCGCGACGGCTGCAGCCAGATGTCGGTGTATCTGCGATTCGGCGTCGTGCACCCCCGGCAATTGTTGGCCGAACTCGAGCCGAACGCGAATCACGACCACTATCGCAGCGAACTTTGTTGGCGCGAGTTTTATGCGGACGTCTTGTTTCATCAGCCGCATACGACATGGAAAAACTTGCAACCGAAAATGGACACGCTCGAGGTCGACACCGACGCGAAAGCGAAGAAGAGATTCGAAATCTGGTGCAGCGGCAAGACGGGATACCCCATAGTTGATGCGGGCATGCGTCAGATGTTGGCCACCGGCTGGATGCACAACAGGGTGCGGATGATCACCGCAAGTTTCCTGGTGAAAGATCTGCACCTGCCTTGGCAATGGGGCGCGAAATTTTTCATGAGACATCTGGTCGACGGAGATATCGCCTCGAACAATCACGGCTGGCAGTGGACGGCGGGCACCGGCACCGACGCGGCGCCATACTTTCGGGTGTTCAACCCGGTGTTGCAGGGCGAAAAATTCGACCCTGACGGCAATTTTGTGCGCGAGTGGATACCCGAACTTCGAGACGTGCCAAAAAAATTCGTGCATGCCCCGTGGCTGCAAGAAGGTGGTTTGTTTTCTGAGTATCCCGCGCCGATGGTCGATCACTCGGTCGAACGCGACGAGGCCTTGAGTCGATACAAGATCAGCGGGGAAATTAATCGCTCGGTAGGCTGAAGAGTTGTAAATGCTTGACGATCGTAAGACCGCAATCCTCAGGGCAGTAGTTGAGGAGTACATCGCCACCGCACAACCGGTGGGCTCGGCGCACATAGCAAAAATTCGTGATTTGGCGGTCTCTTCGGCGACGGTGCGCAACGAGATGGCGGTGCTCGAACGCGAGGGCTATCTGACGCACCCGCACACGTCGGCGGGTCGAATACCAACCGACAAGGGCTATCGATTTTTCGTCGACAATTTGGTGCCGACCGGGAAACTCGGCACGATCGAGCAGCAAAAAGTCGGAAGCTTTTTCGAAAATGCGCATTTTCGGCTGGAAGAGACCTTGCAGCGCACCTCGATGCTGTTGACCCAGTTGACCAACTATGCCTCGGTGGTGATCGGGCCGACGGTCGAGGTCGCGGTCGTGCGCTCGGTGCAGATCGTGCGGTTGTCGGCTCATCACATGACGGTGGTGGTCGTGCTGTCGAACGGCTCGGTCGAAAACGCGCAAATCGAGATTACAGAAGACGTCACCGACGAGTTGATCGCTCGTGCAAACGAGAGACTGCAGAAATTACTGGTCGCCAAGCCGTTGCGCGACTTGAAGCAGCGTCGTCGTGATAACAAGCGAGGTGTCGAGGTCGAAGCCGACCTTTGCGAGAAGGTTTTAGGTGCTCTCGATTATGAACGCGACGATGGAAACTTCTTCGTCGGTGGCGCCGCGCAGATGGCCGAGGCGTTCGACGCCGTCGAGATAGTTCGCAACGTGTTGCACACTCTCGAACAGCAATATGTCGTGGTCACGCTCGTGCGCGACATGTTGAACCGTGGTTTGTCGGTGGCGATCGGTGCCGAACACGGCGTCGAACCGTTATCGGCCTGCTCGGTCGTGCTGTCGCCGGTGCGCGCAGATGGTGAAACGGTTGGCACCGTCGGCGTGCTCGGGCCGACGCGCATGAATTATCCGCAGGCTCTGGCGACGGTCGATTTTGTGAGCGATCGTCTCGGGCGTCGTTTGACCGACAACTGAACGCGATGGCGGCCGATTTTTACCAGTTGCTCGGGGTTTCACGCGGGGCGAGCCAGGAAGAGATAAAGCGCGCATATCGAAAGTTGGCGCGCGAACTTCACCCTGACGCGAACCCGAACAACGCCGACGCCGAGGAGAAATTCAAAGAAGTGAGTCGGGCGTACGAAGTTCTGTCAGACCAAGACTCGCGGGCCCGATACGACCAGTTCGGCGAGGCGGGCATTTCGGGCGGCGGCAGGGCGGGTGGCGACCCGTTCGGCGCCGGAGGGTTCGGAAGTATCTTTGACGCCTTCTTCGGAGGAGACTCGCCGTTTGGCGGCGGTTCGCGACAGCAGTCGGGGCCGCAACGAGGACCGGATCTCGAGACGCAAATCGAAATTGAATTTGTCGACGCCGTGTTCGGGTGTCGAACATCGGTGCCGATCAGGGCCGCGGTGAGTTGCGAAGAATGCGGCGGCTCGGGCGCGGCGGCTGGCACCAAGGCGACGACCTGCTCCGATTGCGGCGGCTCGGGCCAGGTGCGTCGAATGCGACAGAGCATTTTGGGCCAGATGGTGACGACGACCCCGTGCGGCAAATGTCGAGGTACTGGTGAAGTGATCGCTTCGCCCTGCGGCAAGTGTCGCGGCGAAGGTCGGGTGACAAAAGAGCAGAGCCACGAGATCGAGATTCCCGCGGGCATCGCGAGCGGGCAGACGATGCGTGTCAGTGGGCGCGGGGGTGTCGGGCCGCGCGGTGGCGCGGCCGGTGATCTTTATGTCCATATTTTGGTGGGCGACCACGAGGTTTATGTTCGCGAAGAAAATGATTTGGTCACCAATGTGCCGATCTCGATCGCCCAGGCGGCGCTCGGGGTCGACCTTGTTTTGCAGACGCTCGACGGTGACGAGACGCTCACCGTCGCGCCGGGGGTGCAGCACGGGCACGAATATGTCTTGAAAAATCGGGGAGTGCCGTATCTCAACCAAAGTCAACGGAGTCGCAGCCGAACCCGGGGCGACCTGCGCGCACGAATCAACGTCGTGGTGCCGAAGAAACTTTCGAACAAAGAACGCGAGTTGTTGTTGCAACTGGCCAAGGAGCGGGGTGAAACGGTCGCGTCTGGCGACGGTTCGCTGAAGTCGAAGATTAAGTCGGCGTTTTCGTGAACCCCGCGCTGCGTGATTCGGCGGCACACGTATTTATAGGGTCGATCGACAACCCTGGGTTGGGCGACGAAGACGCTCATCATTTGTTGCGCGTGTTGCGGGTGAAAGAAGGCGACCCCGTGACGGTCACCGACGGCGCGGGTCGATGGATGTCGGTTTCGATCGGCAAGGACGGTTCGATTCAGCCGATCGGCGAGGTTGTCGTCGAAGCGGCGCCGAAGTGGCGATTGAGGATCGCGTTTTCGCTGGTCAAGGGCGATCGACCCGAATGGACGATTCAAAAACTGACCGAACTTGGAATCGATGAAATCATCGTGCTCGGCGACCTGGAGCGAAGCGTGGTGCGATGGGAGACCAAACGAGCGGAGAAGAATTTGCAGCGGTTGCGCACCGTGGCGCGCGAGGCGGCGATGCAGTCGCGGCGGGTCTGGCTGCCGACCGTCTCGGGTATGCAAGATTTGGCGACGATCGAAGATGTCTATATCGCCGACCCGGCGGGTGAACCGATCTCCGGATCGCATCGAACCTTGGCGATCGGGCCAGAGGGCGGGTTCACCGACTCGGAGAAGAAGATTGGCGTCGGGTTGGTTTCGCTCGGCGACAATGTTTTGCGCGCCGAGACGGCGGCGATGAGCGCCGCTGTTCTAATGTCAAGTTGCCGAACAAAAGGAAACTGAACCGATCATGAGCCCGACTGACGACGAACTGCTCGAGCAGTCGCCGTTTTCTCGCATGGTGGGCGAGCGACTGAGGTCGATTCGGTCGCAAAAGAACCTCTCGTTGAACGAGGTCGAACTGAAGTCGCACGAAGAGTTCAAAGCCTCGGTGCTCGGCGCGTATGAACGCGGAGAGCGCGCGATCTCGGTGCCGCGACTCGAGCGGCTGGCCAAGTTCTACGGCGTAACGATCGACCAGTTGCTGCCGCGAGACCCGATGCGCGTCGAGACCAACCAGCCGGGTGCTTCGGCGCCGACAAAATTGCGAATCGATGTGGCGAAACTCTCGACGCGCGAGGGTCTCGAGTTCAAGATGCTCGAGCGATTTTTGCGGATGATTCAGGTGCAACGACAGGACTTCAACGGCAAAGTGATAACCGTTCGCGCCCATGACACGCGGGCGATCGCGGTGATGCTCGACATATCGGTGGACGAAGTCGGCTCGAAACTCGCCGAACTCGACCTGCTGTTCGTGCCACCGACCACGCAAGGTTGATTCGAATGCATCCCGGCTTCGGCGTGTACGTGCACATCCCGTTTTGCGCCAAGAAGTGCGACTATTGCGCGTTCGCGACCTTCACCGACCGCGAGAAACTGATCGGGCAATATTTGACGGCCCTGCGCACGCACATTCGCCGAAGCGTGGCGAACTCGATGCCGTTGGCGACGAGCGTGTTCATCGGCGGCGGGACGCCGACCCTCGTGCCGGCCGAGGAGTTGATGGGGGTACTGAGCGAGATACCGCTGGCGGGTGGCGCCGAGGTGACGGTGGAGTGCAACCCAGACGACATTTCGACCGAAATGATGAACGTCTTTCGGCGGGGCGGCGTGAATCGCGTCAGCATCGGCGTGCAGTCTTCGGTCGAACATGTGTTGCGAGCGCTCGGCCGAACGCACAAACCCGAAAATGTGCGAAGGAGTGTCGACTGCGTGCGCGAAGCCGGAATCGAGAACTTCAATCTCGACATAATTTATGGCGCGGCTGGCGAGACGCTGCACGACTGGCGCGAGACACTCGACGCGGTGGTCGGGTTGAATCCGACGCATGTTTCGGCATACGGGTTGACGGTCGAGCCGAACACCGTGTTGGCGACACAACCGGAGCGTCATCCCGACGACGACGACCAGGCCGACAAATATCTGCTGTGCGACGAGATAATGACGGCGAACAACCTGTTGAACTACGAGATTTCGAATTGGGCGATGCCTGGTCGCGAGTGCGAGCACAACTCGCTGTATTGGCGGCAGGGCAACTACGAGGGTTTCGGCAGTGCGGCGCACGCGCATTTGAACGGGCGCCGTTGGTGGAACGTGCGCACGCCGGAGAGATATATCGAACTCGTGAACGCGGGTGAGTCGCCCGAATCGGCGAGCGAAACGCTCGACGCCCAAACACGCAAACGAGAGGCGCTGCAACTTTTGGTGCGAACCCGCGAAGGCGTGCCTCTTGGTTCATTTAGTGAAGCCGATCTGGATGAAATGAGCGAATTGATTCAGCGTCGCGACGACAAAATCGTGCTGACGATCGACGGTCGGTTGTTGGCCAACGAAGTCGCCCTGCGTCTGATCGACGCGGTCTGAGACTATTTGATCGCTTTTAGAAAAGCGGCGAATTCATTTTTGTCGATCGTGACGTTGTTGTGATCGGCGGGATACGCCCCGGTCAGCACGTCGCTGCGGAACTCTTTGAATGCCGCAACCGATTCACGATGCAGGCGACGGTATTCGCTCTTGAAGTCGCGGTACTCCTTTGAATGGCGCGGAACATGGCCCTCGTTGTCGCCCAAGATGTCGGTGGCGAAGAGGTACTGAACATCGCAGTTGATGCCCGCACCCATGCCGATGATCAACATTTTCGTGCGCTTGGAGATTTCGGTGGCGACCTCGGCGGGCACGACCTCCATTTCGACGCCGATGGCGCCGGCCTCCTCGTATCGCTTGGTGATCTCATAGACACGAATCGCCTCGGCGCTGGTTTTGCCGACCGCCTTCATGCCGCCGAACCACGAGTTGCGATAGGGCACGAGGCCGACATGGCCGACCACGGGGATGAACTCGTCGGCGAGCGCCTTGATCGTGGGTATGCCGTATCCGCAATAGAGCGTGTCGGCGCCGACGCCCATCAGTCGATATGCGTTGCGCAAAACCTCGGTATGTCCCGAATATGTGTTGATGGCGAGACCGATCGTCAAGAACGTGTTGGGCGCCGCTTTTCGAATGCCGACATAGTCGCTGGTTTGGCCGTCATGAAGCTCGGCGGCGACGAGCATGTCGATGCCTGCTTCTTCGCAGGCGGCCGCTTCGCGCGGAGTTCGAACGAAGACCTGCGTCAGATGTCGCTTGCCCTTGGCGGCAAAAAGATCTTTGAGAGTTAGCTTCGACATTCGACCCCCGAATCGATGAAGAAATATATTTGGTTAAAAGACGACTCGTATTCTCGCATTAGTCGCTTCATAACTGCGAACCCGTTCGACGCCGATATGCTTAGGCGAGATTAAGGGCGTGTAGCTCAGTTGGTAGAGCGCCACCTCGACATGGTGGAGGTCCCGGGTTCAAGCCCCGTCGCGCCCAC
>VGAB01000013.1 GCA_016870935.1 Actinomycetota bacterium | reverse complement strand
TAATTAAATTGTGGTCGGGACCGGCGTCGATCCGGTGACCCTGCGCTTTTCAGGCGCATGCTCTGCCTACTGAGCTACCCGACCTGGAGAAGTGCGAACACTCCCCAGCGGTCCCGACGGGACTTGAACCCGCGACCTCCGCCTTGACAGGGCGGCGTGAACTCCAACTTCACCACGGGACCAGATTCTGCTTTCGCTGAAACTGATCTTCGCACCCCCAACGGGATTCGAACCCGTGCCGCCACCTTGAAAGGGTGGTGTCCTAGGCCTCTAGACGATGGGGGCAAGGATTTCTTACTCGTTGGAAAAGCATATGAAATCTACCACCGTGGTTCCCCGAAAAACTTGGGGAATTCGAAAAGACTCAATTCGACTCGCTCTGCGCCATCACGCACCACTCGAGCAACCAGCCCAGATATTCGTAGAGCTCCCGTTGAATCTCTGTCTCGCCCGTGTCGTCGGCTTCGTGCTTTTTGCGCGCTTCTTTCGCCCCGGCGCCATAGTCAGATTCGGCGATATCCAAAGTCGTGCCGAGCACCAGTCGCAAACTGTTGACGCTGCGGGTGAACGCGTCCATTTCTTCGGCCGAGATCTCGTTTTTGCTGGCGATCACGGTCGAAGCCACCTCGGCCGAGGCGAGACGCGACGCAAGAAGTTCGTCGCGCATCAATCGTTGGTACTCGGCGTCGGCTTTTGCGTCGTTGTGATACGCGGTCGGAAACAACCGCCGCAGGTTCGTCTCGTGGTCAACACCCGTCGCAGAGGCCGCGGATTTAGCCGACGCGGCAGATGTCAACGTCTCGCGGAACTGTTCGATCAATTCCTGCAACACCTCGCGGTGGTCGTCATGCAGATTGATCTTGAACTTTCCGTTCTTGGTTCGCGCGATCGGAAAATCGTTTTTCACAGCGACTCGTGCTCCATCGTCGCCCAAAGACCGTGCTCGTGCAGTCTGTAGACGTCGAACTCGGCGTGTTCGCGAGTGCCGCTCGAAACCACAGCGCGACCCTTGTTGTGCACATCCAGCATCAACTCGGTGGCTTTTTCAAGGCTGTAGCCGAACAATTTTTGAAAAACAAACGTCACATACGACATCAAGTTGATCGGGTCGTTCCACACGATCACGATCCACGGGCGATCCGCCGAGGTGTCGTCCGCGAGATCGGGCTCCTGCACCTGCGCGGGTTGCACGCTCGCGACGGCGGATTGGTCCATGTTTCCATTGTGGCGCAGCAAGATAATCATCGTACGATTAGCGCGTGCCGATCAACGCTCGACCCGTGGTGCCGTCTCGTTTGTTCACCCACGAGTCGAAACGATCGCCCAAATCGCTGTTGGGCGGATACATCGCGCTCACCAAACCGCGCATCATCGAACTGCTCCTGATCACCACCGTGCCGACGATGGTCGTGGCGGCGGCGGGGTGGCCCGAGTGGTGGCTGATCGCCGTGACTTTGTTTGGCGGCTCGCTGGCAGCGGGCGGGGCGAACGCGATCAACATGTACATCGATCGCGACATCGACAAGCTGATGAAACGCACGCAAACCCGACCGTTGGTCACCGGTCTGATCAAACCAAAAAATGCGCTCATCTTCGCGGTGGCGCTCGAGGTCGTCGCCTTTTTGGTGTTGTGGCTCGGGGCGAATCTTTTGTCGGCGTTCTTGGCGCTCGGGGCGATGGCGTTTTATGTTTTCGTCTACTCGCTGTGGTTGAAGCGCACCAGCAAACAGAACATCGTCATCGGTGGCGCGGCGGGCGCGGTGCCGACCCTCGTCGGTTGGGCGGCTGTCACCAACTCGGTTGGTTGGCCGGCGATTTGGTTGTTCGTGATCATTTTTTTGTGGACGCCTCCGCATTTCTGGGCCTTGGCGATTCGACACGCCGACGAATATCGCGCGGCGAAAGTGCCGATGTTGCCGACCGTCGTCGCAATCGACAAAACGGTGCGCACGATGGTCGCTTATACGGTTGTCCTGACATTCGCCACTCTCGTGCTGATACCCGTGGCGAACCTGGGTTTGATTTACGGTCTGACCGCCGCGACAGCAGGGCTCGGTTTCATCATCGGCACCGCGATGTTGAGTCGCCGACCCACCGAGGCGTGGTCGATGCGAGTGTTTTCGTTTTCGATCACTTATGTGACGGTGTTGTTCGGGGCGATGATGCTGGATGTGTTGCTTTGAGCAACTTAGTGCAATAGAGAAGTTTCCCCGATAAACGGGCAAACTGTTAGCGTTATCTGAGTTATGACGGCAGTTGAAGTGGGCTCATCCGCGACGAGTTCAGGGGTGCAATCGGCGACCAAATCGAACTTTCTCGCGACGGTCGCCGCCTATTTGATGACCAACGACCACAGGCGTCTGGGCCGAATGCTGATTTCAATTTCGGCGATTTTCGCGCTGGCGACCGCGGTCGAAGGCGCCCTTTTGGCCGCCGAACGCATCTCGACATCCAGCGCGCTTTTGGGTTCCGACATCATCGTGCAACTCTTCTCGGCCTTTCGTTTTGACCTTATATATGCGGTGACCGCGCCGTTGATGCTGGGTCTGGCCGTGGCCGTCGTGCCGATGCAGATCGGGGCCCGTTCGCTCGCTTTCGCGCGCGCGGCGTTGCTCGGTTTTTATCTTTGGTTCTTCGGGGTCGTGCTCGTCGGCACCGCCTACCTAAACAACGGCGGTCCGGGCGGGGGCGACGCCGAGATGGTCGACCTTTATTTCGGTGGTCTGGGTTTGGTCGTGGCCGGGCTGCTCTTGATCAGCGCGAGCGTCGCGACCACCGTTCTGACTTCGCGTCGCGCGGGCATGACGCTGATCGAGGCGCCGATTTTTTCGTGGTCGGCCCTCGTCACCAGCATCTCGATGCTCGTGACATTGCCCGTCGCGGTCGGCGCGCTGATCTTTGTCGCCGTCGACCATTCATACGAGAGAAGCACTTTCGGCGCCAGCGACGGCGTGAACGCCTGGTTGGGTTGGGCGTTCGGTGCACCGCAAGTTTTTCTGGTGGCGATACCGACTCTCGGTGTTCTGGCGCAGATCGTGGCGACCATGACCAAAGGCAAACAACCCTTGCGCGGCGGATTGTTGATCGGTGTCGGTTTGATGTCGACGGCGATGCTCGCCTCGGTCACCCAGACTTCGCACACCGTCACTTTCTCCGGTGGGCTCGGCGAGATCGCCAAGTCGTTGGTGCCGTATCTGTTGTTCAATGACCTGTCGATTCTCGGCGTGTTGATCGTTCTCGGATTGTGCCTGTTGGCGATGAAGAACGAGCGGGCAAAACTCGACGCCGCTTTCGTGCCCGCGTTTTTGGGTGTCGGCATGGTGCTCACCGGCATGATCGGCAGCGCCGTGCAGAAAATCACCAATCTCAACCTGGCCAACACGGTTTTCGAAGAGGGCGTTCTCGTCTATGTCACCTACGGCGTGCTTTTGAGCAGCATCGGTGCCGTCTCGTATTTCGGGCCGAGAATCTGGGGTCGTCAGATGCCCTCGACACCGGTTATTGGTCTCGGTTTGCTCGGGTTTCTCGCCACCGTTTTGGCGTCGTTGCCGTTTTTCATCGCCGGTTTCGCCGACCAGCCCGCGGCGACGGTGACCGACTTCAAATATTCGGGCCCCGCCTGGTTGTGGAACTCGCTCGTCACGGTCGGTCATCTGCTGATGACGCTCGTCGTGTTGTCGTTCATCGGTTTGGCGATGAAGTCATTTCGAAAAGGCGAATTGAATACCGCGACGAGCGCCGACTTGTTCGAGAGCGTAAAGGGTTAGTCGGCGATGAGCACGACCGCAAACGCGCTCGGCGCCGGACCAAAAATGATCGTGCGTCGCCCGATCTTGGTGCTCGCTGGTCTGCTGTCGACCGTGAGCGCGATGGTGATGGGTTCGATGTTGGCGATTTGGCTCGACTTCAGGTCCAACGCGCCGTTGCGCGAGTCGACCGACGGCACGAAAATGTTGCGCGACTGGTTGCCGGAGAACATCAAGATCCCCGAAGTGGCGACCAACACGATGATGATGACGTTCGTGATCACCTGCGTGATGGCGCAGTGGGCGATTTACTCTTCGCGCCGCAACGACTCGAAGCACACCTCGTTGGCGCTCGGTGTCGTTTTGCTCACCGAAATCGCCCTGATCAACGCGCAATTGGCTGTCTACACCCAGATGGGCATCGGCGTGCGCGACGGCAGCTACATGACCATGTTCTATGCCGTCACGGCGACGATGCTGGCGATGATCGTGGTCTGCACGGGCTTCACGCTGTTGGCGCTATTCAGGTCGATCGGCGGTCGTTCGGGTGACAAAGACCTTGTCATCGCCCACGCCGTTTATTGTTACGCCATCTCGGCGATCTTTTCGATGCTGTGGCTCGTGGTTTACGTTCAAAAGTAGGCATGATGTTTTCGACCGGCTTCAAATACTTCTTCGGTGTGACAGTGCTTTCGGTCGTCGCGCTGATCATCTCGCTCGCGTTTTTCGACAAACTCGCGCTCGCCGGCGTCGCGATCAGTTTCTTGATCGGTGTCGGTGCGCTGTTGGCCGGCATCGCCGCCGCCACTTCTGACGGCACCACCCGCGACGCCAATCTCGACACGACCGAAACCACGACACAGAGCATGTGGCCGCTCGTCACCGGCATCGGTGTCGTGTTCGTCGTTCTGGGTCTGGTCACTTCATCGATCGTCACGTTCGGTGGCGTCGTCGTGTTGTTGGCCGCATTGAGCGAATGGATGGTGCAAGCCTGGAGCGAGCGCGCGTCGACCGATTCAAGTTTCAACTTTTCCGTGCGCAAGCGTCTGCTCAATCCGATCGAATTCCCAGTGTTGGCGGCCGTCGGTTTGGGCGTCGTCATTTTCATGTTCTCCCGCATCATGCTCAGCGTCGACAAGGCGACGGGCGCGGTCTTGTTCATCGTCGCCGGCGCCCTCGTGCTTGTCGCCGGCGCGTTGTTCGCCGCGCGACCAAACATGAAGCGCTCGGTCGGTGCGTCGATCTGCGTGCTGGGCGCGCTGGGCATCGGCGCCGGCGGCATCGCGGGCGCGGTCTCGGGCGAACGCAAAGATCTGGTCGAGGCGGCCGCCGAGGGCCACTTCACCCACGCCGAATGCGGCCCAGAAAAGTCGAAATATTTCGACAAGGGGTCCGAAGAAACGCTCTCGTTGCGATCCTCGGCCTTGGCGACAGTCACATATCGCGATGGTGAACTGTTCGTCAACATCCAGGGCCTCAAAGCCGAACAGAAAACCCTGACCGTGCCCCGGTCAAACCCCTCGAACATCATTTTCCGCAATGAAACCGAGGGCAAATTCCGCTTGGTCGCGCACTTGGGTGGCAAGAAAGACGCGACCGACAAGAGCCACTCTGACGAAACCTGCACCCAACTCGTCGAATTTGGCGCCGAGCAAAGTTTGACCCTCAATATTCCGAAGTCGTCGGGCCCCGATAACACGTACTACTTGTTCATCGCCGGCGCCGAAGAAAAGCAGATCGCCGTGGTTGTGCCGTGAGTCGCAGTCGACTTGCGGTTCGGTTACGGGGGTCGATCGCTAGCGTTCGACTCGTGTTGAACAAGCGTCGTTTCGCGATCGTTTCATCGATCGGCATTTCGGCATTGCTCACCGGCTGTGCGACCAACGCCCCGCAAGACACCTGGCAACCCAAGGGCCCGAACTCAAAATTGATCGACGACCTGCAGCAACCCGTTTTTGCGGTGGCGGGAGTCATCGGTTTGATCGTCGCCGTCGCCGTGACATACACGATCATCAAATATCGAGACCGTGGCCAGCCGATCCCCGAGCAGATTCATGGCAAGCCCGCCCTCGAGATAACGCTGACGATTATTCCGGCCCTGATCCTCGCCGTGGTCGCGGTGTTCACTTTTGGCGCGATATTCAAACTGGCGAAAACCGACGACACCGAAATGATCATCAACGTCACGGGCCAGCAGTGGTGGTGGGAGTACGACTATCCCGTGCAGAACGAATACGGCATCACCCAACCGATCATCACCTCGGGTCAATTGGTCATGCCCGTCGGCACAAAAGTCTTGTTGCGTGAGACCAGCCGCGACGTGATCCATTCATATTGGATTCCGGCGCTCAATGGCAAGCGTGACGCCGTGCCAGGGCGCGTTCACACCCTGCGTCTCGAGGCCGACGAGCCAGGCATCTACGCCGGTCAGTGCACCGAGTTCTGCGGTCTCTCGCACGCCAACATGCGCATGGAAGCCGTCGCATTGAGCAAGGAAGATTTCGCCAAGTGGGTCGCCAACCAACAGGCACCGTATGTTTCTCCCGCCGCCGGCACCTTGGCCAAGCAGGGCGAAGAGGTCTTCTTGAACCAGTGCGTGCGCTGTCATCAGGTCAACGGGTTGACCCGCGCCGATGGCACGCCGGCGATCGCCGCCCCGGATGAAAATGTCTGGTCGGGTGCCGCACCGAACCTTTCGTATTTTATGACCCGCAATACTTTTGCCGGCGCGATGTTCGACCTGCTCTCCAAGCAATGCCGCGACGAAGTGTGGAATGCCCCGAGCGACAAGATCGGCGCCAAATATCTCGAGGGCGTCACAGAGGACTGCTTGAACCAAAAAGATCTTCGGGCTTGGCTGCGCAACGCCCCCGAGGTCAAACCGATGTACGCCAATCCCGAGAATCTGGCGGTCAGCAACGGCAAGTATCGCGGCATGCCGTATTTGGCGCTCAGCGAAGATGACATCAGCAAACTCGTCGCATATCTAATTACCCTGAAGTAAACGGAGAAACAGAGCAACAGCATGGCAATCATCGAACGACCTACACCAGTGGCCCCGGTTGTCGTCACCCCCACCGAAACCTACGGGTTGCTCAAGCGCCCCGTTTCTTCTACGGGTTGGCGTTCTTGGGTGTTCACCGTCGACCACAAAAAACTCGGCATCATGTACGCCGTCACGGCGATGTTTTTCTTCATCGTCGGCGGTATCGAGGCGCTTCTGATTCGTCTGCAACTCGCCGCGCCCAACGGCAAAGTTCTCAACGCAGATCTCTACAACCAGATGTTCACGATGCACGCCACGACGATGGTGTTCTTGTTCGTGATGCCGATGGCCGCTGGTTTCGCCAACTACTTCGTGCCCCTGCAGATTGGTGCGCGCGACGTCGCCTTTCCCCGTCTGAACGCGTTCGGTTTTTGGGCGCTGTTGTTCGGCGGAATTTTCTTGAACCTGGCCTGGTTCCTGGGCGGGGCCGCCGACGGCGGTTGGTTCATGTACGCGCCAAACTCGGGTCCGGTGTTTTCGCCATCTAACGGCGTGGATTTTTGGGCTTTGGGTCTGCAGATCGCAGGTATCGCCTCGTTGACGGGCGCGATCAACTTGATCATCACCGTTCTCAACATGCGGGCACCGGGCATGTCGCTGATGAAAATGCCGATCTTCACCTGGATGATCACGGTCGTGCAGTTCTTGCTGCTTTTCGCCGTGCCGGTGATCACCGTGGCGCTGTTTTTGCTCTCGTTCCAACGCAATTTCGGCGCGCGCTTCTTCGATGTCGCCGCCGGTGCCGACCCGTTGTTGTGGCAGCATCTTTTCTGGATCTTCGGTCACCCCGAGGTTTACATTTTGATTTTGCCCTCGTTCGGAATCATCTCCGAAGTTCTGCCCGTGTTCTCGCGCAAGCCATTGTTCGGCTATCCGTTCGTCGTGTTCTCGGGCGCGGCGATCGGTTTCGTCGGCTGGGGCGTCTGGGCGCACCACATGTTCGCCTCGGGTCTCGGCCCCGTCTCGGTGGCGGTGTTCTCTGTGGCGACAATGGCCATCGCCGTGCCGACGGGCGTGAAGATAATCAACTGGACACTCACGATGTGGGGCGGCAAGTTGTGGTTCACCACGGCGATGAAATTTGCGATCGGTTTGATCGTGTTGTTCACGGTCGGTGGTCTGTCCGGTGTCACGCACTCGATCGCGCCATCTGACACTCAACAGACCGACACCTATTACATCGTCGCGCACTTTCATTATGTGTTGTTCGGCGGCGCGGTGCTCGGTATCTTCTCCGGTTTTTATTATTGGTGGCCGAAAGTCTTCGGAAAGATGCTCAACGAGAAGTTGGGCTCATGGAACTTCTGGTTGATGATCATCGGTCTCAACCTGACCTTCGGGCCGATGCACATCTTGGGCCTGCAAGGCCAGCCGCGCCGCATGTATCAATGGACGGAGGCCCGCGCCGGCGAGGGGTTCTTCAACCTCGCGTTCTGGAATTTGGTCGCGTCGATCGGCTCGTTCATTTTGACGATCGGTATTTTGTTTTTCTTGATCAATGTTTGGGTCACCTCGCGCAACCCGCAAAAGGCGCCGCTCGACCCGTGGAATGCGCGCAGCCTCGAATGGATGACTTCGAACCCGCCCAAAGAGCACAACTTCGATGTCATCCCCACGGTGCATCATCTCGACGAGTTCTTCCATCGCAAATATGAGGAAGACGAGGCGACCCACACGATGAAGCAGATCACGACGGCCGAAGAGTTGATAGCAGAGCAAGAACGAAACGCCGACAAACACATCCACATGCCGTCACCCTCGTATTGGCCGATCGTGCTGGCGTTTGGTCTGCCCGTGATCACCTTCGGTTTGATCTATTCATATTTGATCGCGGTCGTGGGGGGCGTGATCGTGTTGTTCGCCGCTTATGGCTGGTCGCTCGAGTCGAGCACCGCTCCAGAGTCAGATTTCGAAAACCCGAACTCATCGACCGAGTTGGTCAAACATGGCTGAAACCGCGCACGGCCATGTCGGTAGCACCGGCATCTCCAACGTCAAACTCGGCATGTGGGCGTTCTTGGGTTCAGAATGCCTGTTGTTCGGTGGTTTGATCTCGACCTACATGCTCTATCGCGGTCGAGTCACGGGCGGCCCGCGACCCAGTCAAATTTTTGACATTCCGTTCACTTCGGTCAGCAGTTTCGTGTTGTTGATGAGTTCTTTGACGATGGTTCTCGCCGTCAGCGCGGCGCACAAAGACGACGATCGTAAAACGAACTTGTGGCTGACCGTCACCGCGCTCTTGGGCGCGACGTTCGTGGGTGGCCAGGTCTACGAATTCACCGCCTTCTACAAAGAAGGTTTGGGTTTCTCGACCAGCCTCTTTGGCTCGAGCTTCTACACCTTGACCGGTTTCCACGGTGTGCACGTGACGGTGGGCATCATCATGCTGATGTCATTGGTCGGCATTCTCAAGCGAAGTTCGGTGCCCGGCAAAAAAGCCGAGGTCGTCGAGATGGTCGGTCTTTACTGGCACTTCGTCGACATCGTGTGGATCATCATCTTCACCCTGGTTTATTTGATCCCGGTCTGATCATGTCCACCGAAACAGTCGAGACGACCCACCAAAAAGAGCACGGCATGAGTGACGCCGGCTACATTCGCATCGCGTTGATTTTGGCGGCGATCACCGCGCTCGAGGTGGCGACATATTACGTAGATTTCGGCCCGTTGTTTTTGCCCGCCCTGTTGATCATGATGGCGATCAAATTCGTGATGGTCGTGAGTTATTTCATGCATCTCAAATTCGACAACAAGGTTTTCAGTTTCTTGTTCTATGCGGGCTTGGTCTTGGCCGTTGGCGTCTATGCCGCGTTTTTGGCGACCTTTCACTTTTTCATCAGATAGTTCGCGCAGGTTCGTGACGTGATCGCGCAATCTGCCGACCTCGTCAACCCATGGCGGTTTCAGGCGCACCCCGAGGTTTGGTTGCTGGTGGCTTTCGTGGTCGGCGCCTATATTTACGCCGTTCGTGTGATCGGCCCCGTGGTCGTCGAGAACCGACCAGTTTTGTCGATCAGGCAACGCAACGCCTTCGTGGCCGCGGTGTTGTTTCTTTGGCTTGGGTCAGACTGGCCGGTGCACGACCTGGCCGAAGAATATTTGTATTCGGTGCACATGTTTCAACACATGGCGCTTTCATATTTCATGCCCCCTTTGGTGTTGCTCGCAACCCCGAAATGGATGTACGACGCGGTTTTCGGATCTGGCAAGGCGCGCACGGTCGTCAATTGGCTGGCCAAGCCCGTGGTCGCCGGCGTCGCATTCAATGTCGTGGTGATGATCACGCACATTCCCGCGCTGGTGAACCAAAGCGTCTCGAATGCGCCGTTGCATTATTCGTTGCACATCCTGCTCGTTACCACCGCGCTTTTGGTCTGGCTGCCGATTTGCGGACCCGATCTGCAACGACAACTTAAGCCGGGCGGCAAGATGATCTACCTCTTTTTGATGTCGGTCGTGCCGACCGTGCCTGCAGCATGGCTTACCTTTGCCGAGGGTGCCGTCTATAAGCAATATGACATCGCCGTGCGGGTGTGGGGGCTATCTGTCACCACCGACCAACAGATCGCCGGGGCGATCATGAAGACGGGTGGCGCGATCTTCTTGTGGTCGATCGTCGTGTTCTTGTTCTTCAAGCGTTTCATCGCCGGGTTCTCCGCCGACCAGTCGTATCGCAGGTCGGCACGAGCTGCCGATGATTCGGTCTTGACCTTCAAAGATGTCACCGATGCTTTTGGTCGCGTGCCACCGGCCGAAGAGCCAAGAACGAAAATTTAGTCAGACCACCTGAAACTGAGTGCGGCGATGCCGCAAGTCGCGACTGCCCAAACTGCCAATATGACGAGGCTGTTCGTTGCGGTGTCGCCCGAGAACGAGTCGCGAAGCGAATCGCCGAGCGATTTGCTGGGCAACAACGCGGCGAAGCCTTGCAGTTCGTTCGGCAATTCTTCGTTGGGCAGCAAGATGCCGCCCAACAGCAGCAGCAAGAGATACAGGCCGTTTTGTGCCGCGAGGTTCACCTCGGCGCGCAGTCGTCCCGCCAAAGTCAAACCGATGCCGGCGAACGCGGCGCTGCCGATCACCAGACTCGCCACGATTGTCGGCAGGCTCGTCGCCGTCGGTCGCCAGTCGAGCCACAGCCCGACCCCAATCAAGATCGCGAATTGCACGAGTTCGATCACCAATACGGCGGAGACTTTCGCCGCCACGAGTCGACCAGTGCCCAACGGTGTGGTGCCGAGTCGCCGCAGCACCCCGTAACTGCGCTCGAAACCCGTGGCGATGCCGAGGCTGACCATCGCCGTCGACATGATCGCCAACGCCAAGACTCCGGACATCAAAAAGTCGACTTTGCTTTGTTCGTCTATCGGCAGAAAATCTGTTCGCGAAAAAAATACGAGAACCAACACGGGAATAAACACCAACAACAACAGTTGCTCGCCGTTGCGGGCCATCACCGTGAGTTCTTGGCGAAGTTGGGAAATGTAAAGTCTCATCTTCGCGTTTCTTTCGCCGAGGTTTCGATCGCCGCTCGAAAGATTTCCTCGAGGTTCTGGTCGCCACCAGATCGCGCGCGCAGTTCGCTCAGTGGCGCATCGGCGATCAGCGAGCCGCGATTGAACATCAGCACATGATCGGCGACTCTTTGGGCTTCGTCGAGTTCGTGGGTGGCGAGAATCACCGCGCAACCCTCGGTGGCGAGTCGTCGCACCAGGGCGCGAATCAAGTCTCGGCCGAAAATGTCGACGCCCGAGGTCGGTTCATCCAAAAAGGCGACGTTGGGCTTGGCCGCCAAGGCGAGGGCCAGCGACAGACGCTGTTTCTCGCCGCCCGAGAGTCTGCGCCACGAAGATTTTTGTTTCGCCATCAGATCCACCGAGGTCAACAACTCCGCGGCGTCGGTTTTGTTGCCGTACAAATTGCAATAGTGCCGCGTCACCTCCATCACTTTCGCGCCCGGATACACGCCCCCGTCTTGCAGCATCACCGACATCTGGGTGTTGAGCCGGCGACGGTCAGATTGCGGGTCGAGACCCAGAACACGCACGGTGCCGCTTGTTGCGCGGCGTACGCCGGCGCAGACCTCGATCGCGCTCGTCTTGCCCGCGCCGTTCGGGCCGATAACCACCGTGACCTGGCCCGCCCTGGCCTCGAACGAGATGTTGTCGACGGCGCGAAGTTTTCCGTAGTCGACCACCAGACCACTCACGCTCACGGCGACATCGCGCGACGAGATCGACGGGTCGTTTGAATTCATCATCATTACAGTACGCAATTCAAGGCGTTCACGATTCACCTAACGGCTAATCTGACTGTGTGATTGATGTCAGATTGTTGCGCACCGAGCCAGATTCTGTGCGCGCGGCGATGTCGCGTCGGGGCAAACCGGCGATCCTCGCCGAAATCGACGACGCCCAGCGTCTCGACGCCAGGTTGCGCGAGATCACGAAATTGCGCGACACGAATCGGGCCCAGATCAACTCGATCTCCAAAGACGTGGCGGCGATGCGCCGAGCCAAAGACGACGCAGGTGCCGAAAAATTGATGGCCCAGAGCCGTGAATTGGGTGAAACCGAGAAGAAACTGGCCGTCGAGTTCGACGAAGTTGGCGGCTCGTTGCACCAGGTGTTGTTGAGCGTGCCGAACATTCCGCACGCCGAAGTCGTGAACGGCAACAGCGACAAAGACAACCGCGTGGTCAAAGGCCCGCTGCAAATGCCCTCGGGCTTCGCCGATCATCAGCGCGTGCCCCACTGGGAGATCGGCGCGCAGTTGAAGATTCTCGACAACGAACGCGCGGTAAAAATCAGCGGCGCGATGTTCACGATGCAACGCGGTCTCGGGGCGACGATGGCCCGTGCGCTGTGTCAATTGGCCCTCGACCGAAATGCCGACGCCTACGAAGAGATTCGTCCGCCAAGTTTGGTGTTGACGAGCACGCTCACCGCGACGGGTCAATTACCGAAGTTCGCCGACGACGCGTTTTCTATTCAGCGCGACGATCTTTGGTGCATCCCGACCGCAGAGGTGCCGTTGACCAGCCTGCACGCCGGCGAAACGCTGAAAGTCGAAGACCTGCCGCTTCGTTATATGGCCCATACTTCTTGTTTCAGGCGCGAGGCCGGCGCGGCGGGTCGCGACACGCGGGGCATGTTGCGCACGCACGAGTTCGACAAGGTCGAGATTTTGGCGGTGACCACGCCCGAGCAGGCCCCGTCGATGCTCGACGAACTGACGCACCGCGTCGAATCGACGATCGCGGTTCTGGGTCTGCCGTATCGGGTTATCGAGATCTGCACGGGCGATCTCGGTCAGTCGCACCATCGAAGTTTCGACGTCGAGGTCTATGCGCCGGGTTGCGACCAGTGGCTCGAGGTCAGTTCGGTGAGTTGGTTCAGCGACTATCAGGCCCGACGAGCAGACATTCGCTTCAAACAGGCCGGCACCAAGGGTTCTGAAATCGCCCACACGCTGAACGCCTCGGCGTTGGCCGTACCGCGAGTTTGGGCGGCGATTCTCGAAAACTTCAGGCAACCCGACGGTTCGGTGGCGATACCCGAAGCGCTGCAACCATACATGCGAGGCGCGAAAAAAATCTCCGCACAGCCATGAGCGTGCGCGACCGCCGGGTGCAATACGAAACCGCGGGGCTCGAGCGTTCAGATCTGAACGACGACCCGATCGCCCAATGGCATGTCTGGTATGAACAGGCGGCTAGCGCGGGTGTGGCCGAGCCGAACGCGATGACAGTTTCGACAATCGACCAAGACGGCGCGCCCGATTCGCGCGTGGTTTTGGCTCGCGCCGTCGACGCCCGCGGTTTCGTTTTTTACACGAATTACGACTCGGCGAAGAGTCGTCAGTTGTTGCTCGCGCCGATCGCCAGCGCGGTTTTTGCCTGGCTCGATCTGCACAGACAGGTTCGTGTGCGGGGCACGGTGCAGCGCTGCGCCGACAAAGAGAGCGACGATTATTTCGCCTCACGGCCGCGCGAGTCGCAAATCGGCGCCTGGGCCTCGCCGCAGTCGCAACCGATCGCCGATCGCGCGTTCATCGAGGCGCGCACAGCCGAGTTTCGTGCGAAATTCGAAAATCGCGAGGTGCCTCGTCCGCCGAATTGGGGCGGGTGGTGCCTCTCGCCGCACACGATCGAGTTCTGGCAGGGTCGACCGAGTCGTCTGCACGATCGTTTCGTCTATTCGTTGCCGGCGCCGGCAGAAAAATCGGCGACTTGGCAGATTCAGCGCCTCGCACCCTGAGTTTTATTTGGCGATCGGCCAACTTTTCGCCGTCGTGACCAACGCGTCGATCAACGATTCGGTGTGCGGCGTCAGGCCGTCACCTTGCCAGTCTTTCCAGAATCGACCGACGCCGCGCACGCGGGGCGGCAACTCGATCTGCACCCCGCCGAGGCGCGGAAGGTTCACGGGGTTCTCGTCGTGCAAACCGCGCAAGTCGGTGGGAATCGATTCGAGGTCGTCGCAAATCTCATAGTCGGGCAACGCCTGCTTGAGGTGGGTCGAGAGATGCGACGCCAGATTGCGGTTGCGCCCACCGAGCAACAACGAGGTGAAATATCCGTCTCGACCGAAGCCGTGCACGGTGATCACGACGTCGACATGTTTGATGAAACTCGACAACGAGTTCGAGAACTTGGGTGAAACCTCGTGCGAAGGAACGTGCCATTTCAAACCTCGGGGTTGATGCACCCCGTAATACGAGGCGCCCGACAATTGCGCCGCCTTCTGGGCGATCACGTCGGTGAGGTGCTCGAGACCCCCGCCGTGATACGCCATGAACCCGAAATTGTTGCGCAGTTCGACGACCTCCTGCACTTCTGGATGGGCGAGCAATTTGGCGAATTTCATCGCGTCAAGAGCCAACTTTTTCGCGCTTGCCGGCGCGACTTACCAAGACGGCCAGGGCGACGATCGCAGTCATCACGAGCACCAGGCGAGGCGCGCCTTGTTCTTGCAGAAACGACGCCACCTTGGTCTGCCAGCGTTCGATGCGCGAAACGATCGCGGTCGATCTGGTTTCGCTGATCGCCGCATACCAATAGAGCACGAGATACAAACCCGTGAGCGTCACGAGCAGCGCGGCGAGGCGCTGAATCACGCCGAGGCGATTCTTGATCACGGTGACGATGCCCGTTTTGGCGAACGCCAGACTCACGGTGAGTGCCGCGACCAACATCGCCATGCCGATGCCGTAAAGCAGAATGCTGATCACCCCCGAGACGAAACCATTTATCGCGATCGAGCCAAAAATCGCCGTGGTCAAAAAGCCGATCGTGCAGCCGATCGACGCGACCGCGTATGCCACGCCGTAGACGACCGTGGCTCGAAAAGTTTTTTCGCTCGTGCCGCCGATTTCTGGCGTGGCGAATTTCGGTGTCCACCCCGTGAGCATTCGAACCCCGCCGACGACCAGCACGACGCCGATAGCGAGGGCCGCATATTTGGCGTTCAGTTCAATCCACTGGGTGAACAGTCGCGAGATCACCCCGATCACGAAAAACACGCCGAGAAAACCGATCGAGACGCCCGCGCTGACTTTCAGCGCTCGCCCCAGGCGCTCGCTCGTGCCGAGGTTCGGCTCTTCGCGCGTGCCCAAAAAAAACAACAAATACGTCGGCAACAAGACGAAACCGCACGGGTTGACGGCCGCCAACACGCCGAGCACGAACGAGTAGGCGAAGTTGCCCTCGATCGCGATCATTTCACCAACTCGGCGATCAGTTTGCCAAGTTTCTCGGCGCTGATCTCGCCCGCAACCTGGTCGACGACGATGCCGTCGGCGTTCACGGCCAGGGTCATCGGCACGGTGCTGATGCGCGACGACGAAATGAATTCGCCCAGCGGGTCGAGCAAGAGTTCGTATTGCACGCCGTAGTTTGCGGCAAAATCGGTGGCGACCTCGGCAGAGTCTTTGATGTTCACGCCGATGAATCTCACGAGTTCGGCGTTCGATTTCGCCGCCGCGGCGAGCACGGGCAATTCTCGGCGGCACGGTTCGCAAGTCGAGTACCAAACATTCAGAATCAGGGGTTTGCCACGAAGTGATTCGGTCGAGACTTTCTCACCGTTTGTGGCGATCAGGTCGGCTCGCGCGAGTTCTCGACCGATCAGGTTGCCGTTGGTGGCGATTTCGCCGGGCGAGTTCGACAGCTCGTACTTTGGCGAATCGTCAGACGGGGCGATCACGCGGGCGATCAGGATGCCGGCGAAGATGATCGCAAAACTGATCGCGATCTGTCGCGCAAGGCGTGTTCCGGCGGGCACGAAAGCAGGCTATCTACTGCCTTCGCACCCACCAGAACACGCGATGTTTGCGCAGTTAAGCCACCCAGTGCCCGGGGAGAGGCACCTCGGTGATCGTCAACACCGCCTGCGATTTTGTGACTGGTCGACCGCGCGGTCGCTTCGTGGTGCGAATGCGACCCTCCTCGATCAATTCGCCTCCCCAAACGCCCCACGGTTCGCTGCGTTCGAGCGCCCCGGCCAGGCACTCCGCCTTGCTTGAGCAACGGGCGCAGATCGCCTTGGCCCGGGCCATGTCGACGAATTCTTCGGAGAAGAAGAGATACGACAGGGTGCCGTTGCCGTCGTTGCATCGCATCGGCGACAGAATGAATTCGGGGTTGTCGTCGATCGCGAGTTTGAAGTTTTCGCTCGCCGTGCCGTCGATGAGTTGTGTGTCCAATAATGTCATTTCTCTTCCTTTCTTTTGTTCGATCGTCTGTTGCTTGCTTTTTTGAGCCAGATTGGCTTCACGCCGGAAAAACAAAAAGACCGCCGGGTTTTCACCCGACGGTCTCGTGGATCTCTCCGACGTGAAATCTTTTTACGTCAGAAGCCCCTCGAGCTGTCGGGCCTTTCGTTTGGTCGAATAATCAACGAAACTTTTCGTCGCCCAAAACGATTTGAACGCGCGCATATTGAGCGTGCGCACGCCGGCAATCGTGATCGGGGTGAAGTTTGTCGAGAACATGAGACCTCAATGCAACCATGTCGCCATCCGATTTCCAAGCGATTTAATTTCGCCAATCGGCAAAACCCGTCTGGCCCAATACTGGCTAGGGTTTGAGCATGTTCACGGGGAGTTCGAATCATGTCCCGCCGAGCCCGATTCCCGACGGCGGTCGGCGCTTTTCGACCTCGAGAAAAGTGCGCCTCGGTGACGTCACGCCCAAGGGTCGTTTGCGCCTCGACGCCACCGCCAGGTATCTGCAAGACATCGCCACCGACGATTCGCTCGACGGCAACTACAGCGAACCCCACTCGTGGGTGGTGCGACGAACCCAGATGTGGGTCGCGAGTTTTCCGAAATATCTCGACCAACTCGATCTGACGACATGGTGCGGCGCGCTCGGTTCGCATTGGGCCGAGCGTCGCACCCAGATCAAGTCGCAGGGCACGGTGGTGATCGACTGTGCGGCGCTGTGGGTGCGCGTCGATTTCAAGACGATGAAGCCGGTGGCTCTTTCACCCGAACTCACGGCGATGCTCTTGCCCGCCACCAACGGCCGCAAGATCTCGTCGCGTCTCGAGATCGGCAGGGGTCTGCCCGATTTGGTCGGCAACCAGGCCGAGTCGCGCGAGTGGCCGCTTCGCTTCAGCGACATGGACGCCGTCGGGCATCTCAACAACGCCGCCTACTGGGAGGTGCTCGAAGAGTTTCTCGGCGCCAATTCGGGTCGTCGTGCGCCGCTCGTGGCCACCGTCGAACATCACGGATCGATCGACCCGGGTGACAAGGTTCGCATCGTCACCCAACATCTCGATGGCCGGGTCGTGTTGCGCCACGTTCTCGACGGCGATGTGGTCGCCGCCGTGACCGAAATTATTTTTGCGTAGGTTCGTTCACTTTGAAGACGTTCTCGCGATAAAACTTCAGTTCACGAATGCTCTCGCGCACGTCGTCGAGCGCGCGATGGGCGCCGCTCTTGGTCGGACGGGTTATCTCGACACCCGGGTACCACCGTTTGACTAGTTCTTTGATCGTCGACACGTCGACGCTGCGATAGTGCAGATAGTTCTCGATTTCGGGCAGGTACTTCGCCAAGAATCTGCGGTCGGTGCCGATTGAGTTTCCGCACAGCGGGATCGTTCGCGCCTCGGTGACGTGTTGTTTGATGAAATCGAACGTCTCTTTGCCCGCCTGTTCGAGCGTCACCTGCGATGCGCGAATCGCGGCCAACAAACCCGAGGTCGTGTGCATCTCGACGACGACCGGTTGCATCGCCGCCAAAACCGATTCTGGCTGGTTGATCACCAGGTCGGGGCCCTCGGCGATCACGTTCAGATCGTCGTCGGTGATCAACGTGGCGATCTCGACGATGACCTCGGTCGCTGGGTCGAGACCGGTCATCTCCAGATCCATCCACACAAGCACGCCAAGCAATCTATTGGCTTTCCGAGTTCACGGCATTTTTGTCGCACGCGTGCGGGCTCTATCGTCGTAGGCGTGCAAAATTCTTCGTCCGCGGGTTCGCAATTCGAGCCGACTTTGGTGCCGGTTAAGCGCCTCGACAAAGATCTGCCGTTGCCCGCGCCCGCCCATGCTGGTGACGCGGGCATCGACCTGCACGCGCGCGTCGACGCGTTGTTGTCGGCGCGTGGCGGGCGGGTGCTCGTGCCGACGGGCGTCGCGGTGGCGATTCCCGTGGGCTTTTTCGGACAAGTCGTGCCCCGCAGCGGTCTCGCGCTGAAGCACGGCATCTCGCTCGTCAACACACCGGGCATCATCGACAGCGGTTATCGCGGCGAACTGCAGGTGATCATGATCAACACGGATCCGAACGCCGATTACCAGGTCAAGCGCGGCGACCGCATCGCGCAGTTGATCATTCAGCGCGTCGTGGCCACCTCGTGGCAGGTGGTCGAAGAACTCGACGGCTTCGACCGCGGTGGCGGGTTCGGTCACTCAGGTCGCTGAAATCTATTTCTTGCCGAGGCGCTGCAGAAGAATCTTTCGTCGCTGCAAATCGGCGATTTGCTCGGCGGTCAAACCGAGCAATTCGCCGAACACCTCGGCGTTGTCTTCGCCCCGATATTTCACGACTCCGTGGGTCGACGTGTCGCTGCTGGCGAAAATCCACGGGGCGTTGGGCAGTTTGACCCGGCCTTCGCCACGGTCGTCGACCTCGACGAAGGCGTTTCGCTGTTCGGCCCATTTCGTCTCGGCCACCTCGGCGACCGAGCGAAGTTTGCCCGTCGCGAGTTTGTTCTCGGCGAGCCGACGCTCGAGTTCGTCGGCGGTGTCGATCGTCGCTGCCCACTCTTTTATCGCCCGCATCAACTCGTCGAAGTTTTTTACGCGTGACGCCACGTCCGCGAACCGCGGATCTTTCATCATCTCGGGTTTTTGCATCGCCGCGACGAAATAGTCAAAGGTGCCCCGCTCGGCGGGGTGACCGCTGACGATCGAGGTGACGCCGTCGCGCGTGGTCAACACCGCGTAGTCCTCGGGGCGAAACGACCGAATCGCGTCTGGTGAGACGGGCTGGTCCCATAGTTCGTCGTGGGCGTGCTCGTTGACATAGAGCATCGTCTGGGCCATCGACAAATCGATGTAGTCGCCGACACCCGTGCGCTCGCGTTGATAGAGCGCCGCCAAGATCGCGCTCGCGCACTCGATCGCCGTGTAGACATCGGCATGGCTGAACGGGTCGTTGGCATATTGCCCGCCGCGGGCGTCGCCTTGTCGTTTGGTCAAACCCATTTCGGCGTTCACGACGGGCGCATAGGCGCGACGCCCGACCCACGGCCCCGTGTTGCCATAGCCCGTGATCGAGGCGAAGATCAACCGCTGATTCTGCGCACGCAGGATTTTTTCGTCCAGGCCGAGACGGCCCATCACGCCGGGTCGAAAGTTTTCGATCAACACGTCGCACTTCGCCGCGAGCCTGCGAATCAAATCGACGCCCTCGGGTGTCTCGAGATCGATCGAAATGTTGCGCTTGCCCACATTTTGTTGGATGAAATACGTCGAGTTCGAATTGACCCGTGGGCTCGAGAACCTCGTCAGGTCGCCACCTGGTTGCTCGACTTTGATCACATCTGCACCGAGGTCGCACAGCATTCGTGTCGCATGCGGGCCAGAGAGCACCCGCGTGAAGTCGAGAACGCGAACCCCTGCGAGCGGGCGCATCGGGCTAGTTGAGCGTCACGCCGAGCGTGCGCAAGGCGAGCGCGGCGTAAAGCGCCACACCGTGGGCCATCGCCGATTCTTCGAACATCACGCGGTTCGAATGGTTCGGTGCCGCGGTGGCAGGGTTGACGCCGTTGGGTGTGCCGCCCAAAAACACCATCGCCCCAGGGATTTTGTTCAGCACATAACTGAAATCTTCGGCGCCCATCACGGGTGACGGCATTTGAATCGCTCTTCCTTCGCCCAGAATCGATTCGGCCACGCCGAGGGCGAACTCGGCGCTGGGTGCGTCGTTGACCGTCACCGGGTAACCGATTTTGATTTCGACTATCGCCTGCATCTCATACGCCTCGGCGATTCGTTCGGCCACGCGGCGAATCGAATCGTGAACCTTGTTGCGGGTCTTTTCGCTCACCGCGCGAATCGTCCCTTCGATCAGCGCCGACTCGGGTATCACGTTGCTCGTCGTGCCGGCCACGAGTTTGGTGATCGTGACGACGGCAGGGTCGAATGTTTCGATGCGACGGGTGATCATCATCTGCAACGCCTGAACAATCTCGCACGCCACGGGTATCGGGTCGAGCGTGCGAAACGGCTCCGAGGCGTGACCGCCCCTGCCGATGATTTTGATCGACACGACATCGCTCGATGCCATTATCGGCCCACCGCGCGTGCCGACGACACCGTTGGGCAACGAAGATGTGATGTGCAACGCATAGGCCGCCGCGACGGGCGAGTCAGACCCGTTCTTGTCTTTGGCCACGTCGAGCAGGCCCTCTTCGAGCATGAACTTCGCGCCGTGATGACCCTCTTCGCCGGGCTGAAACATGAACAGCACTCGACCCGGCAGTTCGCCGCGTCGCTCGCTGAGAAGTTTGGCCGCGCTCACGAGCATCGAAGTGTGCGTGTCGTGCCCGCAGGCGTGCATGCAACCGTCGGTCTTCGACGCGAAATCCAAGCCAGTGTCTTCGGGCATCGGCAGGGCGTCCATGTCGCCGCGCAACATCACCGTCGGCCCCGGCTTGTCGCCCGTCAGCATCGCCGCGATGCCGCTCGTGGTTTGGTGCAGGGTCAAGTCGAGCGGCAAGCCCTCGAGCGCCCCGAGAACTTGCTCGCGCGTTTTCGGCAGCGTGTTGCCGATCTCGGGCCACTTGTGCAGCTCGCGTCGCAGGGCGATTGTCGTGTCCATCAGACCGCCGACTTGTTCTTTGAGCGCGGTAGTCACGCCGTGCTTTTCTTGCGCCGCAGAGACGGGCTTTTTCGATTCGGTTTTCGCCATTTCCCAAGCGTACGCTCCGCGCCGACTGCGCAAAAGTGGCCTCGGTGCGGCTGACTAGATTTGTCGTGTGCTGACTGTCGAGTTCACGATCGAGCCGTTCGTCGAGGGTGATCCGGGCGAACATGTCACCGCGGCCGTCGCCGCGGTCGAGGCGCACGGCATCGCCGTCGATTTTGGTCCGTTCGGCTCGCTGTTCAGCGTCGATGCCGAGACTTTGCCCGCCGTCGTGGCCGACCTGTTGCGTGTCGCCTACGGCAAAGGCGCGACTTATGTGAACATTTCGGTTTCGCGTTTCGAATCATGAAATCCGCGCGCTCGGCGCCGATCTTCAAGACGCTCGAGCCGTTGCTCAAGGCGATCGGCGCCAGTTTCGTCGAGCCGCACGAGATGACCGGCGCCGATGTGCCGCTCGAAGTCGACGGTCAGGTCGTCGGCGCGGTGCGACTGCCCGCCCTGCACGGGGCTTTAGATCGCATGATCGAGTCGGTCGAGCGCGAACTCGGCGCGAAACTTCCAGATTTGTCTCGCACCGAAAAACAGCGGGCGATTCGTTTGCTCGACGAGCGCGGCGCGTTCACATTGCGTCGCGCCGTCGAAGATGTCGCCGATTCGATGGGCGTCTCGCGCATCACCGTCTACAACTATCTCAACTCACTCCACCGCTGACCGTAATTCACGCCAGAGCCGGCTGTTCAGAGCTTGCGCAAATGCACCGCGTTCACGCGGTGGTCGGCGCCCTTGTGCAAAACAAGTGAAGCCCGCGCCCGCGTCGGTTCGATATTTTCTTTCAGGTTCTTGCCGTTGATCCCCACCCAAATTTCGTGGGCCAGCGCGGCCGCCTGCGTTTCGGTGAGGTCGGCGAAGTGCTTGAAAAAACTGTCGGGGTCTTGAAACACCGTTTTGCGCAGGGTCTGAAATCGTTCGACGAACCAACTTTCGATGTCGGTTTCAAGGGCGTCGATATAGATCGAAAAATCGAAATAGTCAGACACGAACTCGCTCGTCGCATTGCCGACCTGCAACACGTTCAGTCCCTCGATTATCAAGATGTCTGGTTGGCGCACGATCTCTTCGCGATCGGGCAAGACGTCGTAGATCACGTGGCTGTACACGGGCGACGCCACCTCGGGCGTGCCGGCCTTGACATCGCGCACGAACTGCAAAAGTTTTTTCGTGTCGTAACTCTCGGGAAACCCCTTGCGGTTCCCCAGACCCCGTTTCTCGAGTTCGGCATTCGAGAACAAAAATCCGTCGGTCGTCACCAACTCGACGTGCGGATGCTCGGGCCAGCGCATCAACAGCGACTGCAGAATTCTCGCCGAAGTGCTCTTGCCGACCGCCACGCTTCCGGCGATGCCGATCACATACGGCATCTTCGGCGCCATCGTGCCGAGAAACGTCGCCGCGACGCGGTGCAGGTTTTGCGTCGCCGCCACATACAGGTTCAGCAATCGGGTCAGCGGCAGGTACACCGTCGCCACCTCGTCCAGATCGATGCGATCGTTGATGCCGCGCAACGCCTCGAGTTCCTTTTCGTTCAGTGTCAGCGGCGTCTGCGCGCGCAGCACCGACCACTGCTCGCGATCGAACTTCAGGTAGCGCTCCTGATCGGCGGGCGAAATCATCTTCTTGAATTTTATTTGCTAGGCGGCGGTCACTCGTCGTAAAAACTCGACCAATGGCGGATTCACCAACTGCGGGTGCGTCAGGTTCGCGGCATGCGCGGCGCCGTCGATTTTCACGATCGGGCCCGCGCCAACCAGACCCGCGCGCATTTTCTCGGCTCGCTCCATCGAAATCGCCGTGTCGGCGGTGCCGTGAATGATCAGCGCCGGGCACTTGATCTCGCCGACCCGACTTGTGATGTCGTCGCGATCAAGCAGGCACTTCGAAGTCGCCTTCACCGCCTCGAGCGGGTGATTCTGCCACTTGGCGATCCACTTCGCGTTCTCTTTCGGCTCGGCGATGATGATGTTGGCGATCGCACCCGTCAGGTCTGGCACGGGGCCGTGTTGCACCCATGTGTCGACCATCATCCGATATCCGGCCAGCACCTCGGGCCCGTCATTGTCGAGCGCCGTGTCGATCAGCACGAGCGCCGTCACCCGCTCGGGCGCCGTCAGCGCGGCGCGCATCGTCAAAAAGCCGCCCTGCGACATTCCGCCGATCACGCACTTTTTGATCTTGAAATGGTCCATCAACCCGAGGCAGTCGCGCGCCGAATCCCAATACGTGAAATCTTTTCCATCCCACTTCGTCTGGCCGAAACCGCGCTCATCCCAGGTGATCACCCGAAACTCGGGCGAGAGCGCGGCGACCTGCGCGTCGAACATCGAGTGGTCCATCAAGAACCCGTGCGCCAAAATCACCGCGGGGCCGTTGCCGCCCGAATCCTTGAAAAATATCTCCTGACCGTTGACCTTCGCAAAACCCGTCGTCATGTCCGCCCCCGAATTCGCCGATTGTTGGTTCGACCAAACGCTACATCTCTGGTCGGCTCGACCAGAATTCGCCCTCGCTACTTGGCCAAAGGCGAGAAACCCGAGACGGCGCCCGCGCCGCCCGTCAAAACTTCGGCACCCGTCTCGGTCACCAGCACCGTGTGTTCGAACTGCGCGGTTCGCTTTCCGTCGGCGGTCACCGCCGTCCAGTCGTCGTCCCACATTTTGTGCTGCCATGTGCCGAGGGTGATCATCGGTTCGATCGTGAAAGTCATGCCAGGTCGCATCACCACCGAGTTGCGCGAATCAAAATAGTGCAGCACCTGAATGTCGGTGTGAAACTGCTCGCCGATGCCGTGACCCACGAACGCGCGCACCACGCCGAGTTTGTGCAACTTGGCATGGTCTTCGATCGCCCGGCCGATGTCGCTCAGCGGTCGCCCCGGTTGCACCGCCTCGATGCCGCGCCAGGTGCATTCTTCGGTCACGCGAATCAGTTCGCGACTCTCGGTGTCGATCTGTCCCACGCCGAATGTCGCGTTCGTGTCGCCGTGCACCCCGCCGACGAAGCACGTCACGTCGATGTTCACGATGTCGCCCTCTGCGAGTTTGCGCGAGTCGGGTATGCCGTGGCAGATCACCTCGTTCACCGACGTGCAGACGCTTTTCGGGTAGCCCATGTAGTTCAACGGGCTGGGATACGCGTCGCGCTCGATGCACAACTCGTGCACGAGCTTGTCGATTTCATCGGTCGTCACGCCGGGCTTCACCGCTTGTCCGGCCAGGCGCAAAACTTCGCGCGCCATCGCGCCCGCGTGTCGCATGCGCTCGATTATCTCGGGCGATTTGATCGCCGACTCGTTCCATCTCACCACTTCGCCCGAGTCGGCATACGGCGGGCGGGCGATCGTGCTCGGCACCTCGCGGCGCGGGCTCACGATGCCGGCCTGCACGCGCCCTTCAGACGACTTGTGGCAGCGCTTGTATTTGCGGCCGCTGCCGCACCAGCAGGCGTCGTTGGCGGCGGGCAAAACACTGGGTTGGGTGAGGGTTGTCATCGACTGTTTGTCCTGCGCAAATTTTACTTCTAGTTTCCCGCAAAGACACGGCGCAGAAACTTCAGATCGCCCGCCAGCGCCTCGCGATACGGTTCGCGGTCGTTGTCGGCCAGATCAAAATGACCCTCTTCGACCACGACCATTTCTTTCGGGGCGTCGATCAGGTCGAAACATCGCCTGTTCGTCGCCATCTCGCACATCGGCACCTCGTCGTCTTTGGCGATCACGAACAGCGTCGGCACTTTCAAGTGTTTCGCCGGCAGCCGCTGCTCGTTCACTTGAGCCGGCAGTTTGCGTTGCAAGATGAACACCTGGTTCGACCAGTCGCTCGAATATTTTCGTTTCATGTTCGTCGCGTAGCCCACCGCTTTTCCGCCTTCGACCACCACCTGCCCTTCGCCCTCGTGCAGTCGGCAAAATCGCACGGGCAATTTTCTCGGTTCATATTCGGCAAGGTTCAGCGACGACCAGTTCTCGCGCAACCATTCGAACTTTTCGTCGTTCTCGTCGAACTTCGTGGCGCGGTTGCCGCAAACGGGCGTGTGGCAGATCACCGCGCTCACCCGCGCGTCGAGCGCGCCGATGAACTGGGCGGTCAACGACGACGCGCTCTGGCCGAACACGCAGATCTTTTTCTTGTTGATGCCCGGCTGTTCGCCGACGAAACTGATCGCATCGCGATAGCCGCGCAGTTGCAACAGGTTGTCGAAGCCGAAGCGGGGTTCGCCGTCGCTTCGGCCAAAGTTGCGGTGGTCAAAGACCAGCACGGCAAAACCCGCCTCGGCATAGTCTCTGGCCAAATCGGTCAGCCAATCGGCCAACACCGAAAACCCGTGCGCCATCACGACCACGGGCGCCGTGCCGCTCGGGTCGCTCGGGCGATACAGCCGACCGCGCAAGGTCGCACCCTCTGAAGCGAACTCGACCCGTTCGCTGGTTATGCCCGCCACTCGTATATCTCTACCAAGATTTTTCCGCAAAGTTTGGCATCCCCGCCAAAACTCCGTTCAACTGTTCGCAACCACACATCCTCGCCAACCAGAACACAGAAGGGTCGCACCGTGGCGGACCGCGCCGTTGTAGAAAACCTCACCCGCACTCGGGCCCGCGCAATGCAAGATCGAGTCGAGGCCAGTCAAAACAGCAAAACTACAAAGCGCCACTGGCGAGTTCCTGAATTGGTCTTGGGTCTCGTGCTGATGGTGGGTGGCGCACTCGGCGCTTTGCTTCTCGCCCGCTCGGGCGATTCAGCCGTGGTCGTGGTCGGCGCCGCCCGCGATCTGCAACGCGGCTCGATCGTCACCTCCGACGATTTGGTGGCAATTGAGATACCTTCCGAACTTGCCGAACCGTTCATCGCAGGTGATAGTGCGGTGACTCTGCTCGGCCAGACGACCCTGGTCGACTTGCAGGCATCGACACCTCTCACCTCGGCGATGCTCACAAGCATCGAACCGCTGCAAATGGGCGAAGCACTAACGAGTGCGGCGGTGAAGGTCGGCAACTATCCACAAGATCTGAGCGTCGGCGATTTGGTGCGGGTTATCACCGTGCCCGATATTGCACTTAGCCAGGTCGCTCAACCTGCCCTCTTCGACAGGCCGATAACTATTTGGTCGATCAAAGCAAACCCCGATAAAGACTTTGCGCTTGTCACTTTTCGCAGCACTTTAGATCTGTCGATGGCAATCGCCAATTCCGGCGAGGTTCATATCTCGCGCATTGTCGATGCCGCAGCCCAGGTAATCGGTTCCGAATCATGACGACTGTCGTCGAATCGTTTCACTCGGGCGCGGTCGACCATCAACTTGTCAAGGCGCTGGCGTCGCGACTCGGCGACTTGCTCGCCGACGAACGCATCGACAGACGCACCAGAAATCTCGCTGATCCAACCC
>VGAB01000012.1 GCA_016870935.1 Actinomycetota bacterium | reverse complement strand
TCTAGCGAGGCCGAAAGTGCTCGTGAATCCTTGCTCAAGCGCATCGAGCGCATCGGCAAGGTGGCCGCCAAAATGTCGGGCGACCGAGCCGAAGTCTAAAACGCCCCAAACTGCACGATTTCACAAGTTTTTGCGGGTTAGGTTGCCCGATTCCGGGTTTTGTGCCTGGTGTGCCGTTGGGCTTATAATTTTGAAACGGCTCGGTGAGGTCGTTTGAGAATACTTAATTCACCTGTCATACATTTCAAATTCAAGGGGAGAAAATGTCAACAATCGAACAAGCAACAGATGAGGTCGTAACGAGCGGTTTGTCTCGACGACACTTCATTCAGGCCGCAGCAGCAACTGGTGTGGCGATTCCGTTCACCCAGATGTTGGGTGGGCAGTCGGTTGGCGCGGCCGGAAAAGTTTTCCGATATGCGTCACAGGCGCAGGAAGGCCCGGCGGCACCGTGGATGACCAAAGGTGGATCACTCGGCATTTTGAACGCCGTTGGTTCGTGGCTTGTTGATGTCGCTCCGTCGGGCGAACTCAAGCCGAGCATCGCGACCAAGTGGAAGGGTGCGAACGGCGGTCAAACTTGGACATTCACCATCCGCACAGATGCAACTTTCCATGACGGTTCCAAGCTCACAGCCGACGATGTCGTCTACACCGTCAAGTCGCACCTCGACCCGAAGAACAAGTCGCAGTCGGCGGCTCGTATCGCCGACGTAGCCGATGTGGTGAAAGTCGACGCTAAGACCATTCGGTTCGACCTGAAGAAGGCAAATGCAAACTTTCCGTATGCGGTTGCTAGTTCGAATTACGGCTTGCTGATCTTGAAGAACGGCGAAAAGGGCGACGAATCCTGGATCACGAAGATGAACGGCTCGGGCAAGTGGATTTTGGTTTCGCACAAGGTCAACGAGAAGACCGTCTTCAAGCGAAACGAGAACTATTTCGACAAGAGTCAAATTCCGTCGTTCGAGACAATGGAGCAGATTCAATATGTTTCGCAAAGCGCGGCGATTCCCGCCCTGAAGACCGGCAAGATCGACTCGATCCACCTGCTCTACGGCAACGAGGCAGACACGCTTCCGAAGGCCAAGTTCTACAAGACACTTGTGCCAACGTGCGGTGGTTTGCACATGCACATGCGTGCTGACATCGGTCAGTTGACCGACAAGCGCGTGCGTGAGGCGATTGCCTTGACGCTCGACCGTGCGAAGTACATCAAGGGTGTGCTTGGCGGTTACGCGCTAATCGCAAACGACTCGGTGATGGATTCTTTCCCAACCGCTGACAAGACGGTCAAGCAGCGGGAAAAAGATATCACGCGCGCCAAAGCGCTGCTCAAAGAAGCCGGTGTTCCGAACGGCTTCAAGGTCACGTTGCAGAGTTGGAAGCGTGACGACATTGACAAGTTCACACAATTTGTCAAGTCGTCGTGCAAAGCAGTCGGCATCGATGTGACGGTTGATCTCGACGGCTCAGACGGTGGTGGCGCCCGATGGTACGCCTACTCGGTTTACCCGTCGAAAAAGGGCTCAAAGGTCGCCAACAAGGGCGAGTGGCTTGCCAGCGAATTCGGCATCGCCGAATGGGCTGGTCGTCCGACGCCAGACGAGTATCTAACTCGTGAATGGAAGTCGACCGGCGACTGGAACCCGCACTACCTCGACGCACCTGAACTTGACGCCGCAGTCGACATGTGGACATCGGCACTTACACCTGCCGCCAAGAAGAAGGCGAGTTCGGCGATCCAGAAAGCCAGCCTCAAGTTCACACCGATAATCATCGTTTACAACGAGATTCGTGTTTCGGTGACCTCGAACAAGGTGAAGGGCGTCGAGTTCAACCAGCAAGGTGCGAACTGGACATCTGGAGCAAACGCTTAACGGCAAAACTCAAGTCAATTCGTAAAAAGACCGACCCGGTAACTCGGGTCGGTCTTTTTATTTGGGTCGTCGTTCAGATATCCACGAAGCACCATTGCTAAACTTGGCAACTCAATGTTGAGATTCATCGTTAAGCGCATTGGGTTGTCAATTTTGACCTTGTTTTTGGTCTCAGTGATCGTATTTATCATGACCTCGATCATGCCAGGCGACATCGCCAAACAGATTCTGGGCCGCGACGCTACGCCTGAGGCGTTCGAAATTTGGAATAAAGAAAAGGGCTTCGACAAGCCACTGGTCGTGCAGTACGGGCGTTGGATTAGCGGGGTGATCACGGGTGATCTCGGCACCTCTTTGCAATACGAAATGCCGGTTTCAGAGATACTTGGCCCGGCGGCAAGCAAGTCGGCGCAGTTGGCGCTCGTGGCGTTGTTGATTATCGCTCCGGTCAGCATTTTGGGTGGCGTCGCCGCGGCGATGAACCGCGGCAAGAAAGTAGATCGGGTGTTGACAGTAGGCGGGCTTTCAGCGGCGGTGATACCCGAATTCGTCTGGGCGGTGGTGCTGATCTTGTTGTTCGGTGTGGCGGTTGAGGCGTTCCCAGTTTATGCGTTTCCAGAGGAGGAGAATCCGAACTTGATTAGCAGCGTTTATCACCTAATTCTGCCCTCAATCGCGTTGCTTTTCGTGCTGTTCGGTTACATTTCGCGAATCACCCGAGCAGGCGTGGTCGAGGCGCTCGACTCTGACTACATGCGCACGGCCGTGCTCAAAGGTCTCTCGAGAAAAGTCGCGGTCACGCGCCACGTGCTGAGAAACGCGCTCCTGCCGACAATCGCCGTCATCGCCACTCAGGTGCCGTATCTCGCGGGCGGACTGATCGCGATCGAGCGGGTTTTCAACTACCCGGGTTTCGGAAATATTCTGCTCGATGCGGTCATCGCGCGGGACTTCCCGCTGTTGCAGACCGCCGTGTTTCTGACCGGCTTTGTAATCGTGAGTTTTCAGTTGATCGCCGACATTTTGTTCGCGGTTTTGAACCCCCGAATCAGGCAGAGGGTCACCGAATGAACGACGAAAAAGCCAAACTTGCCAAGCAGACAGTTTTCAGCGAGCGTCTCGCCGTTCTTCGAAAGAACAAGGCGTTCATCGTCGGCACCTCAATTTTGGTGTTCTGGGTGCTGAGCGCGATCTTCGGCAAACTGATCGCGCGATACGACCAAGACTTCATGGACTATGACGCGATCAATTCGCCGCCGTCCTTGAAATATTGGTTCGGCACCGACAGTAACGGTCGTGACGTCTTTTCGCGGGTGGTCATCGGGTCGCGGGTGATCATCGTCATTTCTTTCTTGGCGACTTTGCTCGGGGCGTTCGTAGGCGCCTCGCTTGGTTTGATCGCCGGTTATCTCAAGGGCAAGTTCGACATGGTGTTGATGAGAATTCTCGAGGCGATCTCGGCGATACCCGTGATCATCATCGCTCTACTGGCCGTGGCGGCGATCGGTCGGTCGTCGTCGATCATCACGATTTTGATCATTGGTTTCATTTTCACGCCCAATGTCGCCCGCACGGTTAGAGCCGCGGTGCTGGGCGAGTCGGAGCTCGAGTATGTCGCAGCGGCCCGTTTGAGAACCGAGAAGACTGCCCACATCTTGTTCAGGGAAGTTTTGCCAAATGTTCTTCCGACTTTGATCGTCGAGTTCACGGTTCGACTCGGTTATGCGATCTTCGCGGTGGCGACCCTGTCGTTTTTGGGCGCCGGTCTCGAGGCGGGCTCGCCCGACTGGGGCACCCAGGTGGCAGACACTTGGTCACTGATCTTCACGAACATCTGGTGGCCGACGCTGTTTCCTTCGCTGGCGATCGCGTCGGTGGCGGTCAGCATCAATCTGATTTCCGATGCTCTGCTAGAGGTTTTCGAACTGTGAGCGCGACACCGACGCTCGAGTTGCGCAACCTCGAAGTTGCCTACACCGTTCGCGGCATCGACCGCCAGGTATTGCGCGATGTCTCGTTTTCGATCGCGCCGGGCGAGGCATATGGCCTTGTGGGCGAGTCGGGTTGCGGCAAATCGACCGCCGCTTTCGCCGCGATGCGCTACCTGCCGCGCAACGGCAAGATAACCAAAGGCTCGATTTTCTTCGAGGGTGACGACATAGTCTCGATCTCCGAAGCCGAGGTCTCGCGATTGCGTCGCTCGGCGATTTCGATGGTTTATCAAAACCCGTCGACTGCGTTGAACCCCACGATTCGTGTCGGCAAACAGATCGCCGAAGTCTTCGAGTTGAACGGGATGTCGAGCGACGAGGCGATGACCAAGGCGCAAGAGGCTTTGACCACGGTCCAGATCGCCGACCCGTCGCGGGTGATGCGCCGTTATGTGCACCAACTTTCGGGCGGCATGGCCCAGCGCGTGGTGATCGCGATGGCGCTTGCGTCGAACCCGCGACTTTTGGTGATGGATGAACCGACCACCGGTCTAGATGCGACCGTTGAAGCCGAAGTTCTCGACTTGGTGCGCGAACTAAGACGAGACACGGGAACCTCGGTGTTGTTCATCAGTCACAACCTCGGCGTGATTCGTCACATGTGCGACCGTGTCGGCGTGCTTTACGCGGGGGCCCTTGTCGAAGAGGGGGCGACAGCCGAGTTGTTCGACAACCCGAGCCACCCCTACACGGTCGGTCTTCTGAGGTGCATTCCGCGCGGCGGTCTGCACAAGAGCACCGACAGGCTCGACACGATTCCCGGCACTCCGCCGGCGCTCGGCACCGACTTTTCAGGGTGCGTTTTTGCCGATCGATGCGCGCTGGTCGACGACAAGTGTCGATCGCAACAACCCCAGATGGTGACGATCGCAGGCAGCCATGTCGCCAGGTGCTTTCACAGCGACGGCGCAAAAAACTTGCCGCGCTCGGTCGAGAACATTTCATTCGCCCCGCAACACGACGCCGGCGCATCGAACTTCGGCGAAACTCTGCTCGACGTAAGCCACCTGTCGAAAGTTTTCAACCAAGATGGGCACAAGGTTCGGGTGATCAACGATGTCTCGTTGAGGCTCGGTGTCGGTGAGACGCTCGGATTGGTGGGCGAGTCGGGTTCGGGCAAGACGACGATCGCAAAATTGGTTTTGGGTCTTACCCCGCCCGAGGAGGGTGGCGTGATCTCTCTAGACGGCAAAGGCCTGGCTCAAACTTTGAATCGGCGCGATGTGCAGGATGTCGGGGCGATGCAGATCGTTTTTCAAAACCCCGACCAGGCCCTGAATCGTCGACACAGCGTCACCCGCATCGTCGCCCGTGCTGTCGAGAGATTGCGAAGATTCAGCTTGCGCAACGCCATTGAGCGGGCCCATGAACTTCTTTCGGGTATGCGGGTCGAGTCGACGCTGCACAGCGTGCGACCCGTGCAACTCTCGGGCGGTCTGAAACAGCGCGTGGCGATCGCCCGCGCGTTTGCCGGGGCCCCGCAGATCGTAGTTTGCGACGAACCGACCTCGGCGCTCGACGTCTCGGTGCAGGCGGCGATTTTGAACCTGCTCGTCGACCTGCAAAAGCAGGACAAGACGAGTTTCATATTCATCTCGCACGATCTGGGCGTGGTTCGCTACATCTCGGATCGCATCGCGGTTTTGTATCTGGGACGCGTCGTCGAATTCGGCACTTCGCAACGGGTGTTCAGCGGGCCGTTTCATCCGTATACCGAGGCGCTGCTTTCATCGGTGCCGAAAATCGACGGCTCGATTCGCAAGCGAATTCCGTTGACGGGTGTGGTGCCGAGTCCGTCGAATCCGCCAAGCGGTTGCGTATTGAACCCGCGATGCCCGCGCAAGCAGGGTTCGGGTTACGAGTCGTTGTGCGAATCAGAGGAGCCGAATCTGACCGAGGTCGAACCCGGGCACTTCATGCGCTGCCATATTCCGGTCGAAAAACTAAAGCAACTGCAAAACTGATTTTCGAGCGTCGATCAGACGCGCATTCGCGAACCCGAGGGGTCGAGCACGGGCTCGATCTGCAGCGACGCCGGCTGCATTTTGCCGATGATCTCGATCTCGAAACCGGTGGTGCCGGGTTTCGCCAATTCGGCGGGGATGTAACCCAACGCCAACGAGACGCCGCTGTAATGGGCGTAACCGCCGCTGGTAATCCAACCCACGACTTTGCCCCCGTGGAAGACGGGCTCGTCACCGATCACATCGGCGGGCTTGTCTTTGTCGACTTCGACCGTGAACATCACCAGTTTGCGCGACGGCCCAGTCTTCATTTCGGCCTCGACCGCGGCTCGACCAATGAACTCGTGGTCGAACTTCAGCACTCGGTCCATTCCCGCCTCCAACGGCGTATAGATCGGGCGATACTCCCTGAACCATGTGCCGAAGTTCTTTTCGAGTCGCATCGTGATCAACGCCCTGAACCCGAACAAACGCATGTCGAACTCTTTGCCCGCACCCCAGATCAGGTCGAAAAGATATCGCTGATACTCGGGTGCGATCCAGATTTCGTAACCGAGGTCGCCCGTATAGGTCATGCGCGAAAGCCAAACGGGGGCGTTGCCGATGTTGACGCGGCGAAAGCTCATGAACGGAAAATCTTTCGTCGCCAGCGACGTGCTCGTCAGTTTTTGCAGAACATCGCGAGATCGCGGCCCCGCCACGGTGAGACCGACCATCGACAACGAGAGCGTCTCGAAACGAATCTGGCTGTTCGCCGGCAGATGGGCCAAAAACCACCGCGGATGGTGGACCTCGGCGGCCTGGGATCCGAACAAAAAGAACTCTTCTTCGCCGACTCGTGAAATCGAGAACTCGCCGACGATTTTGCCCTCTTTGTTGAGCATCGCGGTGAGCACCGTTCTGCCGATCTTGGGCAGCGAGTTGGTGAACAAACCTTGCAACCACGCCGCCGAGCCCGCGCCACTGACTTTGTATTTGGCGAAGTTCGAAGCCTCGGAGAAACCAACGCGTTCGCGCACCGCGCGCGACTCTTCACCGACATTTTTGAACGCGTTCGAGCGATAGAAGGTGACATCTTCACGCGGCTCTTTGCCCTGATCTTGGAACCACAGCGGGTGCTCGAGACCAAAGCCCGCACCCATGACGGCGTTGTGGGCGATCAAGCGATCGTAAATCGGTGTCGTGTGCAACGGTCGGGCCGCGGGAAGTTCTTCGTTCGGAAACGTGATGCGAAAGCGACGCGAATAGTTCTCACGAACTTTGGCGTTCGTGTATTCGAGAGTGGCGAAGTCGCCGTAGCGGGCGACATCCATCGCCCAAATGTCTGCGCCGGGGTCGCCATGAACCATCCAGTTGGCGAGCGACAAGCCCACACCGCCGCCTTGCGAGAGGCCGGCCATGACTGCGCAAGCAGACCACATGCCGGGCATGCCCTTGATCGGGCCGACCAACGGGTTGCCGTCGGGCGAAAATGTGAACGGCCCGTTGACGAATTTTTTTATGCCCGCCCGACCCACGGCCGGGAAGTGGGCGAAGCCCCGCTCGAGTTCGGGGGCGATGCGCTCGAGGTCGTGAGGCAGCAACTGAAACACGAAGTCCCAGGGGGTTTCTTTGGGCGACCACGGACGATTGTTCTGCTCGTAGGTGCCGAGCAGAATGCTCTGACCTTCTTGGCGCGCGTAGATCTCGCCGGCGAAGTCGATCATGTGCGGCAACTCCTTGCCGTGGACTCGATTGAACTCGATCACTTCTTCCATCGGCTCGGTCATCAAGTAGTGATGTTCCATCGCCAGCACTGGCAATTCGAGGCCGCACATGCGACCGACCTCGCGCGCCCAAAGCCCACCAGCGTTGACGACATGCTCGGCATGAATGGTGTGATCTTTGTCGGTCACGACATCCCATGTGCCGTCGGCGCGAGGGTTGAGCGCGGTGACCCAAGTGTTCGTATAAACCTCGGCACCGCGATTGCGCGCGCAGATCGCATAGGCGTGTGTCACGCCGTAAGGATCGACGCTGCCTTCGTCTTCGTCGTAGAGAGCGCCGACGAAATATTTTTCTTCCAGCAACGGATTCAAGACTTTCGCCTCTTTGACCGAGATGATCTCCATCTTCATGCCGAGATAACGACCGCGTGCGTGGGCCATTTTCAACCAGTCGAGCCGCTCGGGGGTGTCGGCGAGTTGAATGCCGCCCGGCAGATGGATGCCGCAGTTTTGCCCCGACTCTTTTTCGATTTCTTTGTAGAGATTGACCGTGTATTGCTGCAGACGGGCGACATTGGGGTCGCCATTGAGGGTGTGCATGCCGCCGGCGGCGTGCCAGGTCGAGCCAGCGGTGAGTTCTTTTCGTTCGACGAGCACGACATCGGTCCAGCCGGCTTTCGTCAGGTGATAGAGCACCGACGCACCGACGACACCGCCACCGACGACCACGACTCTCGCTGAAGATTTCATTTTTGATTACCTTTCGTAAAAATTTTGAATTGCAAAAGTTCTCAGAAGTCGGTGGCGACTCCGCCTTCGGAGACACGACGACTGACGAACGCCTTCAGTTCTGCCAACGCCTTCTCGTCGATCTCGGGGGTTCGATATGCGGCGAGCCAAGTTTGGGCTAGTTCTTTCGTCTTGGTCACGGCGGTTGGGCTTCCACCCTCTTGCCAACTCTCGTAGTTGCGCCAGTCTGAAATCATCGGCTTGAAGAACGCGTCGCGAAAGCGGTCTTGCGTGTGCTGAACCCCGAAGAAGTGGCCGCCCGGGCCGACCTGGCCGATCGCCTCGTGGGCCAGCGTCGCCTCGTCGACGACGATCGGTTCGAGATAGGCGGCGACCATCGACATCAGGTCGACATCAAGAATGAATTTTTCGAGCGATGAGTGCAGTCCGCCTTCCATCCATCCTGCGCCGTGCATCACAAAGTTGACCCCGCCCTGCACCGCTCCCCATAGCGAAAAGACACTTTCGTAGGCCGCCTGGGCGTCGAGCGCGTTGGCGGCGCAAACATTGCTGGATCGATACGGCACCTTGTAGCGACGCGCGAGTTGACCGCCGGCCATCGCCGTGCGCATGTATTCGGGCGTGCCGAATGCTGGCGCGCCCGATTGCATGTCGACGTTGCTGGTGAACCCGCCGTATGCGACTGGGGCGCCGGGGCGTACGACCTGGGTGAAGACCATGCCCGCCAGCGCCTCGGCGTTTTGTTGGGCGAGCGCACCAGCCAATGTGATCGGTGCCATCGCCCCAGCCAGGGTGAACGGTGTGATGATGATTATCTGGTTGCGGGACGAGAACTCCATGATGCCCTGCAACATCGGCGTGTCGAGTCTCAACGGCGAGGACGAGTTGATGATGCTGAAGACAGATGGTTCGCGATCGAGCGTTTCGTCGTCGACCTGGCGGGCGATTCGGCACATTTCGAGCACGTCGCGGTTTCTTTGACGACCGAGGCTGTAGCAATGAATCGCCTTGTCGGTCATCGTCAGCAGGTCGAATGTCGTCTCAATGTGGCGAATCGAAGCGTGCAAGTCGACGGGTTCGACGGGGTAGCCGCTATTGAAGTGGATGATGTTGAAGACCTGCGACAACTTCAGGAGTTCTTGAAAATCTTTGCGGGTGCCTGCATGCCGCACGCCGTCGAGGCCGATGAAGTTCGGGGTGCTGGCGACCGAGCCGAAGGCCATCCAATCTCCACCGATATTCAAGGTGTGCGCGGGGTTGCGGGCGTGAAGCTTGAACTCGCTCGGGCAGGTCTTGATAGTTTCGAGCACCATCTCGGGGTCGAACCGCACGCGTTGGTCCTCGATTTTTGCGCCTGACTTTTTCATCAGTTCGCGCGCGTCGGGGTCGAGAAAGTCCATGCCGTAGTCGGAGAGAATTTTCAGGCTGGCCAGGTGAATCGACTCGAGTTCGTCGTCACTGAGAACTTTTGTAGGCGCGTATCTCATGCGCGGTTGCTTGAAGGGTTTTTGATCGGGGAGTCTCGTTTCGGAGCCCGACGAACGGGCGCGACCTCGTCGGCGGTTCGGCTCGAGACTCTCGCTAGTCATGAAATATGACTCTAGTTTTAATGCCCGCTTAAAGGGATATTGGTTCGGCGCAAACTGCCTCGCGATGGCCGACTATTTGGCTTGGCGGCGGCGAATTTCGGCCGAGATCGCGGGCACGACTTTGTGCAGGTCGCCGATCACGGCGTAGCCCGCTTTGGTGACAATGTTCGCTTGTGCATCGGTGTTGATCGCCAAAATATTTTTCGACGCCATGGCTCCGACCCAATGCTGAATCGCGCCCGAGATACCGCAGGCGATGTAGATATCGGGGGCGATGCGTGTGCCGGTTTGACCGACTTGGTCGGTGTGGTTGCGCCAACCGTTGTTGGTCACGGCGCGAGAACAGCCGACCACGCCCTTGAGCAGCGCCGCCAATTCTTCGAGCGGGGCAAACGCCTCTGCCGAGCCGACCCCCCGACCGCCACTGACCACAACGGGCGAGGTGGCGAGCGTGACGCCGGCGACCCGTTCGACCCTGTCTTGCACGAAACTCTGGGCCACCGACTCGTCGAGTTGAACTTCAATCGGCGACACGGTCGCGGGTGAGGCGGCAAGTTCTTCTTGGGGTTCGACGACATGGTTGGCCAAAGTCACGAGTTTGATCGGGGCGTCGATCGCGGCTTGTTCCAACAACGACCCGCCCCATCGAGTGCGGGTGACTTTGAGCGGCTGCGTGCCGTTGAAATCTTTGTCGAACTCGATGCAGTTCATCGCCGCGGGCAAGTCGAGTCGAGCCGCCGCTTGGGCGACGATCTCGTGTCCGCGCTCGGTGCCCGTGCCGATTACGACCTGCGGCGATGACTTTCGCACCACCTGGGCCAACGACTCACCCCACGCCTCGGGGCCGTAGTCGACGAGCATCGAGTTGTGCGCCTGATGGACCGTCGTCGCGCCAAAGTTGGAGATCGTCTCGCTGAGGCGATCGGCGTTTGCACCGATCGTCACGGCCTCGAACTTCGTGTTCATTTGTTTGGCGAGATTTCGCGCGGCGGTCATCACGCCAAGAGAAGCACTTGTCATCGCACCCCGATCGTGTTCGATTACCGCGAGCACGCTCATTTAAAAACACCCAACTCTTCGAGCAGATCGACAACCGCTGGCGCGGCCTCGGGACCGTTGCCCAAGATCACCGTATTGCTGACGCGTTCAGGCGGTCGTTGCAATGTGATCAGTTTTAGCCCACCCGAGTTGGCATCGACTTTCGACTGTGCGACGGCGACTTTTTTGGACGCAAGACGACCTTTCATCGTCGGGTATCGGGGCAAGTTGATGCCCTCTTTGACGCCGACGCATGCAGGCATCGTAAGTTTGTAGATTTCGACACCGGCGTCGCTCTCGCGTCGAATTTTCGCCACAGTGTCCTCGATCTCCAGCCCCTTGGCACCGTTGACGATCGGCCGCCCGAGTTTCAACGCGGTGCGAATGCCGACTTGATAGCCGCAACTGTCGGCCGATTCGTTGCCGAACAACACCAGGTCGTACTTTCCGTTCGCAGTTTCAAGTTCGGCGACAACTTTGGCGATCGCCTCGGCTGTTTTTTGCGGATCCCAGTCTGTGGTGTCGATCGGAACGAGCACGGCCTTCGTCGCACCGGTGCTGACTGCGGTGCGAAGCTGTTCTTCGGCCTCGATTGGTCCGAGCGTCAGCACGGTCACATCGCCGCCGTGCTTTTCGATCAACTGCACCGCCTGCTCGACCGCACATTCTTCGTGCGGGCTTACGGTGAAACCCAAAAACGCCGTGTCGACCTGTTGACCGTCGTTCGTGATGTTGATGCGCGCACCCGGTGCCGGCACCCGCTTTACACAGACGAGAATGTTCATGAACCGATCGCCGGTCAACTCTTCATTCGGGCGTCGGTCGGGTCGAACAGGGGCTGACTGCCGACTCGGGCGACCCGCACCGGAAAGAGTTCGTTCATGTACATGACGCGAAGTTCGTTGCCTTCGACCGCGTGTTCAGGCGTGAGGTAGGCGAGCAGCAAATATTTGCCGACCGACGGACCTGCACCCGCCGTGGTCACGCGCGACACTCGACCCTTGGCGTCGACGATTCGGTCGCCGTTCTTCGTCAAGATCGGCTCGTTGCCGCCGGTCGGGTAACGCTTGAGGCCGGATTTGCTGGTTTGGTCGAGCATCTCGAGCGTGCACATGATCGCGCACGGTTTTTCTTCGCGCGCTTTCAGGTACGCGGCCTTGCCGATGAAGTCGGCTGACTTGACTTTCGGTCGTGCCAAACCGGCCTCGACGGGGTTGTATTCGCTCTCAAGTTCGGCGCCCATCAGTCGGTAGCCCTTCTCGATTCGACCAGTCACGGCGTAAACGCCCATGCCGACGGGGATGATTTCAAACTCTTTGCCCGCCGCGGCGATCGCGTCCCACACGCGAAGTCCGTGCTCCATTTTTGTGTAGATCTCCCAGCCGTTCTCGCCGACGTAAGAAATTCTGAACATCGTGCATGGCACGCCGCCGATCAACACGTTGCGCACCGCACCGTAAGGGAAGTTCTTCTGCGAGACATCGAACGGCTTGTGGTCGCCGGTGACGATCTTGGCCATCGTCTTTTCGGCATTCGGACCCCAGACACCGATCGTGCAAAGCGCCGAACTCATGTCGGTGAACACGACCGAACCGTCGTTCGGCATGTGGCGTCTGAACCAATAGTTGTCGCGGCCACCGTCGAACGCCCCGGTGATCACCCTGAAGTGTTCGTCGGCAAGTCGCATGATCGTCAGGTCGCCCCTGAAGCCGCCCGCCGGGGTGAGCAACGGGGTATAGACCGAACGCCCGACCTCGACGTCGACGTTGTTGACGCACATGTACTGCAGGAACTTCATCGCACCCTTACCGGTGAAATCAAATTCGTTGAAAGCCGTGAGATCGACCATGCCCACCGACTCGCGCATCTGCAAATGCTCGGCGTTGGTGATCGGCGACCACCAGCGGGCATCCCACTCGTGCGGTCGATCTTCGCACGCCGTCTTGAACTTTTTGATCAATTTTTCATTGGATGTGAACCACTGCGGGCGCTCCCATCCGCGGGCGTCGAAGAATTTCGCGCCGGCGGCCTCTTCACGTGGATAAAACGGGCTGCGGCGCATGTCGCGCTGCGACGCCCACTGTTCGCGTGGGTGAACGATGCCGTAAGTCTTGTTGAAGTGCTCGTCGCAACGCGCGTAAATGTGGTGCTCGGTTTTCTCGTGCGGGTAGAACCGCGAGATGTCAGACGAGTGCGGGTCGCACAAGTGTGGGTAGCCGTATGTCATCCATTCGGCGACCAGCTGGGCGATGCCGGGGCCCTCTTTGATCCAGACCGCGGCGGCCGACCAAAGATTTTTCACCTCGACCGTCTCGCCGAGCACGGGCATCGCGTCGGGGGTCAGCGAAAGCAAACCGTTGATCGCATATTTGATCTCGGCGTCGCCCAACATGTCCATGAGTTCGATCGCCTGCTCCATTTGGGGGTCGAAGTCGTCTTGTGTCAGCGGCAACTCGGTGGGCGAGAGCGCAGATGCTTCGTTTGACGGAATCTCGTCTGGGTGCATGAAAATTGCGCGGTGGGCGTAACTGCCGACTTCCATCGAGCCGGCTGTTTGACGCTCGTAACAGAAAGTGTCCATGTCGCGAATGATCGGAAACGCGACCTCGGCGTTCGTTTTTTGCAAGATGTCGATTGGTCCGACGTCGGCCATCTGGTGAACCGCCGGTGTCAACGGGATGCTCGCACCCGCCATTTTCGCGATTCGCGGGCTCCACACGCCGCAGGCTACGACGACGTACTCGGTTTCGATGCGACCTTTGTTGGTCACGACCGCTTTGATCGTGCCGTTCTCGACCTCGAGGTCGAGAACTTCGGTGTTGGCGAACACGCTCAAGTTGCCGGCCTTAACCGCGCTCTCGCGCATCAGTGTGCCGGTCTGTAGAGAGTCGACGCATGAAACGCTTGGCGTGTAGTAACCGCCCAAGACGATTTTTTCGTTGATGAACGGCACCAACTCTTTCACTTCGGCGGGCGAGAGAAGTTTGGCGTCGATTCCCCAAGACTTCGCCGAGGTCATGCGACGATTAAACTCTTCAAGACGCTCGGGGTTTCGTGCGACCTCGATGCCGCCACAAGTGTTGTTCATGCCGAGTTCGATGTATTGCTGCTGCGACGCGAGCGTCAACAACGCCATCTCTTTGTTGTGATCGGTCGGAAAAATAAAGTTCGAGGCGTGGCCGGTCGAGCCACCTGGGTTGGGCAACGGGCCTTTGTCGATTTGCACCATGTTGGTCCAACCGAGCTTTGAAAGATGACCGACGAGACAATTGCCGACGATGCCGGCGCCGATGACTACACACTTTGCTGATTTTGGAAATTCGCTCATTTTGACCCCGATACCTTTAGCAACACCTGCGTGGTGATATATCAGTACGATATCAGTAAGGTAGGCTTTAAATCAAATGGCAAAAGAGTCTTTAAGCGGGCTGGCGTATGGGCTGATTCGGGGCATGATCGTGCGCCTCGAACTGACACCTGGCTCGGTTGTGCGCGAAGACGAGCTTCAAACCACGCTCAAGATTGGTCGCACGCCGATTCGTGAGGCTTTGCAGCGACTGGCCCGCGATCAATTTTTGGTCGTGATTCCGCGACGCGGAATGATCGTCTCGAACATCGACATCGCCGAGTTGTCGACGCTCTATGAAACACGGGCGATTCTCGAACCCTACGTTGCTCGTCTGGCCTGCGAGCGGGGCGATGTCGACCACTGGCGACAGATGCGAAAAGTTCTGGACAAGGCCAAGAAAGCCAGTATCAGCGCCCAAGAGCAGATTCACCTCGATGCCCAGTGTCATGAAATCGTTTGGGACGCGGCCGGCAATCGTTTCTTGAAAGACACGCTCGATGTTTTGTATGCGCAAAGCGATCGCTTGTGGCACATGTATCTCGCCGACGTCGCAGACATGGGGCACGCGCTCGACGAACACGAAGAAATCCTGGGTGCCCTCGAAGCGGGAGATGCCGAGTTGGTCTACAAACTCTCGGCGGCCCATGTGCGAAGTTTCGACTCTCAGGTTCGCGACGCCGTGCGCAAGCGCCTTGAGGTCGCCGTTTAAGAATTATCGCGAGTTGTAGTTGCCCAACTCTTGTGCGGGGTCGGTTGACGCCGTATCGGGCCAGTTCGAATACCAAATGTCGGCGGCCGAAGTGCCGACATGAAGCGGCAGCCGGTTGAAACCCGAGATTGGTTCAAGCAACGGCTCGACCACGACGTCAAATCGTGGCTTCGAAAAAAATGGGAATGATTGGCGCGCTTTGCCGGACTTGTTCAGAACCCTGTGCGGCGTCGAAACGAGCCGACCGCCGCTCCACAGTTCGAGCATGTCGCCGACGTTGAGAACCATGCCCTCGGGCGGGCAATCGGCGTTGATCCAATTTTCGGAGCGATCTCTGACTTCGAGCCCGCCAATCGGGTCGTGGGCGAGAAGCGTCAACAGGTTGAAGTCTTTGTGTGGGTGGATGCCCCATGTGTCGTCTTGCGGGGGCGTCGGCGGGTAGTTGAGCAGCGTCATGTTCGTGAGCGGATTGGTCATGCACGACAAGATTGTCGCGGGGTTGATCGCGAGTTTCGAACAAACAGCGACGATCAAGACTTCGCTCAAACGGGTGAGCGCCCGCCAATAGTTCATCACGGGAGTTCGAATGTCGGTGTCGATACGTGGCCAGATGTTCGGCCCATAAAGCGAGCAGGCCGCGCAAATCGGATCATCAAGCGCGGTCTCGTTGTGCAATTTCCAGGCTTCGTATTGATCGGCGTTGCCCTTGCCCGAATTCGGCGTGAAGTACCCGAGCGGCACGAACCCCCGATAATTGCCTTTCACGACCATGTCTCGCATCAGGATCTCGCGCGGGGAGGCGAACACGGCCTCCACCGCCTTGCGCATTTCGTCGATTGTTTTTTGATCGACACCGTGATTGACGATCACGGCGAAGCCGATCTCGCTCAACGCCGCAAAAAGTTCACCCGCCGCTTTTGCGTAGCTTGCGTTTTCTGTCGAACCATGCAGGGCGGCGATGTCGACGGTCGCAAGTTTCATGTCGCTAGTCGGTCGGCTTCGTGTTTTGAACGTGTTGAAAACCAAATCGACCCTTGATGCACAGATTGCCGTGGGTGACCGAGTGGTCGCTCGGCGAAGTCACCTTGACGATCTCGTTGTCTTGCACATGCAGAGTCAGCGAGCAACCCACGCCACAAAACGGACAAATCGTGTCGGTTTGGGTTTGGTCGTTTTCGCGCCAAGTGCCCGCTTCGCGCATTTCAAATTCGGAGGTGAACATCAGCGCGCCAGTCGGGCAAACCTGAATGCAGTTTCCGCAGTAGACGCAGGCCGAGTCGGTCAGGTCGACGGCGAATTCGGTCGAGATACGGGCGTCGAAACCACGACCTGCCGTGGCTATGGCGAATGTGTTCTGCCATTGCTCGCCGCACGCATCGACGCACTGGTAGCACAAGATGCATTTCGAGTAGTCGCGCACATACAAGGCGTTGTCGATTTTCACGGGTTGATGCACCGTCTCGGCGGTTTTGCCATCGGGCTGATGATGATGTCCCGTGACGGCGTCGTCGCGGTCGTCGTGATGAAAAGACGGCGCGCCGAATCGTGACGGGTTGGCGCCGTAGTTGTCGTTCCATTTGTCGACGTTTTTCGTCAGCGACAAGTCGACCGAAGAGCCGAGCAGTTCGAGCACGAGTCTGCGACTGTGCCGGGTTCGCTCGGTGTCGGTTTTGACGTTCATGCCCGGTTCGACTTTGCGCGAGCAACTTGGCACGAGTGTTCGCGAACCCTCGAGTTCGACCATGCAGACTCGGCAGGCGTTTTTCGGCGTGATGGTGTCGCCGTAGCAAAGAGTCGGTATCTCTTTGCCGTTGGCCCGACAAACCTCGAGCAATGTCGCGCCCTCGAGCGCCGTGACTGCCTGTCCGTCGATCGTTAGATCGACGCTCTTGCGAACCTTGAGACCGGTGGTGACTTGGGTCGTCATGTCGAGAACACTTTAAGGCGGGTCAGCGCCGAGTCGATGGCGTTGTGCGCGGTTTGCCCTAGACCGCAAATGCTGGCATCTCGCATCACCTGGCCCAGATCGCGCAACAACTGAAGGTCGATTTTGGCGCGGTCTGTGCCCGACGATTCGACCAGGCGGGCGAGCGCTTCTTGCTGGCGAACGGTGCCGACGCGGCACGGCACGCATTGGCCGCATGATTCGTCGCGAAAGAAAGCGGCGATTCGTTGCAGTTGGTCGACCATGTCGACGCTCTCGTCGAGCACCATGATCACACCAGACCCGAGGGTCGTGCCGGCTTGTCGGGCGGCTTCGAGAGTCAGTTCAAGGTCGAGCTCGTCTGGTCCGACGTATCCGCCCGCTGCACCTCCCAGCAAAACCGCCTGAAGTTTCGAGCCGCGCTTGACGCCGCCCGCTAGATGTATCAGATCTCGAAGCGTCGCACCGAAGGTGACTTCGTAGACGCCGGGCTTTTCGACCGCACCCGAGACACAGAAAAGTTTTTTGCCTTTTGAGCCGGTGGAGCCCCACGCGGAGTATTTCTCGCCCGAGTCGTTGATGATCGGCAGAATATTGAACAGCGTCTCGACATTGTTGACCACGGTCGGTTTGCCGAAAAGACCAACCTCGACGGGGAACGGTGGTTTGTTTCGCGGCTCGCCGCGGTATCCCTCGATTGAATTGAAGATCGCCGTTTCTTCGCCGCAGATGTAGGCGCCAGCGCCCTTGAAGATCGTGATGTCGAAATCGAAGCCCGAGCCGAGGATATTTGAGCCGAGAAAATTTTTCTGCCGAGAGATTTCGACGGCGTTCGTGATGTTGCGCATCGCCCGCGGGTATTCGCCGCGCAGATAGATATAGCCATGATGACACTGGGTGGCAAACGCCGCGATGACCATCGACTCGACCAGCGCAAACGGGTCGCCCTCGAGCAACACCCTGTCTTTGAAAGTGCCGGGCTCCGATTCGTCGGCATTGCAGATCAGATATCGAGTCTTGACGGGTTGAGCCGCGACGGCGGCCCACTTGCGCCCGGTGGGAAACGCGGCACCTCCGCGGCCGACCAAACCCGAGTTTGTAACTTCGGTGAGAACTTGCTCGGGGCCAATTTTCAGCGCTTTTTTCAAAGCGGCGAAACCGTTGTTGGCGATGTAGTCGTCGATGCTGCGCGGGTCGACGACGCCGATGCGCGAAAGTAAAACCAGATCTCTATTCGGGGTTTGCGGTGCGCCGTGACTGATCGGCTGTTCGTCGGGTGCATGCTTGCCCGCGACAAGTTGCGAAATTTGTTGGCGCGAAGCCGGGGCGAGCAATTCAGACCGAACATTTACGCCAGTTTCGATAACCAAAACTGCGGGCGCGCGCTCGCAGGCCCCGAGGCAGGGCGAGGCCACGGCGCCATCGGGAAGATCGTTTTCTTTGCATCCCGACATCGCGCGACAAGCCAAGTCGACGCAGACATGAACCTGGGTCGCAGGACGCTCTTTGGTGTCGAAAAGCGCGTAGAAGGTTGCTACACCGTAGATCTCGGCAGGTGCGACATCGAGCCGTTGCGAAATGTAATTGATCGCACCGCGGCTGATGTGGCCCACGCGATCGTTGACTTGGTGCAACGTCGGCAGCAGTAGGTGACGCAGTTGGCGGAGACTTTCACCGCCGCGGGCGACCCTCAAACCCTCGAGATTGCGATCGCCACCCTGAAATGTCTCGGGTGCTGCGCCCAACAGCGAATCGACGGCATCTCTTTCTTCGGCGCTTGCCGATGCTGACGCAATTTTGAGATCCATTTGTCTTTCGCTCTTCGGGCTTCGAACTGTTTTACGAACTAACTAGCATTCAGTTTATGAGTGACAAGGTGCTCGACGCGGAAGAGTTCGTGGATCTCGACAAGTTCCCGATCGACACCGATTCTGGCGACCGTCGTCGTCTGGTCACAAATGCACAGGCGTCGATTCAGGCCGACGGATGCGTGGTGTTAAAGGGTTTTGTTCGAGCCGAGAGAATCGCCGAATTGGTCGCCGAGTGCGATCGGGTCGAGAAGTTTGGTCACCGCAATTTCACCCGAACCAACCCGTATTTTTTGCCCGACAACGAATCGCTGCCGCCGACCCACCCGATCAGGCGCTTTTATGACCGTTCGAACGCGTTCGTGCCCGCCGACAATCTCGGCGATGACAGCATTCTCAGGGCGATTTTTCGCTGGCCGAAGTTCGCGCCGTTCATTCAAGAGGTTCTGCAAGAAGAGCAGTTTTTCCCCTATGCCGACCCGTTGGCCGACGTGATCGTGAATCTCGCCGAGGAGGGCGGCGGGTTTCCGTGGCATTTCGACACCAACAACTTCACTGTGACGCTGGCGATTCAAAACGCCGAGTCTGGTGGCGAGTTCGAGTACAGCCCGATGGTGCGCTCGACGACCGAAGAGAATTATGGGCAAGTCGAAAAGGTTCTGAATGGCGACCAGACCTTGATCAAGACGGTGCGACTCGAGCCAGGTGATCTGCAAATCTTCAAGGGGCGATATTCGTTGCATCGCGTGGCGCCATTGTTCGGCAAAACCAAACGCTATGTCGCGATCTTCAGCTATGTTTCGGAGGCGGGCATGGTCAGCAGCCCGCAACGCGCCAAAGAACTTTACGGTCGGGTGTTGCCGATTCATCTCGAGCGAGCCGGACTTCGGTCAGATGCCCTCATCGACTGACGACCACGCGTCTAGACCGCCTCGATGAAAGCGGTGGTCACGACCGGCAACGGCGGGTTCGACAAACTCGAATATCGCGATGTGCCCGATCCGGTTTTGCGGAAGGGCGAGGCATTGATAAAGGTTCTCGCGGCGGGAGTCAACAACACCGAGATCAACACCCGCTTGGGTTGGTATTCGCCGTCGGTGCGAACCGGCACCAACTCGACTGCAAACGACCACGAACTCTCAGAAATTCAAAAGTCTGACGGCGGCTGGCACGAGTCGACGCCGTTTCCATTTATTCAAGGCACCGACTGTTGCGGCCGCGTCGTCGCCGTCGGCGATGAAACCGATTCTCGCATCGTCGGAAAGCGCGTCTTGGTGCGCCCGTGCATGCGGCCCGACGGCTTCGAATCGATGCGCAACATCTGGATGGGCTCAGATTTCGACGGCGCATTCGCGCAGTTCGTGAAAGTGCCCGCGAACGAGGCGTTTGTGGTCGACTCAAATTGGACCGACATCGAACTCGGTTCGATTCCGTGCAGCTATGGTTCCGCCGAAAACATGCTGCATCGGGCAAAGGTCGCGAGAGGTGAGCACGTTCTCGTGTCGGGCGCCTCGGGCGGCGTCGGATCGGCGGCTTTACAGTTGGCGAAGTTGCGAGGGGCGAGCGTCACCGCGATCGTCGGCGCGGGCAAGGCCGAGCAGGCGATTCGAATCGGCGCCGATCGAGTCATAGATCGCTCGGCAAACTTGGTCTCGGCCCTTGGCGAAGAAACGATCGACGTGGTCGTGGACAACGTCGGCGGAGATTCGTTCGCATCGATGCTGAAGTTGCTGCGGCGGGGCGGTCGCTATGTTTCTTCAGGGGCGATTGGGGGGCCGCTCGTCAATCTCGACCTGCGCGAGTTTTATCTCAAAGATTTGACCCTGGTCGGCTGTACCGCGTGGGATGAACCGGTCTTTGGCAATCTCATTTCCTATATCGAACACAACCGAATCAAACCGATCGTCGCCAAGACGTTCGCCTTGCGTGATATCGCCGAGGCGCAGCGCGAATTTTTAGAGAAGAAACACTTCGGCAAATTCGTCTTGGTGCCGGAGCACTAGAACTTCACTCGCCGGCTACGGGCACCCGTTGCTTGATGCGGTCGATTCGCACCGCCGCCGCTTTGAACTCTGCCGTGCCCGACTTCGGGTCGGTGGCGTCGATGGTCAGCAGGTTCGTGTTGACCTGGTCGGGGAAGTGCATCGTCATGAACACCAAGCCGGGGCGAAGGCTCTTGTCGATTCGCACCGGAACTTCGAGCGAGCCGCGGGGCGAACTCACTTTCACGACCTCGGTGTCGTGCAATTCAAGTCGAGCCGCATCTTCGGGCGAGACGTCGATCGTCTCGCCGAAGCGCAACGGGCTGTCGAAACCGCGGGTCTGCACACCGGTGTTGTAAGAGTCGAGGCGACGACCGGTCGTGAGTCGCAACGGAAACTCTGGCGTGGTCGCCTCGACAGGCGGTTCGTCGACCACGACGCTGAACGCGGCGGGTCGACCGCGTTTTGCGGGGTCGGTTTCCCAAAGACGACCATGCAGGTACGACGGCTCGAGTTTGTCCTCGCTGAAGCATGGCCATTGGATGCCGCCCAGTTCGGCGAGTCGTTTATATGACATACCCGCATGCATCGGCGAAAGGCTGCGCAGTTCGTCCCAAATCTCTTCGGTCGAATCGTATTTCCAGTCGTGCCCCATTTCGCGCGCCAGGTCGAGAATGATCTGAATATCGTCGCGGGCGTCGCCCGGCAGATCGATCGCCTTGCGAACACGCTGCACGCGACGCTCCGAGTTAGTCACGGTGCCGTCACTTTCGCACCACGATGCCGAGCCCGGAAAAACGACATCGGCGAGTTGGGCCGTTTTGGTCATGAAAATATCTTGCACGACCAAGAAGTCGAGGCTCTCGAGGAGATGAACCGCATGGGTCCCGTCGGCCTCGGATTGGGCGGGGTTTTCGCCGATCACGAAAACACTTCGCAACTCTTTGCGCTCGATCGCCTCGAACATTTGGGTCAGGTTCAAGCCGTTCTTCGGGGGGATCGCGCAACCCCACTTCTTTTCGAATTTCGCGCGGGCGACATCGTCCTCGACATCTTGGAAGCCTGGCAACTTGTTTGGCAACGCGCCCATGTCGCCACCGCCCTGCACGTTGTTCTGGCCGCGCAACGGGCTGAGACCCGAACCTGTTCGACCGACATGGCCGCACAGCAACGCGAGATTGATCAGCGCCAACACATTGTCGACACCGTTGTGATGCTCGGTGATGCCAAGCGTCCAACACAATTGTGCGCTTCCCGCTCGGGCATATGTGTGGGCGAGTTCACGAATCGCGTCGGCCGGAACGCCCGTGACGCGACTGCCCACTTCGAGGGTCCAGGGTTCGACCGACTTCGAATATTCGACGAAGTTGCTCGTGCCGATCTTTATGAATTCGTCGTTGGCGAGACCGGCCTTGATTATCTCTCGGGCGATCGTGTTCGACAGGGCGATATCGGTGCCGACATTGAGGCCGAGCCACATGTCGGCGAATTCCGCCGAGGCGGTTCGGCGTGGATCGACGACGAAAAGTTTTGCTCCGTTGCGCACGCCTTGCAACACATGGTGGAAATAGATGGGGTGGGCTTCGCGGGCGTTCGAGCCCCAAAGCACTATTACGTCTGTCGTCTCAACTTCGGCGTATGAACTGGTGCCTCCACCGGCTCCGAAGACGGTGGCCAGACCGACCACCGAGGGTGCGTGTCAAGTTCGATTACAGGAATCGATGTTGTTCGTGCCGATGACCGCGCGCGCGAACTTTTGGGCGATGAAATTCATCTCGTTGGTCGACTTTGAGCAGGAGAAAAATCCGACGGCCGCGGGCGAGAACGCATCGCGAGTTTTTCCCAGACCTTTGGCGGCTCGTGACAAGGCTTCTTGCCACGATGCCTCGCGCAAGACACCGTTGTCCCGAACCATCGGTTTGGTCAATCTCGCGTAGGGGTCGAAGTCGTGTTTCTTCATTTTCACATATGGTAGCGACTCGAAGTTGTCAGACCCGGTCGCCGAACCGACGCCGAACCGACGCCGAACCTTTCGGACGATATGTAGAGTGGGAAGTCGCATAATTTTTGTAAACCTAGGTGAAAGTTGAAAAAATGGGGTTTCCCACCGATCTCGAGATTGCACGCAAGGCCACGGCCAAACCCCTCGGCGAAATCGCCAAACAAATGGGTATTGCCGACGAGTTCTTGGAGCCCTATGGCAAAAGTCTCGCCAAGATAAGTCTCGACGCGATCGACTCGATGAAGTCTCGCCCGAAGGCGAAATATGTTGTCGTTACGGCGATCACGCCGACACCCCTGGGCGAAGGAAAGACCACGACGACCGTCGGCCTGGGCCAGGCGATGAAGCACATCGGCAAGAAAGCGACGATCAGTTTGCGCCAGCCCAGCATGGGCCCGACCTTCGGCATCAAAGGCGGTGCGGCGGGGGGCGGCTACAGCCAAGTGATTCCGATGGAGTTGCTGAACCTGCACCTCACCGGCGACTTCCACGCCGTGACCGCCGCGCACAACCTGCTGTCGGCGATGGTCGACAATCATCTGCATCAAGGCAACGAACTCGATCTCGATTTGAACAACATCACCTGGCGTCGCGTGATGGACGTCAACGATCGATCGTTGCGCAATTTGATTATCGGTTTGGGCACGAAAGAAGACGGCGTGGTCAGGCAGACGGGTTTCGACATAACCGCGGCATCCGAGGTGATGGCGATTCTCGCGCTTGCCACCTCGAAAGAAGACATGCGCAAGCGATTCGCCCGCATCGTCGTGGGCTACGACTCGCAGGGCAAGCCAGTCACCGCCGAGCAATTGAGCGGCGCGGGTTCGATGGCGGTGATCATGGCCGACGCGATCAAGCCCAATCTGTTGCAGACGATCGAAAACACCCCCGTGATCGTTCATGCTGGGCCGTTCGGGAACATCGCCCACGGCAATTCGTCGATCGTCGGCGATCTGATCGGCATCCACTCGGGTGACTACCTGATCACCGAGGCCGGTTTCGGCGCGGACATGGGCGCCGAAAAGTTTTTCAACATCAAGTGTCGCGCTTCGGGGTTGACGCCTGACGCCGCGGTTCTCGTCGCCACGGTTCGTGCGCTCAAGGCGCACTCCGGCAAATACAAGATCGTCGCCGGCAAGGCGCTGCCAGAAGACCTGCTGAAAGAGAACCCCGACGATGTCATCGCGGGCGCGGCCAACCTGGTCAAGCAGATCGAAAACGTCAAAGCCCACGGTGTTTCACCAGTGGTCGCGATCAACGGGTTTCCCACCGACCACAAGTCTGAGCACGAAGCGATTCGCAAGATCGCGCAAGATGCAGGTGCGCGGGTCGCGGTGTGCACGCATTTCGCCGACGGAGGAGCGGGGGCGAAAGATCTCGCCAACGCGGTGGTCGAGGCGTGCAACGACAAAAACAATTTCCACTTCCTGTATCCCGACGAGGCGTCGCTCAAAGAAAAGATCGAAAAAATCGCGACGACCATCTATGGCGCGGCGAAGGTCGAATACACCGGTCTGGCCAACAAGCAGATCAAGAACTACACCGACAACGGCTTCGCCAAACTCCCGATCTGCGTCGCCAAGACGCACCTTTCGATCTCGGGTGACGCGTCGTTGCGCGGCGCGCCGACGGGCCACACGCTGAATGTGCGCGAGGTGCGGGCGTCGATCGGCGCGGGTTTCGTCTACCCGATTTGCGGCGACATGCGAACGATGCCGGGCCTCGGCACCAAGCCTGCCGCGGCGATCATCGACTTCGACGCGAACGGTCAAATAATCGGACTCTCATGAGCCGCGTTTTGCAACGAACCCCCGGCGGGGCAGTTCTGCTCGACGGGTTGCGGCTGCGCGACGAGTCGTTGGCCAACATCAAGGCGACGATTGCCGCCGCGGGAAGCCCGAAGATTTGCCTCGCCACCGTTTTGATCGGCGATGATCCGCCGAGTCATATATATGTCAACAGCAAACACAAGAAGGCCCAGGAAGTCGGCATGGTCTCGCGCGGTGTGAATCTGCCCGAGACGGCCACCCAGGCACAGGTCGAAGATGCGGTGGCAAAACTTGTCGCCGACGACTCGGTGCACGGAATTTTGGTGCAGTTGCCGTTGCCCAAACACATCGACACCGAGGCGGTGTTGAAACTTTTGCCCGCCGAAAAAGACGTCGATGGCTTGACCGAAAAATCTTTGGGTCGGTTGGTGCGCGGGATCAAAGGCCATGTGCCGTGCACGCCGCTCGGAGTGTTCAGGCTTTTGCAGCGCTACGAAATCGAGACAAGAGGAAAACGAGTCGTGGTGATCGGTCGATCGGCCCTCGTCGGTCTGCCACAGATGTTGTTGCTGGTCGGGCGCGGGGCTGACGCGACCGTGACGGTCGCGCACAAGTCGACCCACGACATGATCGAAGTTTGTCGCGAATCAGACATCATCATCGCCGCCGCCGGTTCGGCGCGCATGGTCACGGCGACCCATGTCAAGCCGGGTGCGACCGTGATTGATGTCGGCGTCACGCGCATCAACAACAAAATCGTCGGCGACGTCGATTTCGAAGCGGTGCAGTCGATCGCCGGGGCGATCACGCCGATGCCGGGCGGCACCGGACCGATGACGATCGCGTCCCTGCTCGAGAACACGCTCGAAGCGGCGCGCATGCTCAAGGCAATATGACCGGCGCCGAAAAGAAGCGCAGCAGAGATACCACGATCAATCCCGAATACGACTACATAATCGTCGGCGGTGGTTCGGCAGGTTCGGCTCTCGCCAATCGGTTGAGCGCCGATCCGAACAACAAAGTTTTGGTGCTAGAGGCGGGTCGACCCGACTACTGGTGGGATGTGTTCATTCACATGCCGGCCGCGCTCACATTTCCGATCGGCAGCCGTTTCTACGACTGGCTCTATGTTTCTGAACCAGAGCCGCACATGAACAATCGACGCGTGACCCAGGGTCGCGGAAAAGTCTTGGGCGGTTCGTCGAGCATCAACGGGATGATCTTTCAGCGGGGCAACCCCCTCGACTATCAACGCTGGGCGAGCGACGAGGGCATGTCATCTTGGGACTACGCGCATTGCCTGCCATATTTCAAACGACTCGAGAACTGTCTGGCGGCCGACAAAGACGACCCGTTCCGTGGCCACGACGGGCCGCTCGTGCAGGAGCGCGGACCCGTTTCGAACCCGTTGTTCGGTGCATTCTTCAAAGCGGTGCAGCAGGCGGGCCACGAATTGACGACCGACGTCAACGGTTACAAACAAGAGGGTTTCGCGGCGTTCGACAGAAACCTGCGTCGCGGCCGTCGACTGAGCGCGGCTCGCGCATACCTGCATCCGGTGATGCACAGAAAAAATCTGAAAGTTCAGTGCCGGGCGTTGGTGACAAAACTCGTCATCAGCGAAAAACGGGTCACCGGTGTCGACTTCGAGTTGCCGTTCGGTCGCAAACGATCGGTCACAGCTCGCGAGGTCGTGCTGTGCGGTGGTGCGTTCAATTCGCCGCAATTGCTGCAGGTCTCGGGAATCGGCGACGCCGCGCATCTGAAGAGTGTCGGGGTCGAGCCGGTGCATCATCTGCCGGGCGTCGGCGAAAACCTGCAGGATCATCTCGAGGTCTATGTGCAGCACGCCTGCAGCAAGCCGGTTTCGTTGAACCCGATGCTGAAGTTTCGCTATCGGCCGTTCATCGGTTTGCGTTGGTTGTTCAGGCGGGGTCCCGGCGCCTCGAACCATTTCGAGGGCGGCGGTTTTATTCGCGGCAATTCGTCGTTTAAATATCCGAACTTGATGTTCCACTTTCTGCCGATCGCAGTTCGCTACGACGGCACGGCACCCGCGGGTGGCCACGGTTATCAGGTGCACATCGGCCCGATGTACTCGAATTCGAGGGGCAGCGTCAAGATCAAGTCGCCTGATGCGCGCGTCAAGCCGGAGTTGCGACTCAACTATTTGTCAACCAAAGAGGATCGCCAAGAGTGGGTCGAGGCGATCGCCGCGGCGCGAAAGATTCTTGGCCAGCCGGCGTTCGATGAATTTAACGGTGGGGAGATTTCACCGGGTGCCGCCGTCACGACAGATGAGCAGATTCTGGATTGGGTTCGTCGCGACGGCGAGACCGCATACCACCCGTCATGCACCTGCAAAATGGGTGTCGGCGAGATGTCGGTTGTCGACCCGTTGACGATGCGTGTGCACGGCATCGACGGACTTCGGGTGGTCGACGCGTCGGTCATGCCATATGTGACCAATGGCAACATTTACGCCCCGACGATGATGATCGCCGAAAAAGCGGCCGACATAATTCTGGGCGTCAAGCCTCTCGAGCCGGACGATGCTCGTTTCTACACCGTCGCGAACTGATAGCGTTTGACTCGTTGCGTCGGGCGGCTGTCCGCGCTACAAACCAGGTTTTAGATCAACGGAGAAACGGTGAGCAACGAAGAATTCGACGACATCGATTTGGCAAAACTTTCTGACGACGATTTGGTCGCCCAGATGCACGACGATCTCTACGACGGTTTGGGCCCTGAAATCATCGAGGGCACGACGATTCTTCTAGATCGCGGTTGGTCGGCGACGAAAGTTCTTGAAACCGCCTTGGTCGAGGGCATGCGAATCGTGGGCATCGACTTTCGCGACGGCATCTTGTTCGTGCCCGAGGTTCTTTTGTCAGCCAACGCGATGAAGGGTGGCATGGCGATTCTGCGTCCTTTGCTCGCCGAAACCGGGGCCGAGTCCGTCGGCAAAGTGGTCATCGGCACCGTCAAGGGCGATATTCACGACATCGGCAAAAACTTGGTGGCGATGATGATGGAGGGCGCGGGGTTCGAGGTCGTCGATCTTGGCATCAACACCGACGTCAACAAATACCTCGCCGCGCTCGAAGAGCACAAGCCCGACATTCTCGGAATGTCGGCGCTGTTGACGACGACCATGCCCTACATGAAGG
>VGAB01000011.1 GCA_016870935.1 Actinomycetota bacterium | reverse complement strand
CGACTCGATCAACATCGGCGGGGGATTGTTCGCCCCCGAATACCACTGCGTCGACCGATGACCGACCAACACGATCTCTGCGCCGTCGTGCACGACATCGGCCGCCGTCGTCTTCTCGGGCCAGATCTGGCCCGGGTCATCGCGCGACAAACCCTCGGCGTCGCTGCGATCCAAAACTTTGAACCGCAGAGATTCGTCGAGCCACGTATCGGGATTGTTGGCGAACTCCGGGTAGATCGTGAGACGGGGGGCGAGCGACTTGTCGCGCGTCTCGGTGGCGCGACGCAATTTTTCGAGCGACGGCCACGGTCGCTCGGGGTTGACGTGGTCGGCGGTCACCGGTGAGACACCGCCCCAGTCGTCGATGCCCGCGTCGAGCAGCATGGCGAAGTCGTCGCTCAAATTCGGTGGCGCCTGAAGGTGAATCTCCGGCGGCAACACGATTCGCGCCGCCGCGATCGTCCAGAGATACTCGTCTTGCGGACAAGGCCTTTCGTGTTGCATGATCGTCAAAGGTTTGGGCAGGAAATTCTGCACGATCACCTCTTGCACGTGGCCGAATTTCGAATGCAGTTCGGCGATCGCCAAAAGCGCGTCGATTCGATCTTGGCGAGTCTCGCCGATGCCGACCAAGATGCCGGTCGTAAAAGCGATGTTCAGTTCACCGGCAAAACCCAGCGTGTCGAGGCGTCGCTGCGGATCTTTGTCGGGCGCGCCACGATGGCACGGCAGATCTGCGCGCAAGGTTTCGATCATCATGCCCTGCGACGGCGAGACCGGGCGCAACATCGCCAACTCGTGGCGATAGAGGGCGCCGGCGTTGGCGTGCGGAAGCAGACCGGTTTCTTCGAGCACGAGCGCCGCCATGTCGTGCAGATAATGCACGGTGCTGTCGTAGTTGTTGCGTCGCAGCCATTCGCGGGCGACCTCATAGCGCAGTTCGGGGCGCTCACCGAGGGTGAACAGCGCCTCGTGGCAGCCGACTTTCGCGCCACTCTTTGCGATCGCCAAAACTTCGTCGGGCGAGAGATATGGATTGTCGAGTTTCGCCGGGGGTTGGGCGAAGGTGCAGTAGCCGCATTTGTCGCGACACAGCATCGTCAACGGAATGAAAACTTTCGGCGAATAGGTGACGCGACCGCCGAAGGCGTGGTCACGAATCTTTCGGGCCAGTTGCGACAACTCGGCCGTCGACTGATCGATCAACGACAAATCTGAATCACGACGACGCTCGACCAACTTGACCCTCCGCTGGGCAACCATGAAAAACAACTACGAATATGTTGAGAGCGCTCGACCGGGCTGCTCTGCCGTGTTAGATGTGCAAGGCCGCTCGAATATGTCGTGCAGGCTCAACCCTAGCGGCTGTCAGGGTTTGGTGAGGGCTCGAAACAGCGCGCGCACATTGTGGCCCGAGATCGGCACGCGGTGTCCCGTGCGCGAGATGAAGCCCAGCTGAACCCCGGTCGACGGGTCGAGAACCGTGAAAACTTGTTCGTGTCCGTCGTTGTCGACGATGACATCGGTCAAAAGCGGCACGCCCGCCGTGGCCAGCGCGTTTTGAACGAAGCCCGCGTTCAACACCTCGATTGCGATGTGCTGCACGCCCGAGCCGTGGGTTGCCAGATGGGCGTCGACACCGGGGTCGCCCGGGCCCACCAACACCACCGTCACACCGCCCGCATCGGCGGTGACGATCGATGCATCGGACGTCGGGGTTGTCTTGAAACCGAGTTGCGTCAGAAACTTGATCGCCCCCGCCAGGTTGGCGACGGCGACGACCACGTGGTCGATGCGACACGCGACGGTGTCGAGCGCGCTGCGCAACGCATCTGCAGTCTTGGTCGGCGCGGGTTCGGTGCGCACTTCGGCAATTTCTATGCGGTGGGTTTCGGCGAGCAGAATGCGAAAAAGTTGCTCGGTGAAATCAGGATCAACCTTTCGGTCGATGGCCCATTGGCGACGCTGGCTCAAGACTTCGCGCACGCGCTGGGGTTGCATCACCGCGGTCGAGGTCTCGGCCTTCACGCCCGCCACTTCTTTGCACACCGCCATGCGTCGGGCCAACAACTCGACGATCGCCGCATCGATCTCGTCGATTTTTTTTCGCAACCCGTCGAGATCGCTCATCGTCGCCACCATCGTTTGTTCTTGTTGCCCGCACCGTCGGTGACGTTCATGCGTTCGATGTGCTTGGCCACCATGTCCATTTCGATGTTCACTTTGTCGCCGGGTTCGCGCACGCCGAGCGTGGTGACCTGCGTCGTGTGCGGAATCACGGCGACCGTGAACGTGTCGTCGGTCAGATTGAACGCGGTGAGGCTGATGCCATCCACGGTGATCGAACCTTTCTCTACGACCAGGTGCATCAGCGAGCGCGGAATTTTCACGACCAAGTTCGGCGCGGGGGCGACTACTTCGCCCACGGCGTCGACGTGACCCAACACCAGGTGACCGCCGAGTCTGTCGCCGAGCGCCATCGGTCTTTCAAGGTTCACCGGATCGCCGACTCGCAACGAGCCGAGGTTCGTGCGCGAAAAAGTCTCTTGGCTCACGTCGGTCGACCATGAGCCTTGGTCGAGGGCCACGACGGTGAGACAGCACCCGTTGACGGCGATGGAGGAGCCGATTTTTGATCCGTCGAGCACGGTTTCTGCCGAGATTCGCAGGCGCGAGCCCGCCAATTCGACGACCTTGCCAAGTTCTTCGACGATGCCAGTGAACACTGCATTTGAGACTACTTATATACGAATGCGAGTTTGGGGTGGTTTCAGCCGACGCACGGCGTAGATTGAGAGGGTCCGTTGGGGCTGAAACCTCCGGCGTGATGCCATCAACCAAACGGTTGAGGCGACCAGAAATCTCGCCGACACGATGTCGATTGCGAGAGTTCGAAAGGCGAAACAAAAATGGCGATCAGTCCGACAAAAGACGTCATCAGCAAACACGGGCAACACGCAAAAGACTCGGGCTCACCAGAGGTTCAAATAGCGCTTCTCACTGAGCGGATCAACAGTCTCACCGAGCACTTGAAGAGCCACGTGAAAGACCACCACTCACGTCGTGGTCTGTTGATGCTGGTGGGTCGCCGACGACGAATGCTCGACTACGTTCGCAAGACCGACATCGAGAAGTATCGAAAACTTCTTGATTCGCTCGACTTGCGCCGCTAAACGAGTTAAGTAAAACACATAACCAACGAACATTTGCGAGTTGGTTGTCAGTTGCAGACCCCGCGGTCCGAAGAGGCCGCGAGTTTTCCAACTGGGAACCGACCTTTTGTTCACGAAAGTCCGGTGATCCGCGAAAGCGCGGTCCGGACGCGAAAGGAATAATCATGGCCGAGGCCATTTCAGTAAGCGGTGCAATTTCAGGCACCGACAAAACCCTGTCGTTCGAGACAGGAAAATTCGCCCTGCAGTCGCAGGGTGCAGTCGTCGCGAAAATCGGCAAGACGACGGTGCTAGCCACGGCCAACGCCGCCAAGGGCGTGCGCGACGGCATCGACTTTTTTCCGTTGACCGTAGATGTCGAAGAGCGCGCGTACGCGGCCGGAAAAATACCCGGTTCGTTTTTTCGCCGAGAGGGCCGACCGAGCCAGCAGGCGATTCTCACCTGCCGTCTGACCGACAGGCCGCTGCGTCCAGCGTTTCCGGACGGCTATCGCAACGAGACTCAAATCGTGATCACCGTGATCGGTGCCGATCAGGTCAACCCGCACGATGTCTTGGCGATCAACGCCGCATCGGCCTCGTTCATGATTTCGGGCATACCTTTCGACGGCCCGATCGGCGCCGTGCGTCTGGCCTTCGGTCAAGACGGCACCTGGATCGCCCATCCGACATTCGAAGAAGGCGAGCAGTCGACTTTTGAAATCGTCGTGGCTGGTCGCGAACTCGACAACGGTGATGTCGCCGTGATGATGGTCGAGGCGGGCGGCACCGAGAAGAGTTTCACTTTTTACGCGGCTGGCGCGCCGAAAGTTACAGAAGAAGTGATCGCCAGCGGTCTCGAGACCGCCAAGCAATACATCAAAGAGTCGGTCAAGCTTCAGCGCCAGTTGGTCGCCAGCGTCATCGCCACTCGCGGGGCGATCGAGCCGCTCAAATACACGCCGGTGCTCGACTACAGCGAAGAACTTTTCGCCGCGGTCGAGGCGGCCGCGACAACACGCCTTCAACCGGCGATTCGCATCGCGCTCAAAGCCGATCGCAACGCCGCGATCGACGATGCAACCGCGCAAACAGTCGCCGAACTCGCCGGCACCTCAGATGCTCCGGGCAAATTCGCGGGGCAAGAGAAGCAGATCAAAGAAGCAGTGCGATCTTTGACCAAAAAACTCGTGCGCAAGCGCGTGATCGAAGAGGGCGTGCGCATCGACGGTCGAGGTGCGGCCGATTTGCGACCGATCTCCGCCGAAGTCGGCCTGATTCCTACCGCGCACGGCACCGGTCTTTTTCAGCGCGGTGAGACGCAGGTGCTCAACGTGTTGACGATGGCGATGCCGAAAATGAACCAGATGATCGACTCGATCACGCCCGAGACGACCAAGCGCTACATGCACGACTACAACATGGCGCCATGGGCCAACGGTGAAACCGGCCGAGTGGGCTCGCCAAAGCGCCGCGAAATCGGCCACGGCGCGCTCGCCGAGCGGGCGTTGTTCCCCGTCGTGCCGAGCCAAGAAGAGTTCGCCTACACGCTGCGGTTGGTAAGCGAAGTTCTCTCGTCGAACGGTTCGACCTCGATGGCCTCGGTCTGCGCATCGAGCCTCGCCTTGATGGATGCAGGCGTGCCGATCGTGGCCCCGGTCGCGGGCATCGCCATGGGTCTCATTTTCGACCAGGGCAAGTACACGGCGTTGACCGACATTCTCGGCGCCGAAGACGCGTTCGGCGACATGGACTTCAAAGTCGCCGGCACGGCCGACGCCGTCACGGCGTTGCAACTTGACACGAAGATCGACGGTATTCCGAGCGATGTTCTGGCCAAGGCGCTGCAACAGGCCAAAGACGCCCGACTGAAGATTCTGGGTGTGATGAACTCGGCGATCAGCGAACCTCGCGCGACGGTCAACGAGAGCGCACCGAAGATCGTGACGTTCACAATTCCGCTGGACAAAGTCGGCGAAGTGATCGGGCCGAAGGGCAAAGTGATCAACACGATCCAGCAAGAAACCGGCGCCGAGATCAACGTCTCGGATGACGGTGCAACCGGCATCATCACCATCGGTTCGCCCGACAACTCGAAGGTCGAAGACGCCAAGTCGCGAATTTTGGCGATCGTCGATCCGCCGACGGCGGAACTCGGCGCGACCTACACGGGTCGGGTCGTCAACACCGCCGCGTTCGGCGCGTTCGTCAACATCCTGCCTGGACGCGACGGATTGGTGCACATCTCGAAAATGGGCAATGGTCAGCGCGTGGCGCGAGTCGAAGATGTCTTGAACATCGGCGACGAGGTGCAGGTACGCGTCGACGACATCGACGACCGCGGCAAGGTCAGCCTCAGTCTGATCGGGCCGGACGGCGAAGTGATTACCGGTTCAGGCGGCGGCGCTTCGCGCGGCTCGTCAGATCGCGGGGATCGCGGGGATCGCGGCCCGCGTCGTGATCGTGGTGATCGTGGTGATCGTGGCGACCGTAACGACCGCGGTGATCGCGGTCCGCGTCGTGACCGTGGCGACCGTAATGATCGTGGTCCGCGTCGTGACCGTGGCGATCGCAACGATCGTCGTGATCGCAGCGACCGCAACGATCGGGGCCCATCGTCTGATGCGGTCAGCGTGAGTTTCGAGGACGAATTCGATCGCGACCTGCGCAACGAACTCGGAGATCTCGGCTGACATGCCGATTCGCGTCGGTGTCATTGGCGCTGCCGGTCGCATGGGTGCGACCGTCTGCGCCGCCGTTGTCGCCGACAAAAATCTAGAACTCGTCGCCGCGGTAGACACCGCGTCGACTGGCTCGACGATTCACGGGCTACAAGTATCCAAAGAATTGCGGGCGCTTGCCGACGCAAAAGTTGAAGTAGCGGTCGACTTCACCGTGGCGGCGGCCTCGCGAGTCAATCTGCCGTGGTTGGCGATGCACAACATTCATGCCGTGGTCGGCACGACCGGGTTCACCGATCACGACCTGGAAGATTTCAAAAAAATGTTCTCGTCGAGCAACTGCATCGTCGCGCCGAACTTCGCGATTGGCGCCGTGTTGATGATGCGTTTCGCCGAGATGGCCGCGCCGTTTTTTGAAACTGCAGAGATTGTCGAGATTCACCATGACGGCAAAGCCGACTCACCCTCGGGCACCGCGATCGCCACGGCAAAGCGCATGGCTGGTGCGAGCAAAACACGGGCTCAAGATCCGACCAAGCACGAGGCGATTGCCGGTGCGCGGGGCGCGAAAGGCCCGGGCGAGATTCCGATTCATGCGATTCGAATGCGCGGGGTCGTAGCCAACCAAGAAGTCGTGCTGGGCACCCAGGGTCAGACCTTGACGATTCGTCACGACACGATCGACCGGGCGAGTTTCATGCCGGGCGTCGTCTTGGCATGCAAAAAAATTGCCGAGCACAAGGGTTTCACCCTCGGGCTCGACAAATTTTTGGGAATCTGAATCAGCGCAGCGAGTTGATCGCGGCGTCGTAATTCGGTTCGTTGGCGATCTCGCCAACCAACTCGGTGTGCAACACCTTGCCGTTTTCGTCGGCGACGACGATTGCTCGCGCCAAAACACCTTTGAGCACGCCGCTGGCCAAATTGACGCCGAAGGCAGCACCGAAACCCGACCTAAAGGACGACGCAGTCTTGACGTTGCTCAAACCTTCCGAACCGCAGAATCGACCCTGCGCGAATGGAAGGTCGGCCGACACGCAGTAGACATCTGTGTTCTGCAATGTCGCCGCGATCTCGTTGAACCGACGCGTGCTGGTCGCGCATGTCGGCGTGTCGATGCTCGGGAAGATGTTGAAGATAACTCGCTTGCCCGCCAAATCTTTGTTGCCGACCTCTTGCAAAGTGCTCGTCGTCAACGAAAACTTGGGCAGAGACTTGCCGACCGCGGGCAACTTGCCGCTCACCGCCACGGGATTGCCGCCCAAGGTCACCGTCGCGCCTGATTTCCTGGCCGGCTTCTTCGCCGACTTCTTTTTGCTTCGCTTCGTTGACTTCGTGCTTTTCTTTGCGCTCTTCTTTTTGGTCTTTTTCTTCGACGCCATGATGCTTCCTGTCTAGTTGGTTTTCGGTCGACCCTTGCGGGCCGACTGCAAGGTTGATGCTATAAATAAAGCGCCGACAACCCACCATTGGTAGCGCTCGATGTAGCTCAAAAAGTCGCGAATCTGGTCTTCGAATAGTTTGCCTCCGCGCCACAGCACGAACAGTTTGATCGCGATGCCCGTCATCAGCAGCGGCACGAATTTGCGCGGTGCCATTTGTCGATGACCCAGCAAAAGGCAGACGATGTTGCTGCCGGGCATGAGCACGACCATCACCGACCCGGCCTTGTCGACGGCGCGCTCAGTCCACTTGTAAATCGCCGGAAGTTCACCCATGTTTCCCTCGACCCAGCCGAGGGCCTTGTTGCCGTACCAGCGACCCACGAGAAACAGGGCCACGCCGGCCAGCAAGATGCGCGAAAAGCCGATGACCGAATAACTCAACCAGTCGATGTAGGGCACCGAGCCGAACAAATTGCGGTTGCGCGAACTCAACAGCAGCACGAGCCGAGGTCGCTCGTCGACCAGCGCGGGCCCGATGTTGCTGCCGATCGTGCCGACGACGAACAACAGGGTTGTCAACGTCAATACTGCTTTGCGCATTCGTAGCACGGTAGCCGACTTGCTACCGTGAGCAGGTAGTAACTGGAAGTTGCCGAGAAGTTTTGGGGGATCAATGCAAGGGTTGATGCAAAACACGCCGCTGACGATGGTTCATCTGTTTGAGCGGGCCGAAAAATATCACCCCGACAAGACGATCACCACGGCCACGGCCGTCGGCAAGATTCGAACGAATTACGGCGAGTGGGCCGCGCGCACGCGTCAACTGGGCGGCGCCCTCGACAAGTTGAAGATCTCTCGTGATGGTCGCGTAGCGACATTCGCCTGGAACACCGCGCGTCATCTCGAACTTTATTTCGCCGCGCCATGCACCGGTCGGGTAGTGCACACCTTGAACATCAGGTTGTTTCCGGAGCAACTCACCTACATCGTCAATCACGCCGAGGACGAGATTATTTTCATCGACCGCTCGTTGTTCGCCCTGATCTCGCCGCTGTTGCCGACTTTCAAGACGGTCAAGCATCTCGTGATCATGGACGACGGCAAGGGCGATGTGGCAGATGCCGTGCCCGGCATGCAGATGCACAACTACGAGGACCTGATCAAAGGCGTGACGGGCGTCGAATTCAAAATCACCGACGAAAATTTGGCCGCGAGCATGTGCTACACCAGCGGCACCACGGGCAACCCGAAAGGTGTGATTTACAGCCACCGCTCCACCTACCTGCACACGATGGGGGCGATGACCGTCGACTCGCTCGGCGCGCGCGAAAGCGACGTGATCTTGCCTGTCGTGCCGATGTTCCACGCCAACGCGTGGGGGTTGGCGCACGCGGCCGTGGCGTGCGGCGCGAGTTTGGTTTTGCCCGGCCCCGATTTGTCGGGCAAGGCGATCGCCAACCTGATCGTCGACGAAAAAGTGACGGTGGCCGCCGGAGTGCCGACGATTTGGATGGGCGTTCTGCCCGAACTAAAGGGTCGCGATACTTCTTCGTTGCGGGTCATTCCCGTCGGCGGCAGCGCGGTGCCCAAATCGTTGAGCGAGGCGTACCGAGAAACCGTCGGTCTGCCGATCTTGCAGGCCTGGGGCATGACCGAGACGAGCCCGATCGCCGCGACATGCAATCTCTCTTTGGCCGATCAGAAGAAATCGATCGAAGAACAAGCCGAGTTGCGCACGACGGTCGGCACGATCAACTTCGGCGTCGATTGTCGAGTCGTGTTGCCCGGCACCACGACGCCCGTGCCGTGGGACGGCGAGACTAGCGGCGAGCTGCAATGCGCGGGTTCATGGATCGCGGCCACCTACTACAACGATTCTCGCGCAGGGGAGAGTTTCACCGATGACGGCTGGCTGCGCACCGGCGATGTGGCGACGATGGATTCATCGGGCCGCATTCGGCTCGTGGATCGCACGAAAGATCTGATCAAAACGGGCGGCGAGTGGATCTCGTCGGTCGAGATCGAGAACGAACTGATGTCGCACCCGAAGATAAAAGAGGCGGCGGTGGTGGGCGTGCCGCACCCGAAATGGTCGGAGCGACCGCTGGCGTGCGTCGTGCTGAAGCCCGGCGAAACCCTGAGCAAAGACGAGGTGCTCGATTACATTCGGCCGCGGTTGGCCAAATGGCAGGTGCCCGACGACGTCGTTTTCATCGACGAGGTGCCCAAGACGAGCGTCGGCAAATTCTCGAAGAAGACCCTTCGCGAAAAGTTCGCCGACTACGTTTTGCCCAGCGCCTGAACCCGACGCAAGAACTGCTTGGTGCGCTCGTCGCGGGGTTGCGAGAAAATCTGACGAGGGGGCCCTTGCTCGGCGATTCGTCCGCCGTCGAGAAAGCAAACCCGATCGCTGATCTCCTGGGCGAAATTCATCTCGTGCGTGGCGATCAGCATCGTGATGCCGCTGCCTTTGAGTTCGCGCACCACGTCGAGCACTTCGCCGACGAGTTCGGGGTCGAGCGCCGACGTGATCTCGTCGAGCAGCAGCAACTCGGGACTCATCGCCAGCGCCCGAACGATCGCCACGCGCTGTTGCTGCCCGCCCGATAGTTGGTCGGGGTAGGCGTCGAGTTTTTCGGCGAGCCCGAAGCGCGCGAGCAGATTTTTTGCGACCTCGGTCGCCTCATCGGCCGACTTTTCGAGCACCCTGGTCAGGGCGAGGGTGATGTTCTGGCGCACGCTCATGTGCGGGAAGAGGTTGAAACTTTGAAAGACGATGCCGATGCGTCGACGAATCGGGTTCGGGTCGCGGCCGATTTGCGAGATCTCGTCGCCGTCGAGAAATATCGCGCCGTCATCGATCGGCTCGAGCAGATTTACGCAGCGCAGAAGCGTGGTCTTGCCTGAGCCGCTCGCGCCGATGAACGAGACGACCTCGCCGGCCGCGACATCGAAGTCGAGGCCCGAAAGCACGCTTCTCGGCCCGAACGATTTGACCACCTTGCGCATCTCGAGTTTCATCTGACCCTCGTCGCCGATGTTCGACGCCGTTCGCGGGCCAACAGATAGTCGGTGGTGCGCGTGAGCGGGATGGTGATCGACAGAAAAATGACCGCCGCGGCGACATATGGCGTGAAGTTTGCGAACTTCGCCTTGTCGATGCCGGCCTGGCGCAAGATCTCGATCGGCCCGATCAAACTCACGAGGGCGACGTCTTTTTGCAGGCTGACCAGGTCGTTCATCAGCGGCGGCACGACGCGGCGAATCGCCTGAGGCAAGATCACGAAGCGCATGGTCTGAGAATTCGAAAGACCCAGACTGCGCGCGGCCGCCCGTTGCGATTCGTGAACGCTGTCGATGCCGGCGCGAAAAACCTCGGCGACATAGGCGCCGTAGGTAAGCACCAACGCGACCGAACCCCACAGCAGGGGGGAGTTGAACGGTCGCTCGAGACCGACCCCGGGCACGCCGAAGCCGATCAGGTAGATCCACAAAATGACGGGTACACCGCGCATCACATCGATGTAACCGATGACGAAGATTCGGATCGGAAACAGCGCGGGGTTGCGCGAACTGCGGGCGATCGCCAGCACGAGGGCGAGGGCGAGAATCGCTGGCGTCGACCAGGCGAAAATTTTTATATCGAGCACGAACGCGTCAAGCAGGCGCGGAAACGAATCTTTCAGACGCTCGCCCGAGAAAAAACTCTCTTTGACGCGGTCCCAGCGGGGCAGCCGCGGAATCGCCAGATACAAAAACCCGACGACAACGGCAGTGCTCAGCGCAGCGATGATGCTGCTGCGCCGGCGCTGTCGTTGTTCGAATTCTTGACGTCGGGTTTTTGTTTTCGTATTGACCAGTTTGGCTAGTCGAGGCTGATCACCGGTGCATTGGTTTTGTCGGCGAGCCAGGTCTTTTCGATCTCAGCCAACTTGCCCGACTCTTTGAGCGTCGCCAAAGCCTTGTTGGCGCAATCTACGAGTTTGTTGTCCTTGTCGAACAGCAGACCGAAGTTGTCGGCGGACACCGCGTCGCTGAGCGGGAACTGTCCGATAACTTTCGAGCCCTCGATTTCGACGGCGCTGATGTAGAACGCTGTCGGCAAGTCGACGACGATCGCGTCGATTTGTTTGGCCTCAAGCGCCGCCTTGGCTCCGGCATTGTCGTCGTAGACGAAAGGCTCGCTGGTCGGCTTGATCACATTGTTGATGAAATCGAGACTTGTCGTGCCTGACTGGGCGCCAAACTTAAGTTCTTTTAGTTCGGAGACTTTTGTGGCGCTCGCAACCGGCGAGTCGGCAAAACCGACGACCGCTTGGTTCGTCGAATAATAGGGATCGCTGAAACTTACGGTCGCCTTGCGCTCTTCGGTGATCGAGTATTGCTGCAAGTTGAAGTCGAAGTTTTTCGCGCCCGGCTGAATCGCCTCGTCGAAGCCGGTTCGAACCCAGACGACATTTTCGTTCGTGTAGCCGAGTTCTCCCGCTACGGCGTAAGCGATGGCGGCTTCAAAACCCTCACCTGACTCGGGGGCGTCGCCGACGACCCATGGCTCGAAAGCCGGGGTGCCGGTGGCGATGGTCAGTTTGCCTGATTCGATCGTCGGGCAAGCCGAACTCGAGTCGTCATTGCCGCAACTGGCAAGCCCCAAAGAGGCGACACTGCCGAGCAGGATCGCCATGCGGGTAAGGCGCTTTTTTTGAATGTTCATTTGTGTTCCCTTCTCGAAACCAGATCTTGAACTCACGACAGATTAGTTGAGTCTTGGGCTAAACCGAGAAAAGTGAGGGGTTTCTTGACAGTGAGACACGAGTAGTCTTATTGTCTCAGGGGGAGTTTTCATGGTTTCAACGGTTCGCGATGTGAAATCAGAACGGCAGGTCGGCAAAACCTCGGCGTTTGGCGTCATTGAAACCCGCATCTTGGACTCGACCAAATTGGCGATCGAGAAATGGGGAGTCGGTCGGTTCACGGTGGGCGATGTCTGCGCAATGGCCGGAGTCTCGCGCGCCACCCTGTATCGAATGTTTCCCGGCGGAAAAGAAGTTTTGCTCGAGGCGTTGCACGTGCGCTCGCTCGACGAGTTCTTCACGACGTTGTTCGATCGCGCACAGAACGCCGAGTCGCTCGAAGACCTGCTCGTGAAATGCGTCGTCTCGGCCACCACTGAATTGCGCAACGACGAGCATCTGGCGATGATGTTGGCAACCGAGCCGGGCACGACCTTGATGCAATTCACCATCGACGGCCTGTCGAGAATCGTGCGCGTCGCCGCCTCATATCTGGCACCGCTGGTGGGCGAGTTCTTGCCAAAACGCGAAGCCGACGCGTTGGTCGAGGTGCTGGCTCGAATGGTGATCTCGTATTTCTTGACGCCGTCGGAGCATTTTGATTTCACCGACGAAACCAGCGTGCGAAAATTTTTGCGCGCCCATGTCGTGCTGAGCGGATCGACCAGATAGTAGAAATTGAAACCAACAAGAGAAAAACGGAGCAAACAATGACAATCACAGAAAAACAAAACCAAGACATCATCGGGCGCGATGCGATCAACAACATCGAGGCGATTCTCAGCATCCCGTTGACGCCGGCGAACGAGATCGAACATGTCGTCGACAACAACGCCGACTCGGTCTTCACATGGGACTACTCGCTGGCCCGACCGCCGTTGCGCAAACTTTACGAGAAGGCCAAGACGAGCCAATGGAACGGCACCAACGATCTGCCTTGGGAGACCGAGGTCGACATCGAAAAGACCGTGGCGGCCGATCAGGCGGCGATCGGCAACGGCGTCGACCCGAATTGGTATGCCGACACGAAACTTGCGACCTGGTCGGACAAAGAGTGGCTCGAATTCGGCATTCAAAGTCGCAAGTGGAGCCTCTCGCAGTTTTTGCACGGTGAACAAGGCGCTTTGATCTGCACCAGCAAGATCGTCGAAACGGTGCCGTGGTACGACGCGAAGCTGTACGCCAGTACCCAGGTGGTCGACGAGGCGCGACATGTCGAGGTTTTCGCCCGATATCTCGACGAAAAACTCGGGGGCGGTTACCCGATCAACGCCCACTTGGGTCTGTTGCTCGACGACATCATCAAAGACTCGCGCTGGGACTTCACCTACCTGGGCATGCAGATCATGGTCGAAGGTCTGGCCCTCGCCGCTTTCGGTTATTTGCACCAACTGACGGGCGAACCGTTGTTGAAGCAACTGCTGCGCTATGTGATGAGCGACGAGGCCCGTCACGTGGCGTTCGGCGTGCTCAGTTTGAAAGAGGTCTACGACGGCATGAGCGACAAAGAAATCATGGATCGCCAGGAGTTCGCCTATGAAGCGAGCATTCGCATGCGAGATCGATTCTTGCAGCAAGAAGTTTGGCAATACATGGGTGTCGATCCGAAAACCGTGATTCCGTTGTTGGTGAACGATCCGACGCGAAAAATCTTTCAGCAGATGTTGTTCGCCAAGATCGTGCCGAACTGCAAGAAACTCGGTCTGCTCGATCGCAACGACAGCTGGTTGCGTCACCGTTTCGAAGAGATGGGCGTGATTCAGTTCGAAGATTGGGAGAACACCGGCGACGAATATCTCAAGTTCGAAATCGGCAAAGAGGTCGACGTCAAGCACTGATGACTAACATCTAGGCATGCCTAGGTTTGGTCAGGTTCTCACGGCGATGGTCACGCCGTTCGACAAGAACGGCGAACTGAACCTCGACGGCGTGCGCCGTTTGGCGCGCTGGTTGCAAGACAACGGCAACGACGGGCTCGTCGTGGGTGGCACCACGGGCGAGGCCTCGACTCTGACCGACGACGAAAAACTCGCGCTTTTTGCCGCCACGGTCGAGGCCGTGACGATTCCGGTCATCGCCGGAACGGTGACCAACGATACGAAACACTCGGTTCATCTCACGGCCGAGGCGTCGAAACTCGGCATCGCCGGAATTTTGGCGGTGGGCCCCTATTACAACAGGCCATCACAGTCGGGAATTTTGGCGCACATGAAAGCGGTTTGCGCCGCCACGACGCTGCCCGTGGTCGTCTACGACATACCCGTGCGCACGGGTCGAAAAATCGCGACCAGTTCGTTGGCCAAGTTGGCCAACGAGGTGAAGAATGTCGCCGCATTGAAAGATGCGAGCGGCAACCCAGCCGAGACGGCGATGTTGATGACCCAGACGCCGAAGAGTTTCGAACTGCTCAGCGGTGACGACGGGTTGACCCTGCCGCTGATGGCGATCGGCGCGACGGGCGTGATCGGTGTGGCGACGCATTGGACGGGCAAAGACCACCAGGAGATGTTCAAAAAATGGAATGCCGGCGATGTCGCTGGTGCGCGCGCGGTGAACGCCCGACTGCTCGAAAGTTTCGCCTATGAAACGGGCGACGACAACCCGAATCCGTTGCCGAGCAAAGTGATGATGAACCACCTTGGTCTCGACGTCGGCGACGCCCGACTGCCGATGGGTCCGCCGCCGAGCGGATTGGCCGAACGCGCGGCGAAAGTCTTCGGCAACCTCGAGGCCGCTCGAGCGGCCGCGAAGTAGTGCGACACTGCGGCGACTCGCGACAGATCACCGAACTTTTTTGCGACCCTGATGTCTAAACCCGTTCGAATCGCGTTTTTGGGTGGCCTCGGCGAAATCGGGCGCAACTGCATGGCGGTCGAGCAAGAAAAGAAAATCTTGCTGATCGATTGCGGGTTGATGTTTCCGAAGGCCGAGCACGGCGACGATGTCGACGTGATCATCCCCGATTTTGAATGGCTGATCGAGCGCAAGGATCGCATCGTGGGTTGCGTGGCGACGCACGGGCACGAAGACCATGTCGGGGCGTTGCAATATTTGCTGCAAGACGCCTCGTTTCCGCTTTATGGTTCGGCGTTGACCCTCGGGCTCGCGCGAAACCGAATCGCCGAGGCGCGACTTACCGACAAGACGAGGTTCGTCGAGGTCAGCGACAACGACCGCATCAAGATCGGGCCGTTCGAGGTCGAGTTCATTCCGGTCACGCACTCGGTGCCGCACGCGCACGCGATCGCCCTGCACACTAGCCAGGGCGTGGTCGTGCACTCGGGCGACTTCAAGATCGATTTGACGCCGGTGGATCATCGGCGAACCGACCTGGCCCGTCTCGGTTCGCTTTCGTGCAACGAGGGCATCCGATTGTTGATGCTCGACTCGACGAACGCGGGCGAGCGGGGTCACGCGCCGAGCGAATCCGATGTCGGGTCGGTGTTGCGCTCGATTTTCAACGAGCACCGGGGCCGACGAATAATCACGGCGAGTTTCGCCAGCCACATTCATCGGGTGCAGCAGATCGCCGACGCCGCGATCGACTCGGGGCGCGTCGTCGTGCCGCTCGGGCGGTCGATGATCAACAACATTCGTCTGGCCCGCGAACTGAAGGTTTTGACGATTCCCGAGAAGAGCCTCGTCGGTGCCGATTCGTTGGGCAAATACGAGGACGACGAGATCTGCATCATCTCGACCGGTTCGCAGGGCGAGGCGATGTCGGCCCTGACAATGTTGGCAAAGGGAGACAGTCGATATGTGAAAGTCGGCGAGAACGATGTGGTTATTTTTTCTAGTCACGCCATCCCCGGAAACGAGCAGAACGTGAACAAGGTGATCGACGCGTTGTTGCGCCGTGGCGCGAACGTCGTGCACTCGGGCATCGCCGATGTGCACGCCACGGGGCACGCCCAGGCAGAGGACATAAAAACATATTTGAACGTCACCGAGCCGCAATGGTTCGTGCCGATTCACGGCGAGTATCGACATATGGTGGCCAACGCCGAGTTGGCGAAAATCATGGGCGTCTCACCGCGCAAAGTTTTGTTGTGCGAAGACGGCGACGTAATCGAGATCACCGATTCGGGCATCGACTTCGCCGGACGAATCTCGGCCGAGTTCGTCGTGCCACAGAAACGGCACGACCGCGCGAAAAGAAAAAACAAAGGCGCCAAACTCGGCAAACGACACAAGAAGCACTAGTCGCCATAAGGGGCAATCCCACTTGTAAACAGACCCCGTTGGTACTGTTAATCAATGGCAAAAGTGCCGAAATCTAGAGGTCGTCGCCCCAAAACTGTCTCGTCTGGTCGCGGGTCGCAAGCCGAGCGTCGACCCTCGCGTGAGGGCTCGAACATCAGGGCTCTGCGCGAGCACGAGTTCGACGACGAGCCGAACCGCTATCGGGTGGTCTCTTCGCATGGGCCGATTTTCGGCGGGCTTTTCGAGGGTCGGGCGCACGAATTCAGCGGGTTGGGTCTGATCGCCGTCGGCGCGCTGTTGGTGCTTTCTGTTTATCTGAAACTTGCCGGGCCTCTCGGGCGCGGGCTCGATTCTCTCGCTTCGGCGACGATCGGCGTCGGGCGATTTTTTCTTCCGGTTTTGTGCATCGGTCTTGGCGTCGCCCTAGTTCGACGAAAAGCCTGGCAAAATCGCGTTCGCACATCTATCGGCTGGACGGCCCTGACCGGCGTGGTGCTGGGTTTGATTCATGTTTTTTTCAGCGACGCCACGAATAAAACCGGGGGTTGGTTTGGTTGGGCGGTAGGCGAGCCGAGTCAAAGTTCGCTCTCGAGCATCGGCGCAACGGTTTTGTTGTCGGCGCTGTTCATCGGTTCGGTGATGTTGGTCTCGGGCAAGTCGGCGCCCGAATTGTTCGCGACGATAAAGAAGATGATTGGGCGGCTGCGGGTCAAGCTCTCTTCGACGTCGAACAATCTCTCGGCGGCCCTCGACGAAAGCGAGGTGTTCGACTCGCCCGACGACGGCTTCGCCCGGCACCGAGATTTCAACGATGATCGCGACGGGGCGGACCCCGGCCCCGAAATGTACGACTTCGCCCTCGACGAAGACCAAATCGACGATCAGGGCGAACCAAAGCGCGAACGTAAACGCCGTGAACGCAAACAGCCGACCGCCCAGCCGGGCGCAAAATCGGGGGCGAAACTTGCGCCGGTGAAGGGCGAGCCGCAAGAAATTCCGCTCGGGCCATCGGGTCAACCAAGCGAATGGTCGTTGCCCGATATCGAGTTCTTGTCTTTGACCAGCAACCGGCGGGCGAACGAAGAGGCGATACGCGAGCGCGGCGATCAACTCGTGGCGGCACTGGCGTCGCACGGCGTAGACACCGAACTCGTGGGCTATACCCGCGGCCCAACCGTGACGCGTTATGAGCTCGCGCTCGGCGACGGCGTAAAGGTCGCAAAGGTAACCACGCTCTCGCGCGACATCGCCTACACCATGGCGGCCACCGATGTTCGAATCTTGGCGCCGATCCCCGGTCGTTCGGCGATCGGTATCGAGGTGCCCAACGAGCAGCGCGAACTCGTTTCGATCGGCGACTTGTTGGTGTCGCAAGAGGCGCGAAGCGCGAGCCATCCGTTAGACGTCGCGGTCGGCAAAGACATCTCGGGTCGGCCGGTGTTCCTGAACATTTCGACGACGCCGCATCTTTTGATCGCTGGTGCGACGGGCGCCGGCAAGTCGAGCGTGATCAACTGCATCATCACCTCGGTGTTGATGCGCGCGACGCCCGAACAGGTGAAATTGATTCTCGTCGACCCGAAGCAGGTCGAGATGGCGCAATACACCCGACTGCCTCACCTGTTGACGGCTCCAGTTACCAACCCGAAAAAAGCGGCGAATGCCTTGGGCTGGGCGGTGAAAGAAATGGAGCGTCGTTACGACTTGTTGGTCGAGGCCGGCTTCAGAGACGTAGCCGGTTACAACGCGGCTTATGACCGCGGTGAGTTGACAGATGCAGACGGCAACGGAGGCGACAAACAGTTCGCCAGAATTCCGTTCATCTTGATCGTCGTCGACGAATTGAACGACTTGATGATGGTCGCCGCCCGCGATGTCGAAGACTGCATAACCCGCATCGCGCAAAAAGCGCGCGCCGTCGGCATTCACCTTGTAGTGGCGACTCAGCGTCCGAGCGTGAACGTGATCACTGGCGTGATCAAGGCCAATATCCCGGCGCGCATGGCTTTCGCCGTTTCGAGCCTGACCGACAGTCGGGTGATTCTCGATCAGCCAGGGGCCGAAAAGTTGGTCGGCATGGGCGACATGTTGTTGTTGCCCGGCAACACTTCTGTCGCGCAACGCCTGCAGTCGGCGTGGGTCAGCGAGAACGAGGTGCGAAAAGTCGTCGGTCACTGGCGACGACAGGCACCAGAGGTCGTCTATGTCTCGGGCGTCGAGGGCGATGGCAACAAATCGGGCGCCGGACAGATTTTCGGCGGCAGCAGCGGCGACGAAGACGACGACGAGTTGATGTTGCAGGCGATGGACCTCGTGGTGCGAACGGGACAGGGCAGCACCTCGATGTTGCAACGCAAACTCAAGGTGGGTTTCGCTCGAGCGGGCCGGCTGATGGATCTTCTCGAGCAACGCGGTGTGGTCGCACCGAGCGAGGGTTCGCGCCCGCGCGAAGTGCTGATGACGGTGGAAGAACTCGAGAACATCCAAAAAGCAAGCTGAACTTTCGCGCTGTCGGCGATTGACAGAAACCCAAAAGGTAGAATTCAGGGTCGTGGCACGGCGCTTTTACATCGAATCGCTGGGGTGCCCGAAGAATGATGTCGACTCGGACAAGATAATCGGTTCATTGGTCGCCGATGGCTTGACCCAAACCGAGGATGTTTCGCAGGCCGACCTCGTGGTGGTGAACACGTGCGCGTTCATCGAAGAGGCGAGGCGCGAGTCGATAGAAACCGTGCTCAGTCTTTCGGGTCAAAAGAAGGGCGGTGCACGGGTCGTGGTGACGGGGTGCATGGCCGAACGTTACGGTGCCGAACTCGCGAGTTCGTTGCCCGAGGCCGACCAGATCGCGGGGTTCGGCGTGCCGATCGCGTTGGGCAAAAAGCCGTTGCAAGTTTCGGGCGAATCGGTGCCGAAGTTCGACCTGCTCAATTTGCCGCGGCCCAAGTCGCGATCGCCTTGGGCATATGTCAAGATCGCGGAGGGTTGCGATCGAAATTGCGGCTTTTGCGCGATACCGAGTTTTCGCGGTCCGCAACGCAGCAGAGATTTTGACGCGATCCTCGCCGAGGTCGAGCAACTCGGCGCCAAAGAAATCGTGCTGGTGGCCCAAGACCTGGCCAGTTACGGCAAAGACAGACCCGAAGAGTTGGGTAGTGGCTCGATCGTCGGTTTGGTCAACGAGGTGGCTCGACGTGTCGCCCGAACCCGGTTGTTGTACCTCTACCCGAGCGACCTCAGCGACGAACTGATCGACGCGATCTGCGAATCGGGCGTGCCGTATTTTGATCTTTCTTTGCAACATGTCTCGAAACAACATCTGCGACGAATGCGCAGGTGGGGCGACGGCGAGAGATTTCTTCGGCGCATCGAGGACATTCGCAGGCGTGAGCCGACCGCGGCGATGCGCAGCAACTTCATCGTCGGGTATCCCGGCGAAACAGAAGGCGACCACGATCAGTTGTTGAACTTCGTCGAACAGGCGCAACTGGATTGGTGCGGATTTTTCGCTTTCAGCCCCGAGGATGGAACGCACGCTTTGACCCTGCCGAACAGGGTGCCGGAGTCACTGATGAACGAGAGACTGGCCGAGTTGCGTGAAATGCAAGACGCGATCACCGCGCGCCGACGCGACGAGTTGATCGGGCTCAAACTCAACGTCTTGGTGGACGAGCCCGGAGTGGCCAGAAGTCATCGTGAAGCGCCCGAAATTGACGGCGTGATCAGCGTCAACGAAACTCTGACGGTGGGAAGTTTTGTCGATGTCGAAATCGCCGACGCATTCGGCCCCGATTTGGTGGCGGTGGGCGCGAGGCGACCCGCGAGCGAAATGGCCAATGATGCCAGTTGACAAGAATTCGATGGCGACCTGGGCCAACGCCGTCACCGTGTCGCGAATCTTGGTCTCGCCGATTTTGTTCACGGTGATTCCCGACGACAACGCGGGGGCGTGGTTGGCGGCATGGTTGTGGTTCGGGCTTTGCGTGAGCGATGTGCTCGACGGCTACCTGGCGCGACTGCAGGGTTCGACAAAATTCGGCACCTTTCTCGATCCGCTGGCCGACAAAGTTCTGGTGTTGGGCGCGATGTTCACGCTGGTCAGTCGCGAGATGTTCGCGATCTGGCCCGTGGTGATAATCGCCGTTCGCGAGGTGATTGTCAGCGTTTATCGGGTCGTGGTCGGGGCGAGAGGCATCACGGTGCCGGCGAGTCGGTTGGCGAAAATCAAGACGTTGAGCCAGCAGTGTTCGATCGGTTTCGCCCTCGCGCCGTTCAGCGCGGTCGATATGACCTACTCGTGGATCATCACGCTGTGGTTGGCGGTCGCGTTGACGATCATCAGCGGTTTGCAATACGCCGTTCGCGCGCTTCGGCCTATCGTCGCCGCGCGGCGGGCCGAGTAATGCGCTGCAGCGTCGTCGCGGTCGGCACCGAACTGTTGTTGGGGCAAATCGTCGACACGAATTCTTCTTGGTTGGGCGAGCAACTCGCCGCCGCCGGGATCGACTCGCTCTATCAGGCCAAAGTCGGCGACAACTTGGCGCGCATCGTGGCGACACTACGCGCGACATTGGCCGAAGCCGATGCGGTGATCATCTGCGGTGGTCTCGGGCCGACGCACGACGACATCACCCGCGAGGCGATCGCCGAAATAATGGGCGTCGAACTCGAATTGAACGACGAGGTGGCGCTGGTGATCGAGCAGATGTTCACGGCGCGAGGTCGTCGAATGCCGCAGAACAATTTGCGACAGGCGATGGTGCCGCGCGGGGCCACGATCATCGAGCAGCGAAGAGGCACGGCGCCGGGTTTGATTTGTAAAGTCGGCGAAAAGGTGATGTACGCGGTGCCAGGTGTGCCGTTCGAGATGTTCGAGATGTTCGAGCGGGCGATCTTGCCCGATCTTCTGGCGCGCAGCGGCGAGGCTTCGATAATCAAGAGCCGTGTGTTGCGAACATGGGGCGACAGTGAAAGCGGATTGAACGAGCGTTTGGTCGGGGTGATCGACGAACTAGAGAAGGTCGGCAATCCGACGCTGGCGTTTTTGGCCAGCGGATGGGAGGGCATCAAGGTTCGCCTGACGGCCAAGGCGCACACGGTCGCCGAGGCCGAGAAACTGCTCGCCGTCTGGGAGGCCAAAGTTCGCGAAAAAGTCGGCGACATAATTTTTGGCGTCGACCAGCAAAACATGGAGTCCGTCGTTCTCGATGCGCTTCGAAAGATGAATCTGACTCTCGGTGTCGCCGAGTCGGTGACGGGCGGTCTCGTCGCGGGTCGACTCACGGCCGTGCCCGGAGCCAGCGACGTGTTTCGGGGTGGCGTGGTCAGTTACGCCAGCGAGGTGAAATTCGATCTGCTGGGAGTGACCAGCGTTCCGGTCGTCAGCGAGCAGGCGGCCAAAGAGATGGCGGTTGGCGCGCGAAAAGTTCTGCAAAGCGACATTGGTCTGGCGTTGACGGGAGTCGCAGGGCCCGACGAACAAGATTCGGTGAAAGTCGGCACGCTTTGTGTCGGGGTTGCGTTGCCCGACGGTTCGACGAAGGCCGTGACATATCACCTGCCGATAGGTCGCGAACAAATGCGACAATTGTCGGTGATCAGCGCCCTCAACTTTTTGCGCCAAGAATTACAGGCAAAATAACCCTGAATTCGGGCGGGTAGGATTAGAGGGTCGTTGCACCCGAGCGGCGACAAGAAAAGTTTCAGGTTTTTGTGGCGAATATTCTCATCGTTGGCGCTGGTGGGGTGGGTGGCGGTATGGCCTCGATCGCCGAGACGCGCAATTTTTTCGACTCGTTCGTATTGGCCGACATCAATTCTGGTCGCGGCGACGAGATCATCGCCAAGCTCGAGCAGCCCGGCCGTTTTTCGTCGGCCCGAGTCGACGCCCGCAACAAGGCCGACATCGTCGCGCTCGCCCAGAAGGTCAAGGCCGACGTGATCGTGAATGCCTGCGACCCGCGGCTCAACGAGCCGATCTTCGAGGCAGCCTTCGAGTCGGGCTGCACATACCTGGACATGGCGATGAACCTGAGCAAGCCGCACCCGAGCAATCCCTATGAAGAGGTCGGTGTGCCCCTCGGTAAAGAGCAGATTTCGGCCGACGAACGTTGGAAAGAAAAAGGTCTGCTCGCGCTCGTCGGCATGGGTGTCGAGCCGGGTTTGAGCAACGTCTTCGCGCGTTACGCGTCTGACCACCTGTTCGACACGATCGACGAGATCGGCGTGCGCGACGGCTCGAATCTGTCGATCGACGGCCTCGATTTCGCGCCGACATTCTCGATCTGGACGACGATCGAGGAAACTTTGAACCCGCCGATCGTTTGGCAAAAAGACCGGGGCTTGTTCACGACCGACTGCTTCAGCGAGCCCGAGATCTTTCACTTTCCGGCGGGCATCGGCGCCTTCGAGTGCGTGAATGTCGAGCACGAAGAGGTGATCATGATTCCGCGCGAGATCGACTGCAATCGTGTGACCTTCAAATATTCGCTGGGTGCCGAGTTCATCGACTGGCTGAAGACCTTCGCCTACCTCGGTCTCGACAGCACCGACAAAATTCGGGTGGGAGACGTGATGGTTTCGCCGCGCGACGTGCTCGCCGCGGTGTTGCCGAATCCGGCGAAGTTGGGCCACTTGATGCACGGCCGCACCTGTGCGGGCACCTGGGTCAAGGGCATGTATGACGGCAAACCGCGAGAGGTGTATCTGTATCATGTCGCCGACAACGAGACGACGATGCGTGATTGGGGCGCCCAGGCGGTGCTGTGGCAAACCGCGATGTGCCCGGTGGTGGCGCTCGAGTTGTTGTCGAACGGAAGTTGGAAGGGCACCGGGGTGCGCGGGCCCGAGGCTTTCGACGCCGTGCCGTTCTTGAACCTGCTCGGCGAGTACAACACCCATCACGGCATCATGGAGATGGGCCCCGGTTTGTGGCCGAGCCCGCGACCGACAGGTCAACCAGGTTGGGACCGACCCGTGAAGCGTGCGGTGGTGCCCGGCGCCTGATTCGGCGTCGTTTATTTTCCGGCGAGAATTTTTATCACAGGGGCGAAATTTTCAACGTCTTCGCCACCGACGATGATGTAAGAAAAGCCCCAACGGTCGCGACGGGCCAGCAGATCTTCGGCGATTTTTGCCGGCGGACCCATCAGCGCGAACGGCGAATTCGCGACCAGTTCGGGTGCGACCTTGAACATGTTCGCCGTGCCCTCGATGGCCTCTTTGGCGCTGTCGCAAATGCTGACCAGAAACGTGCGAATATTCAGTTCGACCTGCGACATGCGCAGGGCGGCGGTTTTTTTGACAAGATCGACTTTTTCGGTGACCGCCTCGGCGCTCATCTCCGAGATCGTCTCGGCGTTGACCACGCCGTCTTTCAGCGACGGGTTGATGCCGACGATGTCGGCGAGATCAGCCGCGAGTTTGAGCACCCGCTTGCCGCCACCGCCGATGAGAATTGGCGGACACGGTCGCTGCACGGGAAGCGGGGTGGCGACATAATCGGTGATCGTGTAGTGCTGGCCAGAAAACGAAAATTTCTCGCCGAGCATCGCACGCTTGATGATCTCTAACCCTTCGAGAAATCTGTCGATGCGCACGCCAGGTCTGTCGTATTGGATGCCCGATTGAACATAGTCGGTGGCCATCCAGCCCGCGCCGATGCCGATTTCGAGCCGTCCATCAGAAAGCAGGTCGAGTGTGGCGAGTTCTTTGGCCAAAACGACCGGATGTTTGTAGTCGTTGTCCCAGACCAGCGCGCCGATGCGCAAGTTTTTTGTCGCGCTCGCCGCGGCCATCAGTGCGGGCACGGGCGCGAGTTGATCGGTGAAATGATCGGGCATCGTCAGCGTGTCGAACCCGTTGCTTTCGGCGGTGCGCGCCAGTTCGGTCCATTCTTTTTGGGTGGCTGCTTTGCTGGCTTGAACGCCGAATTTGAAACGGCGCGCGGGTGTCGAGTTTGAAGTCACCTTTCAAGATTAGTTGCCATGTGTCAAGTGCTACTAGGCGACGATCAAGCGATTCGACGCGATGCGAATACATTGCGAATACGTTGCGACGACCAAGCGAGTTACGTGTCTTGTAAACTGAGAATGGCGTGAGCAAATTTTTTCGCGATTTCGTTGCAAAACTGCTCGCTCGGCGCGAGACGCTGGCTCGAATCGGGGTGGTCGTGCTGGCCGGCTCGATCTTCGTCGCCGCGACGATCACTGCGATGGCCCCCCGAGTCTGGGGTGTTTTGAACGCGCACAACCAGGTGCCGCCCAGCCTGACCGGTTTTTCGGGTTTGGCCCAACGAAGTTCGGTTTACGACTTCGCGGGCAATCAAATCGGCTCGTATCAACTTGAGAACAGTCAGTTGATGAACATCGACAACGTGCCGACCGAGGTGGTCGCGGCGATTTTGGCGCTTGAAGACAGCGAGTTCGAACGCCACAAAGGGGTCAACCTGCGTGCGTTCACCAGGGCGATTTTGTCGAACTCGCGGGGCGGGTCGAAGCAGGGCGCCAGCACGATCACGATGCAGGTCGTGAAAAACGAATTCTTGGCCGGGCTCGAGCGCGACGGACGCTACAAAGTTCTGCAGGCCCGATATGCGACGATGCTCGAGAAAGAGGTGCCGAAAAAACTCATCCTTGAGCGCTACCTGAACACGATTTACCTGGGCAACAACGCCTACGGTTTGCAGGCCGCCGCCGAGGTGTATTTCGGCAAGGACGTGCGCGACTTGACGATGCTCGACGGCGCGTTCTTGGCCGGCTTGATCCAGGCTCCCTCGAGTTACGACCCGATTCAGTATCCCGACAGTTCGCGCAACCGATATCTGCAAGTTCTGGACAGACTCGTCGAAACGGGTTTGATCACCCAGACTGAACGCGACTCAATCGGCGACGAGCCGTCGATACCCGAGGTGATCAACAAAAAATCGCAGCGTGACGTGACGCGAACCTATTTCACCGAGGAGGTCAAAGATTATTTGTTGAACGGCTCCGACATTTTGGGCACCACCTATCAGCAGCGGTACAACACCCTCTTTCGCGGGGGAGTAAAAGTTTTCACGACGCTCGACTCGAAGGCCCAAACCGCCGCCGAGCAGGCCGTGCGCGATGAGTTGCCGGCGAACAAAGCGGGCATTACTGCGGCCGTCGTGTCGCTCGACTCGAAAACGGGCGCGGTGCGGGCGATGGTCGGAGGCCGGGGTTTCGTGGCGGGCCAGAGCGAGGTGAATCTGGCGTTGCGTCGGCGACAGACCGGATCGAGCGTGAAGTTTTTCATCCTCGCCGCTGCGTTGCAGGCGGGTGTGCAACCCGACGATTTGATCGACGGCACGCTGCCGTGCACCTTGGCCAACCCCGGAAATCTCGACGAACCGTTCGAAATAACCAAGGGGGTGAGCCAGTCGACCGCGTCGTTGCGTTTGATGACATGGTTGTCGATCAACTGCGCGTACGCCAAGTTGTCGCAGATCGTCGGTCTTGAGCGGGTCGTCGAGACGATGTATCGGATGTCGTCGTCGCAGTGGTTGAGCAAAGAAACCTTCACGATTCAGCCCTATGCGAGTTTGGCGACGGGTGCCAACGAATTGAGCCCGATGGATATGGCGTCTGGCGCGCAAACGCTCGCCAACTCGGGCGTGCATGTCGAGCCGTACATGATCGAAAGGATCGAGGACGCGCGCGGCACGGTGCTGTACCAATATCAAAAACCAAATCTCGAGCAGACGCTGCCGGGTGAAGTCGCCAACAACGCTGTCGATGTGATGCGCGGCGTGATCAAGAGCGGCACCGCGCGGCGCACGCCGCTCGAAGACGATCGACCTGCCGCCGGAAAGACGGGAACCCAGGACAACAACACCAATGCGTGGTTCGTCGGCTTCACGCCGCAATACGTGACGACCGTATGGGTCGGCGACCCGAAGGGCTACACGAAGATGACCAAAAGCAATGTGCCCGAGTTCGCGAGCGTGATCGGCAATCGTGGCGGCGTGCAGGGCGCGATGTTCCCGGCGATGATCTGGAAGTCGTATATGGACGAGGTGCATCGCGGCCTTGAGATCGTCGACTTCGCCGCGCCGCCGCCACCCGTGCGCGAACCGTTGCGGTTGTATTTGCCAGGCATTGAGTGCCCGGCCAAGGTCGTTGCGGGCACTTTGCCCCCGCCGAAGTCGACCGTCGCGTCAAACCCGAAGTCGACCACCACGACGATGCCCGTCGAGTCGACCACCCCGAATACTGTGGTGGTCAGCGTGCTGACGCCCGGAACGACCATCGCCCCGACGGATCTGAATCCGTTCTCGCCGGTGCCGACGACCGAAAACGGACTTTACTTTTTCGAGTGCGCGAAGCCCCTGCCGAGTTACGTGCAGACGACGACCGGGTGACGGCGGTGACCGGGCTCGGGGTTTTGCTCGAGGTGCAAAATTGCGACACCCAGTTGTCGCAATTGGCGCACCGCCTGGCGCACTTGGTCGAGCGCGATCTGCTCGTCGAAGCCAAGACGAAGGTGCTCGCACTACAAAAGCAGATGTCGGATTTGCAGCAACAAGCCGAGACGGCCAAAGCCGAAGTAGGCGCGATTGAAGCACTGAACAAGAAGCACGACGCGATGATCGCCAAATATTCACAACAATTAAAGACGGTGATCGCGCCCCGCGAAGCCGAGGCGTTGCAACACGAGATCGAGATGGCCCAAAGCGAGCGCAGTCAGAACGACGACCGCGAGTTGGCTCTGCTCGAAACGATCGAGAATCTCGACGGTCAAATCACCGTGCTGCGCCTCGAGATCGAGCGACACAAGTCGTCGGTAGGCGAGGCCACCAAAGCCTTCGAGGCGGTCGCCAATCTTTGTCAGGTCGAAAAGCAAAACATCGAGACGAATCGGGCAGGAATCGTGGCGAAAATCGACACAAAACTTGTGCGACTCTACGAGGCCAAGCGCGCCAAGCGCACCACTCCGGCAGTGGCACGGTTGAACGGCACGAAGTGCCAGTCGTGCCACCTGGATCTTTCGGTCGTGGAACTTGGCGCGCTGAAAAAACTCGGAGCCGACGAATTCGCCGAGTGCCCGAATTGTGATTGTTATCTGGTCGTTTAGAGCCGATGTTTTTTTGGTTCGTCGCTACCGCAATCTGGTCGGTGTGGTTCGTGTTTCGCGACCCGAAATTCGACTATCGCCTGGTGGCCGTCGCTGCGCTGGCGCCCGACGCGCTCGACGGGTTGCGCGGTTCGATCGGGCCGATGCACAGCGTGGTCACGAGCATCGCCGTGCTGTTCGCGATCATGCTGATGACGGCGGGTCGAAAGCCGATTCGTCAGAGACTGTTGGCGATTCCGATCGGCCTGTTCATTCACTTGATCTTCGACGGCGCGTTCGCCAATGCCGACACATTTTGGTGGCCGTTAACCGGCGTCGAACTGAGCAAAAACCCGCTGCCCTCGATCGAAAGAGGAGCGTTGAATTGGCTTCTCGAGACGGTCGGTCTGCTGGGTTGCGCGGTGGCTTGGCGATTTTTTTCGCTCGGCGACAAGCCACGCCGAGATATTTTTCTGAAGACGGGCTCGTTGAGTCGATAGAGATGAAAACAGTGAGTCGGTCTGTAAGCGGGATTTTGTAGCTCCTGCAGTTTCCCGCAAAAACCGACGACCATCCATCTATGCGGCCTACCCGAGGGTTGCCCGAAAGCGAACGAACCGTTCATGCCCTCTGCATGGCCTTGCTTCAAGTGACGTGCCGAGCCGCGAT
>VGAB01000010.1 GCA_016870935.1 Actinomycetota bacterium | reverse complement strand
CCGATGATTGATTGCGCGGCGGACAGACGCGCGATCGGAATTCGGTACGGCGAGCACGAAACATAATCGAGCCCCGCACGATAGAACAACCCGATCGACTCGGGGTCGCCACCGTGCTCACCGCAAACACCGAGCTTCAACTTGCGCTTGGCCTTGCGACCGCGTTTGGCCGCGATTTCGACCAATTCGCCGACGCCCGTCTGGTCGATCGTCTCGAACGGGTTGCGCTTGAGCAACCCCGCCTCGAGGTACGCGGGCATCATTCGACTCTCGACATCGTCGCGCGAAAAACCCAGCGTCATCTGCGTCAGGTCGTTGGTGCCGAAACTGAAAAAATCGGCATGCTCGGCCAATTCGTCGGCGCGCAACGCCGCACGCGGCGTCTCGATCATCGTGCCGATCGTGACATTCGGTCGACTCACCCGTTTGCCGCGACCGATCGACTTGATCTTCGGACGCGTCGTGTGCTCGACCAGAACGCTCTCGACCCACGATCGTGCAAGCGCCAACTCTTCGCGCGTCACCGTCAACGGAATCATCACTTCGACTATCGGCTCGTAACCCTCGGCCGCGACCTCGTCGGCCGCCTGCATCAACGCGCGCACCTGCATCGCATAAAGGCCGGGTTTGATCACGCCGAGTCGCACACCACGCGTACCAAGCATGGGATTAACCTCGGCCCAATCGTGCGCCGCCCGCAGCAACTTGGTCTCTTGCTCGTCGAGCCCCGAGGTCGCCGCCTTGATCTCGAGTTCGTCGACATTCGGCAAGAACTCGTGCAACGGCGGGTCTAACAGACGCACGGTCACCGGCAAACCAGACATCGCCCGCAACAGCGAAACGAAGTCTTCTTTTTGCACGACGCGCAATTCTTCGAGCGCCGCGGCCTCGTCGGCGGGGGTGCTCGCCAAGATCATTCTTCGCACGACGGGCAGACGATCGGGCGCCAAAAACATGTGCTCCGTGCGGCACAAACCGATGCCCTCGGCGCCGTATTCGCGGGCCTTGGTCGCGTCGTCGGCGGTGTCGGCGTTCGCTCGCACGGCGAGTTTGCCTTTGCGAATCTCGTCGGCCCATTTCAGAATTGTCTGAAACTCTTTCGTCGGCTCGGCCGCCGTGAGTTTCATCTCGCCCAACATCACCTCGCCGGTCGAGCCGTCGAGCGAAATTACATCGCCCTCGCGCACGACGGTTTCGCCGACGCGAAATTGTTTGCCGTCGATCTGCACCGCATCGGCACCGACCACCGCCGGGGTTCCCCAGCCGCGCGCGACCACCGCGGCGTGACTGACCAGACCGCCGCGCGCCGTCAAGATGCCCTTGGCGACCATCATTCCGTGCACGTCTTCGGGGCTCGTTTCGCTGCGCACCAGAATCACCGCCTGTCCCGCCTTGGCCGCCGCCTCGGCGTCATCGGCGGTGAAATAAACCTTGCCCACCGCGGCACCCGGCGACGCCGCCAAACCTTTGGCGATCGCTTTCGACTTGTTGACGAACTGCGGATGCAATACCTGGTCAAGGTGTTCGGCGTTCACCCGCATCAGCGCTTCTTTTTTGGAGATCTTCCAAGACTTTTTGCCGCTTCCCGAACCAGAGGTCATGTCGACCGCCATCTTCAACGCCGCGGCTCCCGTGCGCTTGCCGACACGGGTCTGCAACATCCACAACTTGCCCTGATCGATCGTGAACTCGGTATCGCACATGTCGTGATAGTGGCGCTCGAGGCGATCGAAAATTTCGAGCAACTCTTTGTGCACCGTCGGAAACTGACGCTTCAACGCGTCGAGGTCTTCGGTGTTGCGAATTCCCGCCACTACGTCTTCGCCTTGGGCGTTGATCAGATAGTCGCCATAGGGCTTGTTCTCGCCCGTCGCCGCGTTGCGCGTGAAACCGACGCCCGTGCCTGAGTTGTTGTCGCGATTGCCGAAAACCATCGCCTGCACATTGACCGCAGTGCCGAGGTCGTGGCTGATTTTTTCGCGCACACGATACGCGATCGCACGCGCGCCGTTCCACGAGCGAAACACCGCCTCAACCGCGCCCCGCAATTGTTTGGCGGGTTCCTGCGGAAACTCTTTGCCCGTCTCGGCCTTGACGACAGCCTTGAAAGTCTCGCAAAGCGCGACCAGCGCCGCAGCGGGCAACGCCGCATCGCTGGTCACGCCGGCATTCTTCTTGGCCTGCTCGAACGGATGTTCGAATTTCGCGCCATCGATGCCGAGCACGATTCGCCCGTACATCGCGATGAATCGCCGATAGCTGTCGAACGCGAACCGCTCGTCTCGGGTCGAAGAGGCCAAACCTCTGACGCTTCGATCGTTCAAGCCGAGGTTCAAAACGGTGTCCATCATTCCGGGCATAGAAAACTTCGCGCCCGAGCGCACCGACACCAACAGCGGGTTCGCCGCATCGCCCAACTTCGCACCCATCTTTTTTTCTAGTTGTGCGACGTGCGCGGCGAGTTCTTTGTCCAGAGATTTCGGCCAGCCGCTCTTCATGTAGGCGCGGCACGCGTCTGTCGTCACGGTGAAACCGTGCGGCACCGGCAACTTCAACACGCTCATCATTTCGGCGAGGTTCGCGCCCTTGCCGCCGAGCAAATCTTTCATGCTCATCGGCGCCCGACGGTGTTTGTGGTCAAAAGCGTAGATAAATGGCATATCGCAGTTTAGGAGCCAATCTCAATCGAGCGAGCGTCCGCAGAGCGTTTGATCAACGCCAACGCAAATTCTTGGCAAACACTCGTATATATACCAGCGTCTTGCGTGTCGATAATCACCGCGTCGCCGACTCTCGCCCCAGAATCGTTGCGAACCAACCGCAGCGACCGCGGCGCCACGGCTCCGCGCGAGTCCATTCGCTCGACCAGTTCTTGTCCCGGGTAGCACCCTTTGCTGAAACTCACCGCGACATCGGTCAGACCGGTTTCTGACGGCACCGACTGCTCGTTCATGTCGGCGCCGAACTGTGGCCAAATCGCCAAAATGCGCGCCCGCTCGAAGTCGGCGAAACCGCCCTGTTGCAGGCCGTGCTTTGTCAAGAGATTCGCAGTGTTCTGATCAGCGACCAGATCGACGGCGAAATCTTTTTCGCGCCATGCCGCGATCGCCTGCTCGAGTTTTAGCAATTCGGCATATTTTTCGGCGGATAAACCCCTCGCCGCGAAATAGTCCCGCGCCGACCCCGATATCTCGCACTTCACGCGAATCTTGAATCGCGCCAGACGACTCGCCACGACCTGGCCACAACCAGACTCGCAGTCGCAGACGAACTCGTCGTCGCCGGCGCAAAATACCCGCACTAGCCCCGTGACCTTGCCGGTCGGCTCGAGCAGCAGGCTGTATCGCGACTCGCCTGCTTTCAACGATTCGACATCGTTGGCCAACTGCGAGTGCAGAAATTTTCGCGCGTCGGGGCCGACGACGCTGATCGTGTCGTGACTGCGCCGAAAAAAGAACCCGCTCACTTTTCGACGACCGCTTCCCGCTGTTTTGTCATTCGTCGCGCGGCCGGTATCGCGGCGATCAACGCCGCCGCCTTGTTGCGACATTCGAGGTTTTCGTCGTGGGCGACGCTGTCGGCGACGATTCCGGCGCCGGCCTGTAGCGTCGCGCCGTGCGCACCCACGAACATCGTGCGAATCGCGATCGCCGTGTCGAGATTGCCGGAAAAATCGATGTATCCGACGACCCCTGCATACGGCCCGCGTTTGCTCGATTCAAGTTCGTCGATGATCTGCATCGCCCGAACTTTTGGCGCCCCGGAAACGGTGCCCGCCGGCAGGGTTGCGCGCAACACATCGACGGGGCCGAGACCCTCGCGCAGCGCGCCCGAGACCTGTGATGTCAGGTGCATCACATGGCTGTATCGCTCGAGGGTCATGAACTCGTCGACGCTCATCGAACCGAATTCGGCGACTCGACCCACGTCATTTCTCGCAAGATCGACCAGCATCACATGCTCGGCGCGCTCCTTTTGATTCTCTTTGAGTTCTCCGGCGAGTTTTCGATCCTGCTCGTCGTCCGTGCCCCGCTTTCGTGTGCCCGCGATCGGCCGGCTGATCACCCGACCGTTGCGCAACTGCACCATCGGCTCGGGCGACGAACCGACGATCGTCACGTCATCGTGCTTGACGAAATACATATACGGGCTGGGATTGATCTGTCGCAACACCCGATAAACATCAAACGGGTCGGCTTCGAGTTGCAGGTCGAAACGCTGCGACAACACGACCTGAAAAATATCGCCGGCTTGAATGTGCTCCTTTGCCACCTCGACCGCGCGTTCAAATTCGGTGGCGGTCGATCGCGACTCGACTTTCAGCGTGTCGTCGCGATGAGGCGGCTCGACGGGCACGAAGGCGATCGGCGTCGACAAATCAGCGACACCTTTTTTCACGCGCACAACCGCCGCGTCGTAGGCCGCGTCGCGCGCCGCGGCGTCAAGACCAGCCGTCGGCACGCTTTCGATCATGTAACAACGCTGACGCCAATGATCGAAGGCGGCGAGCGAACCGATCATGCTCATCACCGCGTCGGGCATGTTGCGGTCTTCGGGCGGCGTGCCCGGCAGGTTCTCGATTTCGCGCACGACGTCGTAACCCAAAAATCCCATCAGTCCGCCCTGTAGAGGCGGCAAGTCGGGATGCAACGGCGCCTTGTAGGTCGCAAGCAGGCTTTCGATCGCGGCCAATATTCCTTTGTCGCGCGGCATCGTGTTCGGCACCGCACCGGTCGTGGTGATCTTTCCGTCGCGCAGCACCAGCGTCGCCACGGGGTCACGCCCCACGAACGAAAACCGGCTCCACCTTTCACCGTGCTCGACCGACTCGAGCAAAAAACCCTGTCGATCACCGACCAGTTTGATGTATGCCGAAACCGGCGTCTCGACATCGGCCAACACTTCGGCCCACACGGGTATCACCGTGTTGCGACCGGCCAATTCGTGAAACTCTGCGCGGGTCGGCGAGATTTTCATCGGGTCGCGCGGCAACAAAGTCAACGACTGGCCATGACGGCGCAAGAGTTAACGAAATTGCCGAGTATTCGCAGACCCTCGGTCGCCGACTTCTCGGGATGAAACTGCGTCGCGAAAATATTCTTGTGCCGCACGGCGGCCACCAAATCTTGGCCATAACTGCATGTCGCGGCCACGACACTTCGTTCGGCCGGCACGGCAGAAAGCGAATGCACGAAATACATCCAAGGATTCTCGCTCAGGCCCTCGAATAGTTCGTCGTGATTTAAAACTTTCAGGCGATTCCATTGCATTTGCGGGCGCTGCACGCCCTCGGGCAACCACTCGATCTCGCCCTGCAACAAACCCAGACCCTTGACTCCCGGGCTCTCCTGGCTGGTTTCGAAGAGCATCTGCATGCCGACGCAGATTCCGAGAAACGGTCGTTTTGATTCGACGGCGGCAAACACGCTTTGTTCAAGTCCGCCCTCGCGCAGGGCGTTCATGCACGCGCCAAAATTGCCGACGCCTGGCAACACCACTGCATGCGCGTCGGCGATCAACTTGACATCGTTCGTCAGCCGCGCGTCTGCGCCGACGAACTGCAGACCTTTCTGCGCAGAACGCAAGTTGCCGATTCCGTAATCCAAAACGGCGACCAACGGACGCTCACCCGAGCGGATCGATGCGGTCGTTTCTTTGGCGGTGTTCGCTTCAGGCACTCGTATATTCTGCCTGAAAAACCCCTATCGACCCCGCGTCGCGCGTTGCAAAAGCCGAACGGCGTTGGTCAAACCGCGCTCGGCCTCGTAGATCGCCATCAACAAGCCGTCATCTTCATCTGCCTGATCAGGGTTCGCCATCGCCAGGCGTTGCGACTCTGCCAACGCTGCGATTCGCTCGCGACAGCGCTCGACGTTCTCGGTCAACGCCGCCAACTCGGCCAGCGTGCTCGTGCGTCGTGATGAATCGCTCACTTTCGCCGCGCTTTCTTCGCAGTTTTTTTCGCAGTCTTCTTTGAGCTCTTATTCGCACTCTTCTTCGCGCCCTTCTTGACAACTTTCCGCGGTTTGCGTTTTGTCGGCAGCAACGAACTCGGGCACAACGACTCGAGCAAACACTCTTCGCACTTGGGCTTGCGAGCGTCGCACACTCGTCGGCCGTGCAAGATCAACCGCAAACTGAATTCGCCCCATTCGACAGGGGGCAACAACGCGTTAAGTTCAAATTCAACTTTCACGGCGTCTTCGAGTTTCGTCAAACCCAGTCGCCTCGACAGCCGCCCGACATGCGTGTCAACCGGCAAACCCGGCAGACCGAACACGACACTGCGCAAAACATTCGCCGTCTTGCGACCAACCCCGGGCAGCGTGATCAAGTCCTCGATTTCCCGGGGCACCTCGCCACCGAACCTGGTCATGACCTGGTCTGCCATGCCGATCAAATTCTTCGCCTTCGTCTGGTAAAAACCCGTGCTTCGCACGAGTTGCTCGACATGCGACAAATCGGCCGAGGCCAACTTTTCTGGCGTCGGGTACGCCGCAAACAGCGCGGGGGTCACCATGTTCACTCGAACATCCGTGCACTGCGCCGAGAGAATCGTGGCGGCGAGCAGTTGAAATGCCGAATCGTGAGTCAACTCGCAGATCGCCACGGGGTATTCGCGTTTCAACAAATTGAGCACACTCGTCGCTCGATTTTGAATCTCAATTTTTTTGCCGACCACCATTCGCAAACACTAGCCATCATCGGCCATAGATAGCCTGCAGATGTGTTCAATCTCGATGTGAAGCGAACCATGGCCGACCGCGACATCACCGAGATCGATTCGTTGTTGCAGGCGGTCAGCAGCCACGATCAGCGCAAGCCGCTCAACGACCATTTGTGGCTTGATCTGCGTCAAGGTGGGCGAAGCGGTTTCGCCGGCATCACCGCCCGTGACGCCGCTTCGCACGCACCTCTCGCCTATTGCCAAATTTCACGCGGCAACGACTCGTGGGCGATTGATCTAGTCGTTCACCCGAACTCGCGCGACAAAATTCTCTTGTTTGGCCAGTCTCTGATGACCGAGGCGATCAACATCATCAAGTCTGAAGGTGGCGGGCATGTGCACTGGTGGGTCTCCGACCCGTCGACAAACCACATCACACTCGCCAAAAAAATGGGTTTCAACACGGGTCGAAAACTTCTGCAGATGCGGGTTGCCCTGCCTCTCGCCGAAGATGTGCTCGCGGGCGGGCGCCAAGTCGAGACCCGGTCGTTTCGCGTCGGCATCGACGACGACGCATGGATCACGGTCAACAACCGGGCGTTCAGCGAGCACCCCGAACAAGGCGGCTGGACGCGAGAAATTCTGCGGTCACGACAATCCGAGAAATGGTTCGATCCTCGGGGTTTCTTGCTTTACTTTTTGCCCGGCTCAGAACAGCTCGCCGCATTCTGCTGGACAAAAATCGATCGCGAACAAGATCCGCGCATCGGCGAAATCTACGTGATCGCCGTAGATCCGAGTCAACACAAAAAAGGTCTTGGGCGCGCGCTCACCCTCGCCGGCCTCGATCATCTGGCGAAAAGCGGCGCCACAACAGGCTTGCTCTATGTCGACAAAGACAATCTCGCCGCCATCGGAACCTACGAAAAAATCGGTTTTGTGACCCACAACGAAGAGCAGGCGTTCGTCGCCGACGTCGGCGCCTAATCTCCGCAACGATCAAACTCGAAGCGTCTCGACCCGTCGACCCAGGCTGCGACTAATACACTTGTCAAAATGACAGACACACTTTTGCCGCGCTGGTCGGTCGCAGATGTCCACGAATCTTTCGAGTCGCGATCTTTCGCCGACGCGATGGAGCGCACGGGGGCCAATGTCGCCCGTCTTGAGGCCCAGTTCGAACAACACAACATTCGCGCCGTAGATTCGCGGAAACCCACGCGTCAAGACGGTGAGGCGGCGAACAAAGTCATCACGGCGATGAATGAGACGATCAAAGAATCCGAAATCCTCGGCGCTTATGTCTACGCCACTGTTAGCACCGACACGCGCGACGAGAAGGCGCAAGGTCTTCTAAGCGAACTCGAGGTTGTCGACTCGCGTCTCGCCCCGCTGCTCGCCCGCCTCGCCGACTGGGTCGCCTCGCTCGGCGCCGACGACCTGGCAAAAGTAAGCGAGGTCGCCCGCGAGCACCTCGGGCCGCTACAGAGACTTCAGGCTCGGGCCGAACATCAGATGAGCGAAATCGAAGAGGGTTTTTACTCCGAACTTTCGACGACCGGCTCGTCGGCGTGGTCGAGACTGCAGGGCGACATAACTTCGCAGTTGACCGTCGAAGTTGATCTTCCCGACGGATCAAAGACGCTTCCGATCACCGCCGTTCGCGGAATGTCGTCGCATTCTGATGTTCGCGTGCGAAAAGCCGCGTACGACGCGGAAATGCGAGCATGGCCGACCGTCGCCATGCCGTGTGCCGCGGCGATGAACTCGATCAAGGGCGAGGCCAACGCGGTGAATCGTCGCCGACACTGGGCCTCGCCGCTCGACGCCTCGCTTTACGCGAACAGCGTCAGCAGAAAAACTTTCGACGCGATGCAGAGCGCCGTGACCGCATCGCTGCCTGATTTTCGTCGATGGATGAACATTCGCGCGAAATTGCACGGTGACAAGAACGGTCTCGCCTGGTGGAACTTGTTCGCCCCGTTGAACGTAGCACCGAGCCAAATCACATGGGACCAGGGTGTGAACCTCGTGCGCGGCGCGTTCGCCGCCTATAGCGACAATCTTGCCCACCTCGTCGATCGCTCCCTCGCCGAAAAATGGATCGACGCGGGCCCGCGCGAAGGAAAAGTCGGCGGGGCGTTCTGTATGTCGTTCGTCGATGACCGCTCGCTGGTTCTGCTCAATTGGAGCGGCAGCGTCGACTCTGCCCAGACCACCGCGCACGAACTTGGTCACGCCTATCACAACACCCAATTGGCCGACCGAACACCGTTGCAAAAACGACTGCCGATGGCGTTGGCCGAAACCGCGAGCATCTTCTGCGAGACGCTTGTCGTCGAAGAAGGTTTGTCGCGTCTTTCAGGCGATGAGCGACTAGCCCTGCTCGACACCGACCTCGGCGGGGCCAACCAGGTCGTGGTCGATATTCACAGTCGATTTCTCTTTGAAACCGAGGTGTTCGCCCGCCGTCAACGACGCACTCTCGGCGTCAGCGAACTCAACGAGATGATGCTCGAAGCCCAGGCCCAGGCCTACGGCGACGGCATCGATCAGACCACCGCGCATCCGCACATGTGGGTGCTCAAACCCCACTATTACGGCAGTCATTTTTACAACTGGCCCTATACATATGGTCTGCTGTTCGGTCTGGGTTTGTACGCCCAGTACAGCCGCGACCCCGAGCGATTTCGTGGCGGGTATGACACGGTTCTCTCCCGCGCCGGCATGGACACCGCCGAGCAACTCGGCCAGGCTTTCAATCTCGATGTCAGCGACGAATCGTTCTGGACGGCGAGCCTAGATGTTCTCCGCGCGCGCATGGCCGACTACGAAAATCTCGCCCAAAAGCACCTGAAATAGATTGGCCGCCAACTTGACTGTTTCGCGTTACGACGCGAGTCGCGAAGACATCGCCGAGTTGCTCGGCGAAGGCCCGAATTATCGCCTAGATCAAATCTGGCGTGGGCTCTACGTCGATTTCCAGGCTCCACTTGAAATCACGACGATCAGCAAAGACCTGCGCGCAAAAGTCGACTCCACTTTCAAGGCCAGCCTGATCGAGGTTTCGTCGAGCGTCAGCGACCGCGGCGACACCACGAAGTTTCTCTGGCAACTTGTCGACGGCGGATACAAGATCGAATCGGTATTGATGCACTACGCCGAGCGCGCGACGGTTTGCGTCAGCACCCAGGCGGGTTGCGCGATGGCCTGCGGATTTTGTGCGACAGGCCAGGCCGGCTTCAATCGACAACTCACCGCGGGCGAAATCGTCGAACAGGTCGTGCACGCCGCGCGCACTAGCGCCGCGCGCAATCAACGTCTTGCCAATGTCGTGTTCATGGGCATGGGCGAACCTTTGGCCAATGAAGAAGCCGTATGGCAGGCCGTCACCCGCATTCACGATGCGATCGGCATCTCGGCCCGACACCTGACTATTTCAACGGTCGGAATAATTCCTGGCATCAACACCCTCAGTGAACGTCCGTTGCCGGTGAACCTTGCCGTCTCCCTGCATGCCGCGCGCAACGACTTGCGCGACTCGCTCGTGCCGATCAACAAGCGATATCCGATCGAAGATTTGATGCAAGCGTGCCGAAAATATCTGCAGAAAAAAAATCGACGCATTACTTTTGAATGGGCCCTGATCGGCGGCGTGAACGACACCCCGCGCGACGCGCGCGAACTCGCCAAACTTTGTCAGAGCCTCAAGCCGAGCGCGCACGTCAATCTGATTCCGCTGAACCCGACGCCCGGTTATCCGACGATAGGCACGACGCAAGAAGGTGTCCGTGAATTCGCCGACCAACTAATTGATCTGGGCGTCAACGCGACCGTGCGTCGCAACCGCGGTACGGACATCGACGCTGCCTGCGGTCAACTTGCCGCGGGTCAGCCGGTTACGATCAGTTCGCGCTGAGCGAACCGATCAATTTTTCTCGCGCGGCGTTTATCTGATCGGCAAGAGCCCGCTCCAAGACGCCGCCCGTGAACAAACTGCCCGAATAGTGCAGGTTGGCCTCGAGCATCGAGCCGTTCGGCGTCGCGGTTACCGCGGCCTTCAGTATCCATGCCGAATGCTTTCGACCGTCTTTCTCATCGCGCTCGAAAACCACCACCCTCGGGCGCTCAAACACCGTTCGCGACATTCGCAGGCGTTTCGACCGCGCGAAAATGCCGAGCCGGGCGCGCAACTCGACCACCCAAACCGGGTTGGGTCCTTCGACTTCGTTCAACGACGAGACCTCGTGCACCAACTCGAGCCACCGCGGATAATTGCCCAGGTCGGCGACAAAATCAAAAAGTTTTTCGACTGAAACCGGCACCTCGACCGACGCGACTACATCCATCGATTCGTCTAATACTCGGGATGCTGCTGGTCGTGATCCAAGTCGACATCGTCGAAGCCGAACGCCCGCGAAAGAAGTCGCCCTTTTGCCCTCAGTCTTCCGTCCAGATCACCAGTGCGATCGAATTGCGGGGTCCACGGCATCGCCTGGGTTTCTTGCAGGTCTCCATATTCAATTTCCTCGACGACTTCCTCGACCACGGGTTCGGGCGGTGGGGTCGTCACCCTTGTCGCGAACTCGAACAAATCTTGGACCACGGCCATCGCCTTCTTCTTTTCGCGCCTCGGCTGTTTCGCCTTTTGGGCTCGCGGCGCGGCTGGCGCACTGAACAAGCGCTGCTTTTTTGTTCGGTTGTCGAAAATAATCCAGTCGCGCGGCACCACCAGAGCGTCGGCATGGCGGCGACACAAAATGTTCACCCGAGACGAATCACGCGGAATCGGCGCGTCGATATTGACTATCAAGTTCGCGGTATCGATCATGTAGGCCACCTCTCCGCGTTCATTGCACGAAGGGCGTTCACACTTCCTGGCCATGTCAAAAGATTAGATCAACATTTAGATGTGTTGGCGCAGAGGCGAAAACAGATCACGAGCCCGTTAGGGTCGCGGCGATGTTGCCGGCCGAAGCGCCACCTCGACGCAAGATCACGACCAAGAACCACAGTGACGCCATCGTCACGAAGAAGAGACTCACCGCACCCACTCCCCAAAACGGCTTGATCGTGCTGCGCGTTGCACCGAGCAACGCGACCGGGAAAGTCGTCGAACCGGCCTCGCTGATCAACGACGACACGACGGCGTTGTCGAGGCACAACGCGAACGACAGCAACCCGCCCGCGATCATTGCCGACGCGATGAGCGGCAAGGTGATCTGCCTGAAGGCACGGGCGGGTGGTGCGCCCAAGTCGGCCGCGGCCTGTTCGAGCGATTCATCCAGTCCCGACAACCGCGCTCGCACGATCAGAGTGACCACGGCCGACGCATACATCGACTGACCGACCCACAACTTGTTCATGCCGCCGTTGAACGGCCCCCACCCTGCGGTGAAAATGTGCCCGACGATCGGCAAGTCTTGGATGCGGGGAAACCACGTGGCAAGCGCGATGGCTTCCATGATTTCGGGCGTCACGAGAATCAGAAATACGACGACCATGAACGCGGTCGACCACCTGCCGGGTCGTCGTGCGAGCGCCACGCCCGCGCTGCCACCGAGCAACACCGCAACGATCGTGGCACCGAGCGCGGCTAAGAAAGAATTGCGAATCGCGTCGCCGATACCCGAGAAGTCGAAAAGATTCGCATACCAATTGGTGATCAGGCCGTTGACCACGAGCGCGAGCGCGAGACCGCTCGGCACTATCCACGCGTTGTATCCCCCGCCGAATTGGCTGCGCCGTTTCAAGACTCGTCGGGCGACGAGAGCCGCGACGACTATGGCGGCGAACAACAGCGCGGTTTGGGCGAAAACGGCGCCGTCAAAGAGTTCACCCCACCACTTTGTGCTGACTGCATACGACCAGATTGTGAACGAATTACCGCGGTTGAAAGAATGCAGAAACACGAGCGCAACGGGTATGAACAGGAAAACCAGAACTAGTGCGGTCCAAACACCGAGTGTTCGGTGCAAAACCGTGTCGGCGGTCGCCGAAATCGAAGATGGCTTACTGCCGACATTGCGCGGCCTTGATGCACGCGCGCGCCGCCACGCTTGCGTCACTGGCTCGATGAGCATCAACAACTTCGGCACCAGCCACACGATCGTCGCACCGACGACGAGCGTCAGCAACACGGCTGCGATCATCAGCACCGCCATCGCCGAACCGAGCGGCCAGTTCTGGGCCTGGTTGAATTGCGACGCGATCATCGCGCCGATCATGTTGCCTTTCGCCCCGCCGAGCACCGTCGCAGTCACATAGTCGCCACACATCGGAATAAACGTGAGCAGCACGCCCGCCGCTATGCCCGGGCCGGCGAGTGGCAGGGTCACCGAAAAGAAAGTCGAGAACCGACCCGCACCAAGATCTTTGCTCGCTTCGCGCAGTCGAATGTCGATGCGGTCAAACGCGACATACAAAGGCAGAATCATGAACCCGAGATAGTTGTAGACGATCGCCAACTGCACGGCACCAGCGGTCTCCAAAATCTGAATACCTTTGTCGCCCACTAGCCCGATGTCTTGTAGCCATTTTGAAAACACACCGTTCGGAGCCAACGGTATTCGCCAAGCGACGGTGCGAATCAGGAAACTCGTGAAACTCGGCACGACGACTGCGGCGAGCACGATCGCCCGCCACTTCTCCGTGACTTTGAACGCGGCGAAATACGCGACTGGCAGGCCAATCAACAAGCACAGCAGCGTCGCCGTGATCGATATGCGCACGGTGCTGCGAAAAACCTGGAAAAAAGTTTCGTCGAAGACCGCGCCATAGCTCGCCGTCGACGGGTTGGAAAAGTCGACAGGCACAAGCTTGCTCGAGTCTTTCGTGCCGAACGAGTAAACGACGACCAGAAGAATCGGCACGACGAAGAACGCCGTGTACCAAAAAATCGAGGGCAACGCGAGCGCAAAGCGTGGCGCCCGCAACCGAACGGTTCGCGGTGGCGCCGTGGTGCTCACGTCAATTCAGTTTGTTCTGCCCCGACGTGGCTTTGATCAGGCTCCGGCTTTTGCCTTGATCTTGTTCATGATGTCGACCATGCGATCGAGAGTCGGGGTGATTTCCTGGGTCTGAAAGGTCGCAACCTGATCAGGCGAGAAGAAAATCATTTCACCCAATTTGAGGTCGGGTGCCAACTCGGCCACGAGCGTGTCCATGTTCTTCAATCCGGTGTTGTAACCGTGATACTGCAGATCTTTGATCGAGATCTCGGGCACGAGCTCCCAGTTGATCCACGCGTGCGCCGCGTCGGGGTTTGGCGCGCCGGCCGCGACGCAGTAGGTGTCCATCCACAACTCGGTGGCTGGGGCGCCGAGCACCCACACCCACTCGTCGGGGTTTCCGCCTGCGTCGGCGATTCGTGAGTAGGCCTGTCGTATGTCTCCGTTCCATCCCATCGCAAGGGAGTACGCACCTTCGGCGAGTTTCGTGCTCGGATACGAGTCGAACGCCTTGATGTGCTGTGCGAACTCGTCGACGAGGAACTTCTCGCACGCGTCAAGCTTGGCCGCGTCTTGGTCGTTCCAGTTGTGGCCGTTCGCCCAGTACCACATGCCGCACATGTTCGGCGCCGTGTCGATCATCGCGCAATCGCCGCTGCCCTCGTTCATGCAGGCGTCGATGAAGTCTTGCCAGGTTTCCATTTTGCGGGTGATCTTCGTCTTGTTGTAGAAGTACCCCGTGCTACCCCAGTTCTTGCAGACCGAGTACTCGTTGTTCGGGTCCCAGTCGCGAGATATGTAGGCCGTGTCAAGGTTTACGAAGTTGGGAATCTTCGACATGTCCAATTTTTGGATCAAACCTTTTTCGATCATCTGTGGAATGTACGGACCGGTCGGCACGACGATGTCGAAACCGCTGTTGCCCGCTCCCGCCGCCAACTTGGTGATGAGATCTTCGTTGCTCGGGTAATAGTCGACCTTCATCGTCACACCAAGTTCGCTCTCGGCGAGCGCGCCGATGATGTCGGGGTCGTTGTAGTCGCCCCACGTGTACATCGCGAGCGAACCCGAAGACTTGTTGATCACTCGGCTGTAGTCGCCAGTTGCCTCTCCACCTGAGTCGCCACCGTCGGTTGCCGCGTCGTCAGAGCCGCCGCACGCGCCGAGCAACACCGCAAAGCCTGCTGCCGCGGTGCCTCCTTGAATAAACGCTCGACGCGACAGGCTTCGGCGAAAACTCTCCGGCGCCAAGATTCTCAGTTGCTTCTTTTCGTTATTCATTGTTCCCCCTAATTTCAGTTGTTGATTAAGTTACTACTTCTGACTCGGCACCCGCCAACACAAGAGACGCCTGACGGGCCGAGAACAAGAACACATCGTCGGCCGACCAACTACACCAAACCTCGTCGCCTACCCCGAACCGCGACGGGTCGGTGCGGCTCACCTGAACCAGAAGATCGCGCGAGCCGCTGCGCACGACGTATTGCAGGACGTCGCCGAAATGCGAGACACCCGCCACTTTGGCTCCCACGACGTTGCTGGTCGCGCCTGGTTTGGTCGCCGAAAGGTTTATGCACTCGGGCCTCACCGCGGCCAACGCCTCTTGACCCGTCGGCACATTTTCCTCGGGTCTCGACGCCACAAAAGTTGTCTGGTCGTCGGCCTTTGCTCCGTTTTCCGTCGCCACTCCGCGCCAAAAATTATTGCGTCCAATGAATCCGGCTACAAAAGCCGATGTCGGTCGCTCGTAAACCGTCTCCGGATCTCCCAACTGCTCGACATGCCCGTCCAACATGATCGCGATTCGGTCTGACATCGACATCGCCTCTTCCTGATCGTGCGTCACGAACACGAACGTTATTCCGAGGCGACTCTGCAAAAGTTTCAATTCGATCTGCATCTCTTCTCGAAGCTTTCTGTCCAGCGCTCCAAGAGGCTCATCCAAAAGCAAGATGCTCGGACGATTCACCAACGCGCGCGCCACCGCGACGCGCTGCTGTTGGCCGCCCGACAACTGCCGAGGCCTGCGGGTCGCCATTTTCGACATTTGCACCATGTCGAGCGCCTCGACAACTTTTGTCGCGATCTCGTCTTTTGACACTCCCTTTTGTCGCAAACCATATGCGACGTTTTCGGCGACGCTCATGTGGGGAAACAACGCGTAGTGCTGAAACACGGTGTTGACATCGCGCTTGTATGGCGGCACGCCCTGCACATATTCACCGCTGATCCGCACGAAACCCTCGTCTGGCTGCTCGAACCCCGCGAGCATTCGCAGTGTCGTCGTTTTTCCGCAACCACTTGGACCCAACAAAGAAAGAAACTCGCCCGATTTAATTTCGAGATTCAGCGTGTCGACGGCGACGACATCTCCGTAACGCTTGGTGACATTCACGAGTTCTACCGAACCGCGCTCACTTCCCATCAACAAGTCCCACTGGTCGAAACTCCCGAACTCACTAGACGAACATTCTCAAGCATTACATAAATCCACTAGATTTGACCACATGACGTCTCTGGCGATCAAAACGCTCGGAGTGCCCAAAGAAACCAAGACATCCGAAGGGCGGGTCGCGCTCACCCCAGACGGAGTGCGCGAACTTGAACGGGCTGGCGTGGAAGTTTTCGTCGAGACGCAAGCGGGCGCCGGCGCATCTATCGAAGACCACCAATATGTCGCCGCCGGGGCGACGATCGTGGCCACCGCGGCCGAGGCCTGGTCGCAACAAATGGTCGCCAAGGTCAAGGAGCCGACCGTCAAAGAATTCGATTTCTTGCGCCCCGATTTGACTTTGTTCACCTATCTGCATCTCGCTGCCTATCCAAAAGTCGCCGATGCGCTGCTCAAAAACAAAACCACGTCTCTCGCCTACGAGACCGTGCAAGAAGCCGACGGATCATTGCCTTTGCTCGCGCCGATGAGCGAGATCGCGGGTCGCATCGCCACACAGGTCGGCGCGTTTTACCTGCAGAGCCCGAATGGCGGTCGTGGCGTGCTGATGGGCGGCGCCCCTGGCGTGCATCCGGCGAAGGTTCTCGTTGTCGGTGCAGGCAACGTGGGCTGGAACTCGGCATGGACAGCAGGTGGCATGGAAGCCGAGGTGGTTCTGCTCGACAAAAACCTCGATCGGCTCCGTTTTCTAGATCAGATCATCCGCTCGCGAATCACCACGATCGCTTCGAACCGCGGCGCCATCGAGCGCTACATCACCCAGGCCGACCTGGTAATCGGAGCGGTTCTCGTCGCGGGGGCGCGCGCCCCAGTCGTCATTTCTGAAGAGATGGTCAAAACGATGAAACGCGGCGCCGTGATCGTCGATGTCGCCGTTGATCAAGGTGGCTGTATCGAAACGATTCACGAGACCACGCACAAAGAGCCCGTCTACGAAAAACACGGTGTCTTGCACTACGCCGTCGGCAACATGCCCGGTGCCGTGCCTCACACCAGCACGTATGCCTTGACGAACGCGACGTTGCCGTACTTGCTCTCGGTTGCCAAATTGGGCACGAAGGTTGCCGCACAAAACGACCCGAGACTGCGACTTGGGGTCAACACGGTCGGTGGCGAAATCACCAATGGCCCCGCCGCCGAGGCGCTAGGCAAAACGGCCGCTGACTGCCTGAAAGTTTTGTAGTTTCAGTCGCAGCAACTGTCGCGCCAACCACAGCCCGAGCATTTGAAATGGGCGTGTTCGGCGTGCAAAGCAGAACCGCAATGCGGACACTCAGAAAAAATCGCGTGTCTCGTGGAGCATGATCGAGTCGTCGACAAGGCCGATTCGGCGTCCTGCTTGCTTGTCCGAGACAAATTCGATTCCATCGCCCAAGTATTGCACTAGCGTTGCGGCGGTTCGCGCATGACTGACACAACTGACACGCCTGACGCGTCTCGGCCCGTCGGTCGCCAAAACAAGACCAACTCGGGCAGTGCGCGGGCCGCATTTCAAAACCGAGCATTTCGCCGAATCTGGGTTGTTTCTTTCGCCTCGAACATCGGCACATGGATTCAAAACATCGTTTTGCCGATCTACATCTACTCGCGCACGGGTCGGGCGTCTCTCGTCGCTCTGTTGATCTTCGCCCAACTCGGGCCGATCCTGCTGCTGTCGATTCCGGGCGGGGTGCTAGCCGACCGCGTCAATCGCAAAAAGTTCCTGGTCGCGATGCAGTCGCTTCAACTCTGCAGTTCGCTTCTGCTCGCGGCTTTTACGGCCAATGACGCGACGATCGTTTTGCTGTTCATCGCCCAACTTGGCGTCGGAATCGGCAACGCCTTGCAGATACCCGCGTGGTCGGCGATGCTCGTCAGTTTGGTGCCGCCGAGAGATCTGGGTGGCGCAATCTCTCTCAACTCGACGGTCATCAATGGCGCACGCGTGATTGGGCCGATCGTCGTCTTGATTCTTTCGCGTTTCGGCGTGACCGCCGCCGAGTTCTTTGCGATCAACGCCGCGACATATTTGTTTGTGATCTTTGCGCTGATCTCTGTTCCGATCGCCGATGTGGCCCGAGATTCAACGACTGGCTGGCGACGATTTACTTTCGCCTTCAAAATCGCCCGGGAACGTGTCGTCGTTTCTCGTCTGGTGCTTTCGCTCGCGTCGTTTTCGTTGCTCTCGTTGCCCTATGTCGGCCTATTTCCCGCCGTGGCCAAACTCAATTTTGATATCGATCCGCAAGGCAACGCATATAAGGCCCTCTACGCGATTTGGGGTTTGGGCGCCTGTATCGGTGGCCTCAGCATTTCCACGCTGTTCGTCAACGTCGACAACCGAAAACTTATTCGCATCGGCTTCGCCAGTTTCAGTGCGAGCATGATGGCGTTCGCTTTTGCGCCAACCGTCGCCCTCGCCTTCGCCACTGCATTTTTTCTCGGAGGTGCTTATTTTTTCACCACGACGGCGATGCAGACGGTTTTTTCGGCGGGTCTCGCGCCAGAGATTCGCGGCCGTGTAATGGCGCTGTGGTTCATGGCGTTCGGCGGAACAGTGCCGATCGGCAACCTCGTCTTTGGTCCGATGATCGACAGATACGGATCGCGGTGGCTGTTGATCCTCGGCTCGCTGTGGGCCGCTGTGTTGTGGTGGTGGTGCGACATCGAGCGAATCGAGCGCCAGGAAGAAACTGTTCTATAGCCCCTCGAAAAGCCGGCCGAGTCCCGTCACTTTCGAGCCCTTGACCAAAGCGACGACATCGGCATCGAGATTTTTCAGCATCGACTTCGCGGTCTCGAGACCAACGGGTTCGACGCCATAAAAACTCGTCTCGACGGCGACAAGATCGATGCCCAACTGCTCGACCAATTTGCGAATCGCCTGATGCTCTTTCTCGGACTCTGACAACTCGGCCATCAAACCGCAAAATGCCACTCGACGATTCGCGGGCAACAGATTGAGTGTCTCAAGCGCCGCACGCATCGACGCTGGATTGGCGTTGTACGAGTCGTCGATCACCAACGCACCCTTCGAAGTCTTTCGCATCTGCATGCGCGACTCGGAAATCTGCGCGTCGGAGACCGCCGACGAGGCAAGTTGCAGATCCACGCCAAAGACCCCGGCCACACAAATCGCGGCCAGGGCGTTGTGCGCCATGTGGCGACCTGAAACCTGCATTCGCAATTCGACGGCGCCCCACGGTGTGGCGACCGAGGCGAGCGCTCGAGCGTGGTCGTCGAGAGTGCATGAAACCATGCGCACATCGGCATTCGCAGACTCGCCGTAGGTCAACACCGTCGCCGATGTCGCGCCCGCCATCGCCGCGACCCGAGCGTCATCTAGATTCAGAATCGCCGTGCCCGAAACAGGCAGCGCCTCGACCAACTCTTGTTTCGCCCGCGCCACCCCGTCGATCGACCCGACTCGCTCGGTGTGCGCACTCGCCACCGCCGTCACCACCCCGACAGTCGGTTTTGCGACTCGACACAACTTGGCGATTTCGCCAAAACCACGCATCCCCATTTCCAACACCAGAACCTCGGTGGCGTCAGGAGCATTCAAAATCGTGGTCGGAAGTCCGTAGTCGTTGTTGAACGATCTCGCGTTCGCGTGCACTCGACGACCCGCGCCGACCGCGCCCGCGATGAAGTCTTTCGTCGAAGTTTTGCCGACCGAACCGGTCACGCCCACAACACGACTCTGCAGTTGGTTGTCGAGTTTGTCTCTGGCCCATTTGCCCAACTCGAGCAACGCAGCCGCCGTGTCAGTCACCTTTATCGCGGTTCGACCCTGGGTTTCGCGCGAAGTCAGATATGCGCCCGCCCCACGACTGATCGCGTCGCCGATGAAGTCATGACCGTCGCGTTTGTCGATGATCGGAACGAACAATTGTCCTGGCGTCAAAGTTCGCGAATCGAAAGAGACCCCCGACAGGTGCGCGTTCGAGCCGACCAGTTCTCCGCCGACAGCGCGAGCAACATCTGCTGCCATGAAGCGCATATCTTCTAGAGCCTAACTGTGCAGATGCGAAGCGGCTGTTTGACTCGAAGTTGCGAGTACCGTAAATACGAGTGGCGCAACCGAATCGAAATCAAAAAACTCGCGTCGTCGTACTCTTTGGTGGCGAGTCGGCCGAACATGATGTCAGTTGTGTGACAGCCGCGCATGTTTTGCGCGCCTTGGACGCCGAGAAATACTCGGTCACGACAATCGGAATCACCCGTCACGGCGAGTGGATACATGCCGAGTTGCCGCCGTCACCCGATGTCGAGTCTCTGCAGGTCAAGGGAGTCGCGACGAACTCTGACGTCGTGCTGAAAAAACTCGGCGACGAAACGCAACTCGTGGTCTTTCCTTTGTTGCACGGCCCGATGGGCGAAGACGGCACCGTGCAGGGCATGCTCGAACTCGCCCATGTCGCTTATGTCGGGTCGGGCGTCTTGGGCAGCGCCGTCGCCATGGACAAGGGCGTCGCCAAACAAATCATGGCGGCGAACGGAGTCGATCAACAAAAATTTCTCGTGGCTCGGGCCAGCGATGATCATCTACAACTCGTGGATCGGGCGTTGGAAGAATTCGGCCTGCCGTTGTTCGTCAAGCCCGCGAACATGGGCTCGTCGATCGGCGTGCAGAAAGCCAAGAGCCGCGAAGAAGTTCTCGCGGCCCTGCAACTTGCCCTCGAATACGACGAATGGGCGTTGATCGAAGAGGCGATCGTCGGTCGCGAGATCGAAGTCGCCGTGCTGGGCAACGAAAGCCCGCGCGCATCCTTGCCCGGTGAAATCGTGCCGAGCCACGAGTTCTACGACTACGAAGACAAATATCTGGTCGATGGCGCGAAGTTGCTGGTTCCCGCTCCTTTGTCAGCGAAAGAAACCGAGCAGGTGCAACAACTTGCTCTGCGAATCTACAAAGTCCTCCGCGCCGAGGGCATGGCCCGAGTCGATTTTTTCTACGAAGAAAAACGGCGCAATGGTGATGCGGGGCGCGGGTTTCTCTGCAACGAAATCAACACGATCCCCGGTTTCACGCCGATCTCGATGTACCCCAAGTTGTGGCAAGCCTCGGGGCTCAGCTACCCGCAGTTGCTCGACGAGCTGATTTCGCTCGCGCTCGCCCGTCAGACCAAAAGACGCAACAAAACGACGCGTTGAGCGCCGATCAAGAACCGGCCGGCGGAATGTTGATCTTCATCCCCGCATAGAGAAACACGTCGATGCTCGACCACTGGTTCGCCGCCAAAAGCGAGGGCATCGAGACGCAGAACTTTTTCATGATCACATAGAGCGAGTCACCCTGGGCGACTTCGTATGTTCCTGCCGGTCGATTGCCGCAGCCGGGTTTGCCCACGGGGTTGGCCGTGGTCGTCTGCTGCACATTCGTCGAGACCACCTGGGCTGACGGCGGAATCTTGAGTTTGCGCCCCGGATACGGAAATTGCGAGGCCGCAACCAGGCCGTTCCATGCCAACAACTCCGTCACTGTGATGCCGAAAATCGATGCAACCTTGATCGGAGAATCTCCAGCTTGCACTACATACTCCTGCTCGACCCCGATCGCCCCGGGCGGAAGCGTCGTCGTCGTGTTTGGCAGGGTGGTTTGCACGGGCGGAATCGTGGCGAAATCGGTCGGCCCGATCGGCACGACGGTCGTCGCGGTTCCCGAGACATCGACCCCGCACGACCCCATTATGAAGGACGAAACGAGCACGGCGATGCAGATCGCCTGAAACTTTCGCGACAACATTGCTCACCATCGTAAGCGATTCGCGTCGCCCGAAATGATCAAGCCCTTTTTGGCCGACTAGTTGAGAGCCTTTGCCGAGGCGACTATCGGTGCCGGCAAACTCGTGTCGCCCATCAGATATTTGTCTACGGCGGCGGCGGCCGCCCGTCCTTCGGCGATCGCCCAAACGATCAGACTTTGTCCGCGACCCATGTCACCCGCGACGAACAAACCTCGAACGCTCGACATGTAGTGGTCATCACGCGCCACATTGCCTCGATCATCGAACTCGACACCCAGATTCAGCAACCAAGATGGTTTCTCCGGTCCGACGAAACCGAGAGCGAGCAGAACCAGATCGGCTTTCAGTTCACGCGCCGTTCCGGCAATCGGCACGAACTTGTTACCCACCGATTCGACGTCGCAAATTTGCAACGCCCGAACATTTCCTGATTCATCGCCCAAAAACTTTTCGGTGGCCACCGAGTAAATCCGTTCGCCACCCTCTTCGTGAGCCGAAGATGTTCTGAAAATTAAACCCCACTGCGGCCACGGGTTCTCCTCGCCACGGGTGGTCGGTGGTTGCGGCAAGATCTCGAGTTGGGTGATCGACTTGGCACCCTGGCGAATCGCCGTGCCCAGGCAGTCGGCGCCCGTGTCGCCGCCACCGATGATCACCACTTGCTTGCCCTCGGCCGAAATCGTCGTCTCTTCGATGTCGCCCTGCTGCACCTTGTTCGACGGCGGCAAATACTGCATCGCCTGATGAATGCCGGCCAATCCGCGACCTTCGATGTTCAAGTCGCGCCAATCGGTGGCGCCACAAGCCAGAACTACAGCGTCGTGCGAGGCGATCAACACCTCTATATCGACGTTCTCGCCCACGCCCGCTTCGGTGCGAAATATCGTGCCTTCCGCCGTCATTTGCTTGACGCGCCTGTCGATGTGTTTCTTTTCCATTTTGAATTCGGGTATGCCGTAGCGCAACAAACCACCGATGCGATCAGATCGCTCGAGCACCAGCACATCGTGACCCGCACGCGTCAATTGCTGTGCCGCGGCCAAACCCGCCGGCCCCGAACCGATCACGGCCACTCGTCGACCAGTTTTTTTGATCGGCACCTGCGGCGACACCCAACCTTCGCTCCAAGCCCGGTCGATTATCTCGACCTCTACCTGTTTGATCGTCACCGCATCTGAATTGATGCCCAACACGCATGACGACTCGCATGGCGCCGGGCACAGTCGACCCGTGAACTCCGGAAAATTGTTCGTCGCATGCAGTCTTTCGATCGCGTCTCGCCAGTGGCCGCGATACACGAGGTCGTTCCAATCGGGGATCAAATTTCCCAGCGGGCAGCCGTTGTTGCAAAAAGGTATCCCGCAGTCCATGCATCTGCCTGCTTGACGCTTCAGCTCGTCGGCGTCGAAAGGTTCGTAGACCTCTTTCCAATCTTGCACGCGCACGGGTATGCGCCTTCGCGACGGGGTCTTGCGATCCCACTTCAAGAAGCCGGTTGGTTCACCCATGCTTGCCGACTTTTTGTTTCTTTTTTTGTTCGGCGATCACGCGCGCATAATCGCGTGGCAGCACTTTTTTGATCCTGGCAAAATTCGTCTTCCAATCCGCCAAAATTTCCCGCGCCCTCGTCGATTCGGTGAACGACGCATGGCGACTTATCGTCGTCTTCAGCCAGTTGACGTCCTCGCTGTCGAGCCTCACGACATCAACCAGTTCGTTGTTGACCATCGACGAAAAGTCTCCGTTCGCGTCGAACACATAGGCGATTCCGCCCGACATTCCCGCGGCGAAGTTTCTGCCGGTCGCGCCGAGCACAACCACCCGCCCGCCCGTCATGTATTCGCACCCGTGATCGCCCACACCTTCGACGACCGCGAGAGCGCCCGAGTTGCGAACGCAGAATCTCTCGCCGACCACGCCCGAGATGAAGATCTCGCCGCTCGTCGCACCGTATCCGATCACATTGCCGGCGATCACGTTTTCGTGCGCCAAGAATTTCGCCCGCTTGTCGGGGCGCAGAATAATTCGACCGCCAGAAAGACCTTTGCCGAGATAATCGTTCGCATCACCCTCGAGGGTCATCTGCACGCCGCGGGGCACGAACGCCCCGAAACTTTGACCTGCCGAACCTTTGAACAAGAGTTTGATCGTCGCGTCGGGCAAACCTTCGGCCCCGAAACGCCGCGTGACTTCGTAGCCGAGCATCGTGCCGACGGTTCGATTCGTGTTGGCGATTCGATACTCGAGTTCGACCGGCAGTGCGTCGCTCAGCGACTTTTCGCAATCCGCGATCAACCTGTTGTCGAGCGCCTGGGCCAAGCCATGATCTTGAGTCGTCGTTCGAAAGGGCTTCTGCCCATAAGGGTTCTGGGGTGCGGCGAGAATCGGCGAGATGTCGAGACCCTTGGCTTTCCAATGATCGATCGCCACGCGTGCATCGAGCAGGTCGACGCGCCCGATCGCCTCTTGCAACGACCTGAAACCGAGTTGCGCCAAATATTCGCGAACCTCGCTGGCCACGAATTCGAAGAAGTTCACCACGAACTCGGGCTTGCCAGCGAACTTTTTTCTCAGTTCGGGATTCTGCGTGGCGATACCCACGGGGCAGGTGTCGAGGTGGCACACTCGCATCATCACGCAACCGCTCACCACGAGCGGTGCAGTCGCAAAGCCGAATTCTTCCGCACCCAGAAGCGCGGCGACGATCACGTCTCGACCCGTCTTCATCTGACCGTCGGTTTGCACGACGATGCGATCACGAAGACCGTTGAGCATCAAAGTTTGTTGCGTCTCGGCAAGGCCCAACTCCCACGGCGCTCCCGCGTGTTTGAGCGAGGTCAGCGGCGACGCACCAGTGCCACCGTCGTGACCCGAAATCAAAACGACATCCGCCTTGGCTTTGGCGACACCGGCGGCGACCGTGCCGACGCCCACCTCGGCCACGAGTTTCACGTGCACCCGCGCCACGGGGTTCGAGTTTTTCAAATCATGAATCAATTGCTTGAGGTCTTCGATCGAGTAGATGTCGTGATGCGGCGGCGGGCTGATCAAGCCGACACCCGCGGTGGAGTGTCGGGTTTTTGCAATCCACGGATACACCTTGTGCGCGGGCAGTTGGCCTCCCTCGCCGGGCTTGGCGCCCTGGGCCATCTTGATCTGCAGATCGTCGGCGTTCACCAGATATTCGCTCGTCACCCCGAACCGAGCCGAGGCCACCTGTTTGATCGCCGATCGTTTCGAGTCTCCGTTCGCCATGACCACGTATCGTTCGGCGTCTTCTCCACCCTCGCCCGTGTTGCTCTTCGCCCCGATGCGATTCATCGCGATCGCCAGGTTCTCGTGCGCCTCGGCCGAGATCGACCCGTAGCTCATCGCGCCGGTCGAGAATCGCTTGACGATTTCGCTGACCGGCTCTACCTCGTCGATCGAGATCGGTTCTCGCTCGGCCGAAAGTTCGAACAATCCGCGCAGCGTCGACAAGACGCGCGACTGGTCATCGACCGACTTGGTGTATTGCTTGAAGATGTCGTAGCGACCCGAGCGCGTCGCGTGCTGAAGTCGAAACACCGTCTCGGGGTTGAACAAATGATGCTCGCCCTCGCGACGCCACTGATACTCGCCGCCCAAATCGAGCTGGCGATGGCGTCGCTGATCTGGTCGGCTCGGATACGCGGTTTGATGCCGGGCCGCGACCTCGGCGGCGATCTCCTCGAGCGAGATTCCGCCCAGGCGCGAGACGGTGCCGGTGAAAAACTCGTCGACCAATTCGCGCGACAACCCGATCGCCTCAAAAATCTGGGCGCCCGTATACGACGCGACTGTCGACACGCCCATCTTCGACATCACCTTCAACACGCCCTTGCCCGACGCCTTGATGTAGTTCTTTATCGCCTTGCCGGCGTCGATCGCGTCGAGGCCGTGCATCGCGCCCTCGCGGTTCGGCTGCGAACCGATCATGTCTTCGATCGACTCGAACGCGAGATACGGATTAATCGCCCCCGCGCCATAACCGATCAACAACGCCATGTGATGCACTTCGCGTGCGTCGCCCGTCTCGACTATCAGACCCACTTTCGTGCGCTGCTTGTTGCGAATCAGGTGATGGTGCACCGCGCTCGTCATCAGCAGACTCGGTATCGGGGCGAAAGTGTCGTCGCTATTTCGATCAGAGATCACCACGATGCGCGCGCCTTCGTCGATCGCCTTCGAGACGCTCGCCCGAAGATTTTCGATCGCCTCTCTCAGTGCCTCGGCGCCACCAGCAACCCGATACAAACCACCCACCACCGCCGTCTTGAGATGTTCGTAGTCGCCGTCGTCGTTGATGTGGATGATCTTTGCCAACTCGTCGTTGTCGATGATCGGAAACGGCAACACCAGTTGTCGGCAATTCTCCGCGCTCGCCGTCAAAAGGTTGGCCTCGGGTCCGCAGGTTGAACCCACCGACGTCACGATCTCTTCCCTGATCGCATCCAACGGCGGGTTGGTGACCTGGGCGAACAACTGTGAAAAATAATCGAACAACAGACGCGGCCGGGTCGACAAAACCGCGATCGGCGTGTCGGTGCCCATCGAACCGATCGGCTCCGAGGCGGTCAATGCCGTCGGCGCGAGAATCAGCTTCAACTCTTCGTGCGTGTAGCCGAACATCTGCTGACGACGCAAGACGCTGTCGTGGCTGAACACGACGTGCTCGCGTTCGGGCAACTTGGCCAACTCGACCTGCCCCTCTTCTACCCACTCGCCGTATGGCATCTCAGTTGCGAGCGACTCTTTGATCTCATCGTCGCCGATGATTCGACCCTTCGATGTGTCGACCAACAACATGCGACCAGGCTGCAGGCGACCTTTGGCGACGACCTTGGCCGGGTCTACATCGACGACGCCGACCTCGCTGGCCATGATCACGCGATCGTCGTCGGTGACCCAAAAACGACTCGGTCGCAAACCGTTGCGGTCGAGCACGGCGCCGATCACCGTGCCGTCGGTGAACGCGACACTCGCCGGCCCGTCCCAAGGCTCCATCAACGATCCGTGATATCGATAAAAATTTCGCTTGCTCTTCGACATCGTCGTCGCGTTCTCCCACGCCTCGGGAATCATCATCAACATCGCGTGGGGCAAACTGCGACCCGAGAGGTGCAACAGTTCGAGCACCTCGTCGAAACTCGCCGAGTCAGACCCGCCGAAACTGCAAATCGGAAACGCCTTCTCCAAATCGGGGATCAAATTCGTCGCCAACAACGACTCCCGCGTGCGCATCCAGTTTCTGTTCCCCTGCACGGTGTTGATCTCGCCATTGTGGGCGATGTATCGATACGGGTGCGCCAGCGGCCACGACGGAAACGTGTTGGTCGAAAACCGGCTGTGCACCAACACCAGAGCCGACTCGATTCGCTCGTCGTTCAGGTCGGTGAAAAACATCTGCAGTTGCGGCGTGGTCAACATGCCCTTGTAGATGAACGTTCTCGACGAGAGCGACGGAAAATATGTTCTCAGCGCCTCGGGCATTTCGTGCTCGACCCGTTTGCGCAACACGAACAACTTGCGATCCAGATCGATCAAACTCGCGCCCGCGGGGTCGTCGACGAACATTTGCGAGAACGCGGGCATCACGCGCAACGCGCTCGCCCCGAGACAACTCGGGTCGACCGGCACGTCGCGCCAACCCAAGACGCGCAATTTTTGTTGGGTCGCCAGCGACTCGACCTGCGCCCGCGCTTTGATGCGCAATTCCTCGTCGCTCGGCAAAAATGCCAGACCAGCCCCGTAACTGCCCGGTTTCGGCAAGGCGAAACTCGTCACCGCCGAGAAAAACTTGTGCGGAACCTGCAACAGCACGCCGGCACCGTCGCCCGTCTCGACCTCGGCTCCCGTTGCACCGCGATGCTCCATGCTGCACAGCGCACCGAGACCGGTCGTCACGATGTCGTGGCTTTGTCGGCCATGCATGTCGACGACGAAAGACACGCCGCATGCGTCGTGTTCGAACCGTGGGTCGTAAAGACCGATCGCCTTGGGTAGATCTTGCAGAGTTGTCGCCTTTTGAATCAAAAATCAGCGACCGATTGGCCGGCTGAACGAGACGACGTTGGCTCGAAAACTAAAGTCTAGACAGTCGTCGGCCCGAATTTCGCCGGTCTTTTTTCGAAATTGGCCATCACCGCTTCGACCTGGTTCGGCTTGCCGATCAACTTGTAGATGATTTCGCGTTCGGCGGCGAAGTGGTCGGCGGCACCGGCGTTCGACAGCCGGTTGATTAGAGCCTTCGCCCCGCGCACGGCGTCGGGGCTGAGCCCGGCGATTTCTCCCGCAATTTGAAACGCCGTTTCGAGCGGGTTTTCGGCCAGCCGCGTGACCACGCCGATCTGGTGCGCCTCTTGCCCCGTGATGATGCGCGCCGTGAATACCAAATCTTTGGCCACATCGTCGCGCACCAATCGCGAGAGCATCAGCGTGCCCGTCATGTCGGGGATCAACCCCCAGTGCGCCTCGCGCATCGCGAACTGGGTCTGCGGATGAGCCACCCGCAGATCGGCACCCAGCGCCAGTTGCATTCCTCCCCCGAGTGCGTGACCCTGGATCGCCGCCACGACCGGCACCGGCACCTCTTGCCACACCCAGCAAATTTGTTGCGCCAAATGGGTGATCGCACCCGGTTTCATCGCTCCCGCGTTCACGCCAGAATTATTTCCGCCTGCCATCGACTGAAAACTCGCGAAGTCGAGACCCGCGCAAAACGAACTTCCGTTACCCGAGAGCACCACCGCCCGAATCTCGCGGTTCGCCGCCAAGTCTTCGCCCGCTTTGGCGATCGCCTCGAACATCGCCGGGTCGAGGGCGTTTCGCTTGTCGGGGCGCATCAATTGCACATGGGCGACACCCGCATCGATGCTGACCGATACTCGTGCAGCGATGTCGCTTTGTGATGCCATGAAATAAGCCTCCGAATGCGATACTAGATGCCATGAAACTCAACCTCACCAACGACGAACTTCTCTCCACGACCCGCAGTGTGCGCAAGCGACTCGACTTTGACCGACCCGTCGAGCGCAAGGTCGTCGAAGAGTGTCTGAACCTTGCGTTGCAGGCCCCGACGGGGTCGAACTCGCAGGGTTGGCATTGGGTCGTGGTCGAAGACGCCGCCAAGCGCAAGGCCCTCGCCGAAATCTACAAGGCCAACTTCATGCTTTATGCCAGCCTTCCCGGCAGAAAATATGCCGAAGGCGACCAGCGAATCACCCAGATGCCCAAGGTTCGAGATTCGGCGATGTTTCTCGCCGAAGAGTTTCATCGCGCGCCGTTGATGTTGGTTCCGTGCATCGAGGGCCGACTTGAAAACGTCGACGTTGCCACCGGCGCCGGCGGCTGGGGTTCGCTTCTGCCCGGCGTCTGGAGTTTCATGTTGGCTTTGCGCAGTCGCGGCCTCGGTTCGGCGTGGACGACGATCCATCTTTTGCTCGACGGCGAGAAGAAAGCCGCGGAGATTCTCGGCATTCCCCACGAAAAAATCACGCAAGGTGGTTTGTTCCCGATCGCCTACACGGTCGGCACCGATTTCAAGCCGGCAAAACGATTGCCGCTCGAGAAGGTTCTGCACTGGGATAAATGGTGACGACGTGTCGCAAGGTCTCGTGAAAAAATCATGACTGTCAGCGCGGGCACTCCCATCGAACTGGTCAATGGCGTCTACGCCAAACTTCCCAAGAATGTCGCCCTTGGTCGCAAACGCCTGGGCCGACCATTGACGCTGACCGAAAAAATTCTGATCAACCATCTCACCAAGCCGGCCAAACAAGAACTCGAGCGCTCGCGCAGCTACGCCGACTTTCAACCCGACAGGGTCGCGATGCAAGACGCCACCGCGCAGATGGCGCTTTTGCAATTCATGACCGCGGGTCTGCCCACCACCGCGGTGCCGTCGACCGTGCACTGCGACCACCTCATCTTGGCCAAGTCGGGTGCGCGCATCGACATGGGCGTCGCCATCGACACCAATAAAGAGGTCTACGACTTCTTGCGCAGCGTGTCGGCCAAATACGGCATCGGGTTCTGGGGCCCCGGCAGCGGAATCATTCATCAGGTCGTGCTCGAGCACTACGCGTTCCCCGGCGGAATGATGATCGGCACCGACAGCCACACGCCGAATGCGGGTGGTCTGGGCATGGTCGCGATCGGCGTCGGTGGCGCCGATGCGGTCGATGTGATGACGGGTTTTCCGTTCAATGTTCGCTGGCCGAAAGTCATCGGCGTGAAACTCACCGGTTCGCTTTCAGGATGGTCGAGCCCGAAAGATGTGATCCTCGAAGTGGCCCGCATTCTCACCGTCGAAGGTGGCAC
>VGAB01000009.1 GCA_016870935.1 Actinomycetota bacterium | reverse complement strand
CCCAAATCGGCGACAAGTTGGCGCGGGTCGCTCGAGTCAGTTCGAGCCGATCTGTTTTCGCCTTGGGTGTTGTCTGCTCGTGCGGCATCACCTCTTTCGAATCCGCCGGCTCAATGCGTAGGGCGCCGATCACGCCGGTTGTTCGTCGACTCACGCCCGCACTATCGACAAAACTCATGCGATAGATCGTGAAGCTTGGTGCCTCGTCGACAATCAATGTTTTGTCATCCTTCCACTTTTCGAGATTTTCGCCGGCTCGTCGATAGGGGTCGTCGCCAATCGGTAAGTCAAGATGCACGATGTTGTGCTTACTGCGTCGGGCATACGTCTCGCGGTCTGCGTTGCTCTGCACGTCATACGGTTGGGCGCAAACGTCGGCCAAGTTCACCGTCGGTGAATAGCGAAGCGCGTGGAATGGCTCGAACAAAGGCACACTTAAAGGGTGTCAGTAGCGACCAGTAAACGACAACACACGAATGCCTGTTTTGACAAATAATTCACCAGCACCGATTCTCTGCGACCTCGACGGGGTGGTGTGGTTGTCGCATCAGCCGATACCGGGCGCCGTCGAAGCGATAGCCGCGTTGCGCAAGGCGGGTCATCGAGTTCTGTTCGTGACGAACAACTCGTCTTCTACTGTCGAATCTCAACAAGAAACCCTCGCCTCGATTGGCATCCCGGCGGTGGGTGATGTGTTGACCGCATCTGGCGCGGCCGCCACATTGTTGCAACCAGGTCAGCGCGTAATGGTCGCCGGCGGTCCGGGCGTGGTCGAGGCGGTGACCAGCGTCGGCGCACTTGTTGTCGCGCGCTCAGATGACCGTTCGAGCAAAGCCGATCAATTGACGACAGATCAAGGCATCGACGCGGTCGTCGTCGGCTTTCACCGTACGTTCGACTTCGAGTCGCTGCAACGCGCGTCTCGCGCGGTGCGAAACGGCGCGATGCTGATCGGCACGAATAGCGACGCGACATATCCGACCAACGAAGGTTTGATACCTGGTGGCGGATCGATCTTGGCCGCGGTCGCCACGGCCAGCGGTGTCGAGCCTGTTGTGGCCGGCAAGCCGAACGCTCCGATGGGTGAACTGGTTCGACGCACGCTCAAAATGGCCAGTCTCGAAAACTGTTGGATGCTCGGCGATCGCTATTCGACCGACGGCGTATTCGCCGAGACAATCGGCGCAAAATTCGCCCTGGTCACCTCGGGTGTCTCGTCGCCGGCCGAGGCAAAACGACTGCAAGTCGCGAACAACTTCGCCTTGATCGTCAAGGATCTGCCTGAATTCGCCGCGCACCTGGGTGTCGCGGTTTGAAGCGCATCCGAATCGACGATGCGCTTGTCGAAAAGTCGCTTTGTGGTTCGATCGCCGAGGCGATGGCGGCGATCGACGAGCGAATAGTCACGGTCAACGGTGCGATCGCCACGACGTACGCTCACCTGGTCGCGCCCGAAGATGAGCTCGCAATCAGGGTCAAGCCTCGATACATCGGTCGCGGTGGGGTGAAACTTGAGTCGGCAATAAAAGAGTTTGGGCTCGATTTCAAGGGTAAAAGTGTTATCGATGTCGGCGCATCGACGGGCGGTTTCACAGATTGCGCCCTGCAACATGGTGCGCGGACGGTTCTGGCAATAGATGTCGGCAAGAATCTTCTGCACGAAAAAATCGCCGCAGACCCGAGGGTGACGGTGGTCGAAAAGTTGAATGCGCGCGATATCGGCCAACTCGTTCGGGCGAACGACCCGCGTTTTGCAGATCTGTTCGACATCGCCGTCGTCGATCTTTCGTTTATCTCGATTCGCGAAGTGCTCGAGTCGATCCTCACGGCGCTGCGAAACGGCTCGGTTTTGGTGCTATTGATCAAGCCGCAGTTCGAGGCCAGCAAAGCCGAAGCCGACCGCGGTGGGGGAGTCATCTCAGATTCTGGCGTTCATCAGCGGGTTTGTGACGAGGTGACGCGACTGGTCGAGTCGGCCGAGTGCCGTGTCGAGGGAGTCAAACCTTCACCGATTCTCGGTCATGACGGCAACCAAGAGTTTTTGCTCGTGGCAAAATGCGCCAGAGTCGAGCCATCGACTCAATAGATTGATAGATATGGCAGATGCGCTGAACGTCGTGATCGTCGCGCATCACACGCGACCCGAGGTCGTGCCGTTGATTCGCACGACCCAGTCGTGGCTGAAAAAGAACGGTCACCATGTCTGGATGCCCGTGTCCGATGCGAATGCGGTCGGTTTGCCAGACCTTGGTGTCGAACGTTCTGCACAAGATGCAGATTTGTTGATCAGCCTGGGCGGCGACGGAACGATTCTGCGGTCGGTCGAACTTCTGGGTGGTGCGCCCGTGCCGATTTTCGGCGTCAACATGGGCACGCTCGGTTATCTCACCGAGATCGAGCCTTCCGAGATTTTGCAACGCCTCGAGCAATGGATCAACCGCACCACCCACGATCAAGTCGTCTTAGACGAGCGGATGATGTTGTCGGTGACACTCAAGTCGAAGTCGAGCGGCAAGTCGACCTCATGGCGGGCGTTGAACGAGGCGGTGATCGAGCGCCAGCAATCTGGGCACACCGTTTGGCTCGATGTGACGATCAATCACGAGGTTTTCGCCCGATATTCGGCCGACGGCGTGATCGTTGCGACACCCACCGGGTCAACTGCTTATTCGATGTCTGCCCGCGGTCCTGTCGTTTCGCCTCGCCACAAAGCGATTTTGCTCACGCCGGTCTCGCCGCACATGTTGTTTGATCGAAGTTTGGTGCTCGCCCCAACCGAGATGCTGAGCATGCAGGTGGTGGGCACGCGTCCAGCCGAGTTGGCGATCGACGGTCGCCATGTGGCAAGCCTCGAGCAGGGCGACGTGGTCAGTTATGAGGCCGACAGCTGCGCGGCGAACTTCATTCGCTTCTCCTCGCCAAAATTTCACCAGATCGTCAGGGCGAAGTTCGGGCTGGGTGACGAGTAGTGCTCAGTGAGCTGCACATCGAAAACCTTGGTGTAATTGAAAAACTTGAAATCGTCTTCGCGAACGGCCTGACTGCGCTCACCGGCGAGACCGGCGCCGGCAAAACAATGCTGGTCGAGGCGATCAGCCTTCTTGTGGGGGGTCGAGCCGACGCGAGCATCATTCGGCCAGGCGCCACCGAGGCCCGGGTCGAGGGTCGTTTCACAGAAAAAGATGGCGAGGTGGTGCTCGCCAGGGTCATACCGCTCGACGGCAGATCGCGTGCATATGTAAATGGTCGGTTGGCGACGGTCGCCAACTTGGCCGAGCATGGCGCCGCGCTCGTCGATTTGCACGGTCAACATGCCCACCAGAGCCTGCTCGGGCAGGCCGCGCAGCGAAATGCCCTCGACACTTTCGCCGACGTCGATTTGGCGCCGTTGCGTGCCGCGCGCGCCCGATTGACCGAGATCGACGCTAACTTGGCCGCGATCGGCGGCGACGAGCGGGCTCGTGCCCGCGAAATTGACCTTCTCGAGTTCCAGGTCGAAGAGATTTCGACAGCCGCTCTTGACGACCCCGATGAAGATCAGTCGCTCGAGCGCGAAGAAGACCTTTTGGCCGACGCAGTCGCGCATCGCGAAGCGCTTTGGTCAGCAAATGCCGCCCTGTCCGACGAAGGCGGGGCGGGCGACGGTTTGGCCCAGTCCATTGCCGCTTTGGGGCACCGTGAAGCCCTTGGCGACCTTGCAAGTCGCCTGCGCCTGCTGCAACAAGAACTTAGCGACGCGGCAAGCGAACTTCGCGCCAAGGCCGAGGCGACCGAAGAAGACCCTGAACGACTCGAAGAAATTCGCAAACGCCGTCAATTGTTGGTCGACCTGCGGCGCAAATACGGTGAAACTCTCGCCGACGTCATCGCCTATTTGAATGAAGCGTCTGCAAGACTCGGCGATTTACAGGGGTTCGAGCAGCGGGCGGCGCAACTCGATGCCGAACGCAAAAGCGCCCTGGCCGAACTGGCAAAGGTCGAAAAGGCGATCGGTCAGCAGCGCCGAACCGCCGCCCCAAAGTTGGCTGCCGCGGTTGAGGGTCATCTGAAGACACTGGCGATGAACAACGCCTCGTTGGCTGTCACGGTGGGTGACGACCCGGGCGACGAAGTGGTCGTCTTGCTTTCGGCAAACCCCGGCTCGCCGATGTTGCCGTTGACCAAAGTCGCCTCTGGGGGCGAGTTGGCGCGCACCATGCTGGCTCTGCGCCTCGTTCTGACCCAAGCCCCCGGCACGCTGGTGTTCGACGAGGTCGACGCGGGCATCGGTGGCACCGCAGCCGTCGCGGTGGCAAAGGCCCTGGCCGATCTGGGTCAGCGTCACCAGGTTCTGGTCGTCACCCACCTTGCCCAGGTGGCCGCCGCGGCGTCGACACAGGTGAACGTGGTCAAAACTGTGCGCGCAAAACAGACATTTGCCGTGGCGACACGACTTGACGGCGAAGACCGGGTCGCCGAAATCGCCCGAATGTTGTCGGGCGGGGTCGCCAAAGATTCGGCAATCGAACATGCGCGAGATTTGTTGCTCGCTTCAGGAGCGAAAAAGCGTCGCGGCTGAAAATTCGTATATACTTTAATTCCGTCATAGTCACTGTGGTTCGCCACACTCAGCATCGATAGACGGGAGCCCGAAGTGCCAAAGCACGTGTTTGTTACGGGCGGTGTGGCCAGCGGTCTCGGCAAAGGATTGACGGCGTCCTCGTTGGGTCGTCTGTTGAAAATGCGCGGACTTCGCGTGACGATGCAAAAACTCGACCCCTACATCAACGTCGACCCGGGCACGATGAACCCGTTTGAGCATGGCGAAGTTTTCGTAACCGACGACGGGGGAGAAACCGATCTTGATTTGGGCCACTACGAGCGATTTATCGACGAACCCTTGACCCGGGCGTCGAACGCGACGACCGGTTCGATCTATCAGGCGGTTTTGGCCGCCGAACGTCGCGGCGACTATCTCGGTCGAACGGTTCAGGTCATCCCTCATGTCACGGATGAAATCAAACGAAGAATCAGGCGGCTCGTGAACGATGACGTCGATGTCGTCATCACCGAGGTGGGTGGCACGGTGGGCGACATCGAGATCTTGCCGTTCCTCGAGGCCATTCGACAATTTCGCAACGAGGTGGGTCGCGACAATGTTTGTTATGTGCATGTCACGCTCGTGCCGTTCATCGGCCCCAGCGGCGAGCAAAAATCCAAACCGACCCAGCACAGCGTCACCGAGTTGCGCAGTCGCGGCATTCAACCCGACGTGATCGTATGTCGCAGCGACGAGCCGCTCAGCGAATCTTTGAAGCGCAAGATCTCGAACCAATGCGACGTCGACAACCGTGCCGTGATAAACGCGGTCGACGTCAAAAATATTTACGAACTGCCGTTGATTTTTCATGCGGAAGGTCTCGACTCGGTGATCTGCGACGTGCTGCGCATCGACGCGCCGATCGATCTCAGTCACTGGCGCCAGTTGGTCGCGCGTATCGAGGCGTCGGTCTCGCCCGTGCGCATCGGGTTGATCGGTAAATATGTCGACCTGCATGACGCCTACTTGTCGGTGATCGAGAGTTTGAAGCACGCCGGTTTTCATCACGGTGCGCAGATCGAGGTCGTCTGGATTCAGGCCGAAGACGTCGAAGGTCTGCTCGCCGACGAGGCCATCGGTTCGCTCGACGGCATCGTCATTCCGGGCGGCTTCGGGCCGCGGGGCATCGAGGGCAAGATCCGCGCCGCAGAATACGCTCGCGAAAACCAGGTGCCCTGCCTTGGCCTGTGCCTTGGCATGCAAGTGATGACCGTCGAATTCGCGCGCAATGTCGTCGGCCTCGCCGACGCGAATTCGACCGAGTTCAACGCCACGACACCTCACCCGGTAATCGACCTGATGAACGACCAACGCGAAGTCACCGAAAAGGGCGGCACGATGCGTCTGGGCGCCTACTACGCGGTTCTTACGCCGGGCACCAAAGTCGCCAACGCCTATGGCGAGGCCGTGGTCAGCGAGCGCCATCGCCATCGCTACGAATTCAATTCGAATTATCGGGCTCGAATCGAGGACGCGGGTCTGTTGTGCAGCGGCACATCGCCTGACAAGCGGTTGGTCGAGTTCGTCGAACTTGAGAATCATCCGTTCTGGGTCGGCACGCAGGCCCACCCCGAGTTCAAGAGCCGCCCAGACCGACCGCATCCGCTGTTTCGTGAACTGGTCGGGGCGGCTTTGAAATATCGAGTGCAAAGACTCGCGCAACTTCCGATCGAGGTCAAAGAGCCATCGTCGAAATCAGTAGTTCGATAAGTTTCGGTTCGTCGCGATGACGGCAGACTTCGAACTGAAACGGCAAAAAACCGTTCACGAGTGGGCGGCATGGTCGCTGGTGCAAGCCAATTTTCGAGATCCCGTGGGCTCAGAGTTCACCCGTACGTTCGTCAAATCGCCTGGCGCAGTCGGGGTGGTGGCTCTGCTCGGTGAACCCGGTGAACGAAGCGTCTTGCTCGTGCGTCAATATCGCCCGCCGTTTCAGAGACACACCCTCGAGATTCCCGCTGGCATGCGAGACCAAGAAGGAGAGGATCCAACCATTACCGCCCGTCGAGAATTGGAGGAAGAGGCGGGTTTTGGCGCCAAGACGCTGGTCAGCCTCGGCAGCCACGAGTCGGCACCCGGCATCAGCAATTCGATCGTGCGACTTTTTTTAGCCACCGATCTGTACGCCACCAAGACCGATCGTCATGGTCCAGAGGAGCAATTCATGACGATCGAACAAATCAAGTTTCAAGACGCGCTCGCAATGACCAAAACGGGTCAGATCACCGACGGCAAGACGGTGATTGGTCTGTTGATGGTCGCCCAGTTTTTCGGTTCGTATCTATAGGTCGTTATAGGTTCTTCAAAGCGAAACCGCGCGATGGCATCCGACCCGCTCGAATCATTCATGACCTGGATGCGAGTCGAACAAGGTCGTTCTGCGAACACTCTTTCGGCCTACCAACGCGATATTCGAACATTTATCTCGTGGCTGAAAGCCCAAGGTGTCACCCTGCTTTCGGCCACGCCCGCGCACATTGAAAGATTCGTCGCCCATCTGCGCAAAAGCGGCAAAGCACCCAAGTCGGTAGCGAGAAAATTTGCGGCCGTGCGAATGTTTTATCGATATCTCAGTCAAGAGGGGATCAGACCCGACAACCCCGCCGCGTTGGTCGACGGGGTCAAAGTACCAAGCAGTTTGCCCAAGGCGATTTCAGAACACGAGGTTGCGCTGTTGCTGTCATCGGTGCGGGGTGTCGACTCGCTCGCACGACGCGATCGCGCCGTGCTCGAGTTTTTGTACGCCACGGGAGCGCGCGTCGCCGAAGTTTGCAATCTCTCGATGAGCGACATCGACATGCAAGATTCATTGGTGCGACTTTTTGGCAAGGGGGCCAAGGAGCGGATAGTGCCCTTCGGAGGACCGTGCCACGACGCCCTGCGCGACTATTTCGATCTCGGGGGTAGACCCGCATTGGTGCCACAGCAGTGGAACAGTCGCGAAGATAGCGACGCGGTTTTCCTCGGGGTGCACGGCACGCGGCTCTCGCGACAAGGCGTTTTCAACATCGTTCGCAAATATGCCAAACTCGGCGGCATCACCGAAATCTCACCCCACGCGCTGCGCCACTCATGCGCGACACATATGTTGGTGCATGGGGCCGATTTGCGGGTGGTTCAGGAACTTCTCGGGCATGCATCGGTCAGCACGACACAGATCTACACACGGGTCGAAAATGAGGTGCTATATGAGATGTACCGAGAGTCGCATCCACGAGCCAAACTCAAATGAAGATCGACCTGGTACACCTGACAAAGAGATTTTTTTACGCATTAGATTTTCGACCACTGCATCAAAAACAGATCGTTACTGCTAAATCTGTTTTATCAGAACCCGAGTTTGCGCTTTGGTCGTCGATGCGCCTCGGCGACAAGCGACATAGTCTCAAAGTTTTGGCGCGGTTCAGCGCCCTGTTGCCACAAGCGTCGGTCGCCGAACGCCGAGCGGTTTTGCTGCACGATGTCGGCAAATTGCAGAGCGATCTCGGCATTTTGATGCGCGTCGTGGCGACGATTATCGGCCCGAGAAACGCGAGACTCGCCGCGTATCACGATCATGAGCGCATTGGTGCGACGATGTTGAAAAAAATCGGCAGCGAAGAACAGACTTACCGTTTGGTGGGCGCAGATTTTTCTGCGGATTCCGACCCAACCTCGTCGATGGCAAATACTTTGGCGGCTTTGCGTCGTGCCGACAAAATCTGAATCGTTTTGCGCCCGTCTAATGCCTGTTGTTTCAGGTCTTGCCGAGGAAACCGATCGCGTCTTGGGCCCGTGCAAGCGTCTTTGCCGCTACAGCCTCGGCCCTCGAGTTGCCTTTGTGCACAAGTCGCATCAACTCGGCCTTGTCTTGCAGTAGTTGTTGATAGCGGCGTTGAATCGGCTCGAGCATCGCGATAACCGCCTCGGCGCTGCCCATCTTTAAGTCGCCATAACGAGAATATTTCTCGGCCGCCTGTTGGGGGCTGGTCATTGTCGCCGCAGCAAGAATCTCTAGCAGGTTGCTGACGCCGGGCTTTCGCTCGCGGTCGTAGACCACGTCTGTATCGCTGTCGGTGACCGCGCGCTTGAATTTTTTTTCTATCGTTTTCGGTGGGTCGAGCAGGTAAATGACGCCGGAGTCATCGTCGCCCGACTTCGACATCTTGGCAGTCGGGTTCTGCAGGTCCATCACGCGGGCGCCGCTTTTTGGCGTCACCGCCTTTGGGATCACGAAAGTCTCCCCGAATCGATGGTTGAACCTGATCGCGATATCGCGGGTGATCTCGATGTGTTGCCGCTGGTCGTCGCCAACGGGCACCTCGTCGGCGTCGTAGAGCAAAATGTCGGCGGCCTGAAGGGCGGGGTATGTGAACAGGCCAGCCGAGACGAATTCGGCCTCTCGCTTGGCCGACTTGTCCTTGAATTGTGTCATGCGGCTCAGTTCGCCGAAAGACACCGTGCACTCCATGATCCAACTGAGTTGGCTGTGGGCGGCGATATGGCTCTGCACGAAAACCGTCGCCACATCCGGGTTCAAACCGACGGCAAAAAGCATCGCCGCAAGTTGCAGAGTATTCACGCCGATGACGCCCGGTTTTTCGGTGACGGTCAGCGCATGCAGGTCGACGATGCCGTGAAAAACGTCGGCTTTGTCCTGTCCTTCGACCCAGTTTCTCAGGGCACCCAAATAGTTGCCGAGATGAACCTCGCCGGTGGGTTGAATGCACGACAAAACGCGAGTCACGCGACAACCTTACTTGCCGACTTAGGTCGCGACGGGGAGGTAATCTCGCTAGAGATGAAATACGCAGTCTCCACGCCGACTTTCGCAGGACCATTCGAACTGCTGCTTCACCTGATTCTCAAAGAAGAGGTCGACATACACGAGATTTCGTTGTCGAACATCGTCGGGGCGTATCTCGAAGAGGTCTCGAAGATGCAGAACATGGACCTCGACGTCGCCACCGAGTTCTTGCTTATCGCAGCGACACTGATCGAACTGAAAACCCGAAGATTGTTGCCAGGCAAAAATGACGGCGACCTCGACGACGAATTGGCCCTCTGGGAAGAGCGTGATTTGTTGCTGGCCCGACTGCTTGATTGCAAAACGTTCAAAGATGTCGCCACCGTGTTCAACGATTTGGTCGGCAGGGCAGACCTGAGTTTTCCAAGGGTGGCCGGGCCCGACGAGCGTTTCGCCAGTCTGATGCCGGATTTGCTCGAAGGTGTCAGCCCGTTGCGTGTGCAGCGGGCCTTCTTGCGAGCAACCGCTCCGAAGGCGCCGAAAGTCATCGGCCTCGAGCATGTCGCGCCGATCCGAGCGAGCGTCGCCGACGCGATCGTGACCGTGGTTGATCAAATGCGAAGCGCGGGACGTTCGACTTTTCGTGAATTGGTCGTGGGTATTGGCGACCGGATCGAAATAGTGGTGCGATTCTTGGCGATTCTTGAACTTTTCAAACAGGGTCGTGTCGATCTCGACCAGGTCGAGCGCTTCGGTGACATTGAAGTCGTCTGGTTGGGCGTTGAAGATGAATCGATCGCAATCGACAACTACGAGGGATGACCATGTCTGCTGAAGAAGGCAATCTCGACCCGGAAATCGTGCGAGCACTCGAGGCGATCCTGTTGGTTGCGATGGAGCCGGTCGCCCCGGCTCTATTGGCGCAACTGCTCGAGATATCACAGTCGACCGTCGAGGCGCTGTGTGATCGTCTGGCTACGACCTACGAGGCCGCGGGTCATGGCTTTCAACTAGTGAAAGTCGCTGGCGGCTATCGATTTCAGTCGCATCCCGAACTTGCCCCATATGTCGAACGTTTCGTGCTCGACGGTCAGCACGCGAGAGTCTCTTCGGCTGCTCTCGAAACTTTGGCGATCATCGCCTACAAGCAACCTCTCTCACGCACACAAATCGCCGCGATTCGCGGTGTCGACCCCGAGGCGGTGATGCGCACCCTGCAGGCCCGCGGTTACATAACCGAGGTCTCGCGTGACGACGGACCAGGCCAGGCGGTGCTGTTCGGCACCACGCCGCTGTTTCTCGAGCGCCTCGGTATCGCCTCGCTCGACGATCTGCCCAGCATCGCCGATTTCATTCCCGATGCGAGCGTCGTCGAAACCCTCGAGAGAAGTCTGCGTGTCGTTCCCGACGAACAGTGACGGCGAGCGACTACAAAAAGTTTTAGCCAAAGCGGGTTGGGGCTCCCGCCGAGAATGCGAGACGCTGATCGAAGCGGGCCGCGTCACGGTCAACGGCAACACGGCGATCCTGGGTTGTCGGGTGGACGTCGACAATGATCGCGTCGAAGTCGACGGTGTCTATGTCGGGGTCTCGCCGTCGCTCGTTTACTATTTGTTGAACAAACCCGTCGGCGTGATCACGACTGCAAAAGATACTCATGGGCGGCAGACCGTGATCGAACTCGTGCCAAGCGAGCCCCGTGTTTTTGCCGTCGGTCGACTCGACGCCGATTCGGAAGGTCTTTTGATATTGACTAACGACGGCGAGTTGGCGCATCGTTTGACGCATCCGAGTTTCGGCGTCGAGAAAGAATATCTCGTGCATGTCGAGTGTCCGAAAGAAAGCGTCGGCGAGCCAGCGCTGAAGCGACTGCGAGAAGGTGTTGAGCTGGAAGACGGCTTGACCGCACCTGCGTCGGTCGGCCAGATACAACCGGGGTTGTTGCGCTTCGTCATTCATGAGGGACGAAATCGCCAAATCCGAAGAATGTGCGATGCGGTCGGGCATCCCGTCGAGCGTCTGGTTCGGGTTCGAATCGGCTCGGTGACCGACCGAACTCTCGCTCCGGGAAAGTGGCGCTCATTGTCATCTGACGAAGTCGTTGCATTAAATCGTGCGGCCAAAAACTAGGCGATAGGTAGAATTTGGCGATGGCGAATCGCAAAGCGAACATCCTCGGCCTTGGTTTGATCGGCGGTTCCCTCGCGCTTGCTCTCGCCAAGCATGGTTTCATCGTCTCAGGTGTCGACAGCGACGACGCGAAAGCCACCGCCGCTCTCGAGCGCGGCATCATCAGCACGATCGGCATCGATCCCGATGCCGAAATCAGTTTTGTCGCCACACCCGTGAGTTCGATCCCGGGTCAGGTCAGGTTGGCTCTCGAAAAGACCACCGGCGTCGTCAGCGATGTGGGCGGGGTCAAACTCTCGGTGGTCAACAGTGTCAGCGATGCGCGTTTTGTCGGCGGTCACCCGATGGCGGGCAGCGAAATGGCCGGTCTCGACGGCGCAGATGAATCGCTCTTTGAAGGAGCCGTGTGGGTGCTGACCCCCACAGCGAGTTCTTCCGACTCGTCGTTCGAGTCGCTGGCCAGAATCATTCGACTGCTTGGCGCTGAAATAGTCGTGCTTGACGCAGAAAGACACGATCGTCTGGTGGCCGTGGTCAGTCATCTTCCGCATTTGACGGCTGCCACGCTGATGGGTCTGGCGCATCTGACCGCCGAAGAGCATGTCGCCGTTTTGCGTCTGGCTGCGGGAGGCTTTCGCGACATGACACGCGTGGCATCGGGCCAGCCCGCAATCTGGATCGACATTTGTCGCGAGAACAAAGACGCGATCCTCGAGGCCCTTAACGGAATGATCTTGGGGCTTTCAGAGATGAAATCGATAGTCGAGACGCAAGATTCAGACGCGCTGTTGGGTCGTCTGTCGACCGCGCGAGCGGCGCGGGCGAACCTTCCCGGTCGAGTGCAAGAACTGGTCGATGTCTGTGAAGTTCGCGTGCCGATTCCCGACCGTTCAGGTGCCGCCGCCGAGATTTTTCAACTCGCCGCCGACCTCGGGGTCAACATCGCCAATTTCGAGGTTTCGCATTCGGTCGAAGGCGATAGGGGCATCTTGGTGATGATCGTGGAAAGGGAGAACGCAGAGATGTTTCGCGGCGGGCTTCTCGCGCGCAAGTTTCGTCCAACGATTCAAAGCGTCGCATGACGAAATTTGGCCCAGAACACGTAGTCGAAGTACCAGGTTCAAAGTCGATCTCGAATCGGGCGCTGATCTGCGCCGCGTTGGCTACTGGCTCGTCGAACATCGCCAACTGTGCTCCTGGCGACGATACCGAGGCGATGATCGAGTCGCTTCGAAGACTGGGTGTCACGGCGGCAAGTTCTGATCAAAACATCGTCCTTTCGGGCAGCATCGATCTTGAAAGCCCGAACCATGTGGTGCTTGATGCCAAACTCGCCGGCACGACCTCGCGCTTTCTTACCGCGCTTGCTGCTTTGCGGCGCGGCCAGACGACGGTGGACGGTGGCGAGTCTTTGCGCTCGCGTCCGATGGGCCAACTACACGACGCGCTTGCCGAGATCGGAGCCTCTGTTGATGCGACGAGATCGGCCGGGCACCTGCCCGTGACTGTTTCTCGCGGCGTAAACATGTTGTCGGCAGTCAAACTCGGCGCCGAAGTTTCGAGCCAATATACGAGCGCGTTGATGATGGTCGCTCCATATTTGCCAAATGGTCTGGAGATTTTGCTCGGCAGCAAAGTCGTCTCGCGCGGCTATATCGAGATGACCGTCGGTGTGATGCGGGCATTTGGCGCTCAAGTAGATTTCTCTGACAACCACATCTGGGTTGCACCTGGTCGGTACTCGGCGACCGAATATTCGGTCGAGCCGGACGCCTCGTCGGCCTCTTATCCGTTTGCGGCTTGCGCCATCAGCGGGGGAGACCTGACGGTCAAAGGCCTTTCGCGCGCGAGCCTTCAGGGTGATGTCGCGTTCGTCGATGTCTTGGCCGCTATGGGCTGCCAAGTTTCGCAAACGAGCGCGGGCTTGAGGATTCGAAGGGAAAAGTCAGCTCCGCTGAAAGGCATTGATGTGGATATGTCTCAGATCAGCGACTGTGTGCCGACTTTGGCTGTGACGGCGCTGTTTGCCACGACCCCCACCGAGATTTCGGGTGTCGGTTTCATCCGTGGCAAAGAGAGCGATCGCATCGCCGATCTGGCGCACGAACTGCGCAAACTTGGGGCAATAGTTCGTGACAAGCCCGATGGTCTCAGAATCGAGCCCGGTTTGCTGGCCGGCGCAACGTTGATGACGCACCATGATCATCGACTGGCTATGGCGTTCGCCCTGGCTCAGCGCGAAATCGCAAACATCGTCCTCGACGATCCGAAGGTCGTGGCCAAGAGCTGGCCCCGATACTTTGCCGCTCTGCCAAACTTTTATAAATAGTCAACATTCGCGTCTTGACGAAATCCGTCGGGGTGGCGGTCGATGTTCTATAATTTGGACTTCACACGAAGGAGAAAATTTTGTCCCAGGCCCGCGAAATCATGACTTGGGAATCCTTCGGCGTGGCGAGTCGCGAATTGGCGATGAAAGTCGCCAAAGACGGTTACGAGCCCGACATCATTCTGGCGATCGCTCGCGGTGGATTGATGGCTGCCGGCGCTTTGGGCTACGCCCTCTCGGTCAAAAACACCTACACGCTCAATGTCGAGTTTTACACGGGTGTCGACGAGCGCCTGCCGATTCCGATCGTGTTGCCCCCGGTGCCGAACCTCGTCGATCTCAAAGACTCGCGCATTCTCATCGTCGACGACGTCGCCGACACGGGGCACACTTTGAAGTTGGTCAACGATTTTTGCCACAACCAAGTCAAAGAGTCGCGCATCGCCGTGCTCTACGAAAAGCCGCACTCGATCGTCAAATGTGAATACGTATGGAAGATGACCGACGAATGGATCAACTTCCCTTGGAGCGACAAAGAACCCGTCGCCGTGCGCGACTTCAAAGTTCGCGACGCCTGAGTTTCGCAACCAGCCGACGGCATTTCAGCCGTCTTGGCCTCAGGCTTCGGCCAAAATCGTCAGGGCGGCGTTCTTTCCGCTCGCGCCCCAAACTCCGGCCCCAGGAAATGTCGCGGCACCCGTGAGAAACAGACCCCTGACCGGAGTTTTATAGCGGGTTAGTTCGGGTTGCGTGTTGAGCAGCGCGGCCATCGGACCGCCACTAAAACTCGTGGCGTGACCTTTTGGCAAAAAGAACTCAGACTCGTACCGCGCGGGGGTCATGCACCGCCATTCGGCGATCGAATTCATGAAGCTCGGCTCGACGAATTCTGAGTACTTGGTCAGCCATCGTCGCGGTTCGTCGTCGGCCGACCATCCTCCCTTGTAGGAAAACGGCGTGAAAAGGGCCTCAAGGCTAAAGACATGGTCGGTTGCATTGGTCATCGATGGGTCGAGCACCGACGGAATGTTCACGAGCATCGCAGGTTCGTTAAGAATTTCCCCGCGAGCGATCATTTCAAAACCTTGATGAAGTTGCTGCGTCGATGGGCTGACGATCAGGGTCGCGGCGTTCGGGTCCGCACCGAAACGAGCGAACATCTTTTCGTCGAGATTTCGGTAAATCGGTAATTTCGTGATTCGCGCGTCGATCTTTGATTCATAGCCCTCGTGGTGCGGGGTGTCCCTCCATTTTTGGATCACCGTCTTTGCCGAAGCAGGGGGATTTTTCAACCATCGCAAGAAAGTGTCATGTGGGTTGCACGCCGACACCACCGTCTTGGCGAGAATTTCGGTACCGTCCACAAGACTCACACCGCGCACCGAGTCGCCCTCGCAAAGAATTTGGGCGACGCGGGCGTTGGTCATGACGAGGCCCGAATTCGATTCAATGCTTCGGCGCAGGGTCAGCGGCACCATGCCACTGCCTCCGATGGGTCGACCGACCTTGACCACATGGCGCATCGCATAGGTGAGCGCGCCGAGCCCCGTCGTGGGCGTGAACGGTGAAACCCCCCAAACTGTCGGGCCGGTGACGAGTGCGGGAGCGATCAAAAGTTCGGACTTGAAATATTTGCGCAATACCTCGGCCGACGACAATTTGCTCCAATTCAACATTGTCGAAACACCTTTGCCTCGACTTTTCAAAACTTTGCCGATCAGCGACGGACGGGTCGGCGGTTCGCTGGCCGCCGCCAAGATCATCTTCACGACCGGAGTCGCATCTCTGACATATTGCTCGTAGCCGTCGACCTCGTCTTTGAACATCAGCCTGATCACTTCGAGCGTTTTGTTCAGGTCGTGAAATTGTGGCCAGATGCGGCGATCGTCCCACGAGGTCGAAATCTGCGTGGGTTCAACATCCAGGTATTTCAAGCCGAAACTTTCCAGCCCAAGATCTTCGATGACGCCCGTCGTGCGAAATGTGAGATGGTCGCAGTTGCAGATGTTTACCGTGACGCCCGCGAACTTTTCGCTGGCGGCGGTGCCACCAACTTCGGCGCGAGCCTCGACCACGAGAACTTTCTGGCCCGCTTTGGCCAGATAAGCGGCGCAAACCAAACCATTGTGACCACCACCGATGACAATCGAGTCGAAGTTGCTGTCGCTGGTTGAAAACGCCACGATACATATTGCCATTTAGATAGGGTGAATGTCGTGGGTATGTCGATTCGTCGTCTCGGTGACCTGCGCGGTCCAGAGATCGCGACGAAAATCACATCGCGGTCGATTTTTGTTCAACCTTTGGGCGCGATCGAGCAGCACGGCCCGCATTTGCCGTTGAACACCGACGAGGTCGTTGCCACCGCAGTTGCCGAGGCGACCGTGGCGCGAGTGGGTGAGAGCCTCGATGTCTGGTTGTTGCCGACCCTGACATACACGAAGTCGAACGAACACGCCTGGGCGCCCGGCACCGTTTGGCTATCTGCGACCACGATGCTCAGCGTGCTCGACGACATTGGTCGTTGTATCTCGCGAACGAACGCTCAGAAACTCGTTTTCCTCAACGGCCATGGGGGCAACTCGGCTCTGCTGAACGTCGTGAACCGCGAATTGCGACTTAATTACGGTCTGCAGGTGTTCACGGCCCACCCGTCGATGCCGCCCGACCAAGGCGGTGCCTCTGCCAAGAGCGAACTGGGTATGGGGATTCACGGCGGCACCGACGAAACCTCGGTGATGTTGCATCTGCGCCCAGATTTGGTCGAGATGTCGAAGGCGGTTCGCAGAGTTCCCGAGAAGATCGCGTTGAACAAGCATGTTCGATTTGGCGGCGCGGTCAGTTTCGGCTGGCTTTCGAACGATTTTTTCGTCGAGGGCCATATCGGCGACCCGACGCTCGCGACCGCCGAACTCGGCGCCAAGATGTTCGCCTCGGCCGTCGACAACTTCGCCGAGGCCCTCGCCGAGGTCTCGACTTTCAACTTCGGCAAATAGCCAATAATTCTCTCCAGAAATGACACTCGGGGGGCGCGAACGCCCCCCGAGGTATCAATTACTGATTATTGATCGTTATGGCAATGAAATGCTCGGATCAATAAATTCGTTGGTCACGATGTCAGCGGCAGTGATGCCCTCTTTCATCTTCGCGCCGATCTTTGTGTAGGTCGGCACGGCAACCTCGATGAACTTGGTGATTCGATCGAGATCGAAGCTGCCCAAGGTTCCGTCGGGGCTGTTGGCAATGAGTTTGTTGGCGAGACCAAGTTCAACTGCGGCAGCAGCCTGACCGGCGTCGTACAACCAACCATTGTTGTATTGGGCTACGAGGTCCAGAATCAGGGCGTTGGCACGCGACGGGTCCGCCACGTAGTCAACCTGTGATTGCTGGATCATCGGCACGAGAAGTTTCAAACAGTCACCGTTGGCCGCGACTACATCGGGCTTGCCGCCCAGCGACTGGGCGTACGCCGTCCAGCCTGCGTCGTGAACCGTCTGATAGGCGACTGGTTTCGCCCAGTCGGTCAGAACATTCTCGTAGTAGTAAGGCTCTGAAGTGGCGAAACCTTGCTGTGCAGCCTTGCCACCGTCAGCTACGAAGTTGGCTGGTGTGCCGTCGTAGTTGCCGTCGACCTGACCCTTATCAAGAATTCCGTTCGCCGTGAAGTACTCCATGTATGCAGCACCACCGAAGTAACGCACCTTCGCGCCGGTCGCCTTGAGATCGGCGATCGATTTGACGTTCGGGTAGGTTGCCGGGTCCCACATGATGATCTGCGGGTTGATGTTGAACGGAGCCACAACCGTCATGGTCGGGAATTCACCCGAGTCTTGGATCGCACTGTCAGTGCTGACAAAGCCCAGGAAAATATCTGGATCTTGGTACATCAACGATGTCGGTGAGCTGAAGCCCACGGCTGGTCCGCCTGCGCGAACCTGGACCTTGACGCCAGTGTCGGCACCCTTTGATACCAATGGTCCGGTCACTCGAAGACCTGCGGCGTCGACTTCATATCCTTCGCCGACCAGGTTGTACAAGAACCCGTGTTCAGATTCTGGGTTCCAGTCGGTCTGGAATGTGACCGTGTCTGGACACACACCTGCGAGCGAGACGGCCTCGGCCGCTTCTTCTGCTGGTGCCGTCGTCTCGGCCGTCGTCTCTTCAGTTACCGTGTCATCGTCACTGCCACCGCAAGCGGCGAGAGCGACCAAGCACAGAGCACCGAAGAGTGCTGTTGCTTTTCTCCTCATTGTTTCTCCTATTTTGTCTGGGGTCTGATAATTGCGGAGCAATTATCCATTACTTTCAATTGCGTTTCTTCGTATTTCTGTTTATTTTTCGTCAAGAGACCGTCACCGACCTCTTGTGGTCGTATGCCATTTGCCTATGGCCACTTTTGAAAGCAACCCAAACAAAATGAATACGACCAAACCGAAAACGCTTGCCATGATGATCGCTGTGACCAACTCGGCTCCCCAAAGGCGACCGCGATAAATATCAATCTGCGCGCCGATGCCGACCACGCCGCCCTGTCGAAAGTAGAAGTCACCGACAACGGCACCGATCACCGACAGACCCGCCGAAATGCGCAGCCCCACGAAGATATTCGGCATCGCGGCGGGAAACTGCAGTTTTCTGAGCCTGGTGAGTTTGCTCGCTCCGTGCAGGGTGAAGAGTTCGTGCTGACTCTTGTCGACCGAGAGCAAGCCGAACAAAGTGTTGTTGACTATCGGAAAAAACGCGATCAAGACGACCACCAAAATGCGCTGCAGCGTGATGCCGTCGATCAAAGCTCGAATCAACGGCGTCATGGCCAGAATCGGTGCCGATTGAAGCGCGACCAAATATGGCCACGTAGCCCGCTCCATCCAGCGCCTGGTGGCCATCGCCGTGGCCAGCGCCGTGCCGATGACGATCGTGATCGCCAGACCCATGATGGCGATTTTCACCGAGTCCCAGAGTGACCGCAGTATCGGCTTCAAGCCGCGTTGTTCGCCGGCCGACCACGTCAAAAAACCTTCTTCGACGACTCGATGAGGTGTCGGCAACAAAAATCGCTTCTGTGGCGGAAGCAATTGGGTCGAGAGCAGATACCAAACTCCGATGAACAAAGCAAATACGACAATGGGTCCGGCGAAGTCGCTGACCAGGTTGCGCTCGCTGTTCTCACGGGGTGCGTCGTCGACGCGCAGACTCGGCGGCACCGACTGATCGACGGTGTTGACCACCTTGATGCTGTTGGACGCGTTCAATTAAGTGCCCCCCTGAGTGCCAACGATACTTCACCACAGATCTCGCCGAACTTGGCCTCATAGCGCAGAGAGTGGCTTCGGGGATAGGAAAACGGTATATCGAAACTTCCGATGATTTGACCCGGTCTGGCCGACATCACGAGAACCTTCGTCGACATGTAGACGGCCTCGGAGATCGAGTGTGTGATGAACAACCCGGCGAATCCCTCGATCTGGAACAGTCGCAAGAGTTCGTCGTTCAGTCGCTCGCGGGTAATCTCGTCCAGGGCGCCAAAAGGTTCGTCGAACAGAAAGACCCGCGGCTTCATCACCAGCGAACGGGCCAACGAAGCGCGCATTCTCATGCCGCCCGACAATTGCCGCGGATATTTCTCTTCGAAACCGGTCAGTCCGACCAGGTTGATCGCATCTTGGGCGAGTTTTTCGCGTTCGGCCTTATCTATGCCGTGAAGTTCGGCGATTATCTCGATATTTTTTCGAACCGTGCGCCAGGGCAGAAGGGTCGCATCTTGAAATACGTAGCCGATGCTGTTGCGGTCGATCTCGCACTTGCCCTCGGTTTCGGTCTCAAGGTTCGAGGCGATCCGCAAAAGGGTCGATTTCCCGCATCCAGACGGGCCGACTACGGTCACAAACTCACCGGGATTGATGTCGAAACTGACACCTCCGAGCGCCTTTGTGCCGTCGGGAAACGTCATGCCGACATTCTTGAACCCGAGCGCCCCAGCCACGTTGAGAGATTAGTTGATCAATTAACTGCAGCCAAACGCGAACTGACCACCACGCCGTTGCGCATCACCAGTGGTCGTTCGGCTGTCGTGGCGATCGCCTCACGCAGGCCCGCGGCCCTCGTCAACATCAGATTCGCCGTTTGGCCGACGGAAATAGTCGTGGTGTCGAGACCCATGACTTGGCGAGCCACCGACGAAACCGCGTCGAACGCGTCTTGGGGCAAAAGGTGCGCGGTCAAGATCGCCAGCCCGGCACTTTCGAGCGGATCTCCGCGACCGATCGGGTTGAACGGATCTTGCAGATTGTCGGCGCCGATCGCCACCCGCACCCCCGTTTTTCGAAGCGTCGCGACGGCGGTCAAACCGCGGGGCTGTGGAGTCGTCGTTTCGCGTCCTTGCAGGAACAAGTTCGTGTGGGGCAGGGCGATCACGGAGATACCGGCTGTGGCGACCTTCTCGGCGATGCGCCTCTGGGTATCGTGACTCTGCATTGCCAGGCTCACGCAGTGACTAGCCGTCACCGCGTTTTTGAAACCCGTCTGTGTCACCCGTTCGGCGAGGTCTTCTAGAGATACGCGATTGGCATCGGTGTGCTCGTCGGTGTGCAAGTCAAGCCCGCAGTTCATCTCGTCGGCAAGTTCAAGAAGCGCGATATTCGCCCCTGAAGGATCCTCGTCGAGGTGCGGACATCCACCCAGAATGTCGGCCCCCGCCTTGATCGCGCGTCTTCCAAGTTCGCGATTATGCCTGCCGTCAGAACCACTCAACGGCCAACCTAAAAGGGCGCAAATCTGCAAGTCGACGATTTCGCTCGTTCGGCGCTTGACTTCCAACAAAGCCTCAACCGAGTCGAGATCGTTCCACTCGGTGACGTCCGCGTGGGTGCGGATTGCCGTGACGCCATTGCCGACCATCAGTCGAATTGCTCGTTCCGCCCTGGCGATCGTGTCGTCGACGGTTATCAACCCACGGCTCGACTCCATGGCCATGATCGCGCCCATCAGATCACCGCTCGGGTTTTCAATTCGCTCGGCCAAAAACGCCTTGTCGAGGTGCGCGTGCGGTTCGGCAAGCGAGGAGGTGAGGATCATTCCCTCCGCATCGAAGACAGTTTCGGCAGGGGCTTGTCGAATATTTTCACCGACTTCGGTGATTATCGACTTTTCGACGCGAACATCGCGCTTCGCCGCGTCGACCAGGCGGCAATTCTTCAGCAACATGATGTTCGGGCAAAGCCCAACGATTGCAACTAGACGAGGGGGGTGAGATTCGGGAGCGGGCGACGCTCGATCTTTTCGCCCAACTTCGGGAACACCTCTTCGGTCACCAGGTGCATCTGCTCGATCATTTCATCTCGGGTTACGCCGGGATAATCGAAAAAGAAGCAGATGTTCTTCAGGTCGAGCAGGTCGCGCCAGAAACCCAGCGTGTCAACCGCATCGTCGATCGAACCAACGATTTGAATCTTCTGATCGTTCGACTCTTCGACCGTGGGGCAGTGGTTGAACGCCACTTTGCTGCCGTCTGGATTGCGATACGACGAAAATCTGCCGTAGGGCGAAAGGAAATTCGCGAACTCGTCGTGACCCGGTTTGCCCTTGACCATCGCTTTTTCGCGCGTCTTGGCGACGTGAATATTCATCACCAAAGTGCGGTCTTCGCCGGGGGCGACAGGGCTGCCGACCTCTTCGCGAATCTGGGCGTAGCGGTCCCACTTTTGCTTCTGGCTTTCCGCGTTTTGCAACCAGTAGACGGCTTTGTGTCCGACGCGAGGGACGTACTCGATCGTTTCAGGGGAGGTCACCGGTTGATAAACATCGATCGTGCGCAAAGGTTTTGGGATCAGGGTGAGATCATCGACATAACTTCCGCGATCGGGGATCTCGTCGGGTGGGAACACGAAGTGTTTGCCGCGATATGAGAAACGCTCGTTGTACCAGGCGAGTTTGATTATCTCGAGGCTCTCTTCAAAAACTTCACGATTGATGCGGTCGTGCTCGGCGCTCATCGCGTTGTCACCCGACGCAACTACCGTGCCGAGGCTCCAAGCTTCGCGGGGCACGGTGCCTCGCCCGACACCGAACTCCATTCGGCCGCCGGTGACGATGTCGGCGATCGCAAAGTCTTCGGCGAGACGCAACGGATGCCACTGCGGCACCACGTTGAACATCTGACCGAGACGAAGGTTTTTGGTGACGCTCGTGAGGTGTTGGCCGAATTGAATCAGGTTGGGCAGAACTTCGTAACCTTCGTATTGAAAGTGGTGCTCGGTCAACCACATCGTGTCGATGCCGACTTCGTCGGCGACTTTCGCCCAAGCGACCAGGTTTTTGTAACACTCGATCACGCTGTCGTTGCCATAGCGACGGGCGGTCGGTGCGACTTTGCCCGCGTCGTCCATCGGTACAGTGCAGAAGAAATTTGCGTCTACTCTCATGGGCTAAGAGTATCTCAAGCGCCCCGCCAGGCGTTGCGCTCGATCAATACTTTTTTTAAAGTTTCGGGCCTGTCGGTCATTATGCCATCTACCCCGAGGTCGAGTAGTCGGGTCATCTCGGCTTCGTCGTCGATTGTCCATACATGAACCTGAATTTCCGCGTCGTGGGCCGCCCTGACGAACGATTGATTGACTATTGTCAAGCCACCTTGACTCGTCGGAACCTGCGCGGCATGGATGTTCGTGAATTTTCGCTCGCGGTTGAGCCAGCTTCCAAGTCGAAGTTTGGCCACATCGCGAGGGCCCATCGAGGTGCACAGGCGACCACCAAAGTGACTTCGCAGCTCGTTGAGGCGTTTGTCACTGAACGACCCGATGCAGACTCGATCGAAGATGTCGCCTTTCGCCAGTCGGTTGATGAGAGGCTGCAGCGCCTGATCAGACTTGCAGTCGATATTGATGTGGGCGGCGGGAAATGCGACTAGCAAGTCCTCCAACAACGGAATCGGTTCGAGACCGTTGACGCGCGCCGATTTGACCTCGGCGTAGTCGAGTTCGCTGATGAATCCGTCTTTGCCACAGGTGCGAGATAAATCGTCGTCGTGAAACGCCAGGAGCACGCCGTCCGCCGTGGCGTGCACATCGGTCTCCAGGTATATGTAGCCGAGGTCGACGGCCCTTTGGAAAGCGGGCATGGTGTTCTCGGGGGCCTCGCTCGCACCACCGCGGTGGGCGAACGCGATCGGGGTCGCATGGCGAAGAAACGGATGCATGTTCAGTTCGTGGTCATCAAGCGGGCGTCTATTTCTAGATCGCGCGACCCGCGTTTTTCCAATATTCGTCTTTGAGCAGCCTCTTGTAGAGCTTTCCCGTCGGATGTCGGGGAAGCTCCGGTCGAAAATCGATCGATCGCGGACACTTCAAATCGGCGAGAGATTGCCGACAAAACTCTTTCAGTTCTTGTTCGAGCCTCTTTGCCTCGTCGGGCGAGGATGGCATCGTCGCCGGCTGCACCACTGCCTTCACCTCTTCGCCGAATTCCTCGTTGGGCACGCCGAAAACGGCGACATCCACGACTTTCGGATGGTTGATCAGGATATTCTCGGCCTCTTGGGGGTAGATGTTCACCCCACCCGAGATGATCATGAACGCCTTCCGGTCAGTTAAATAGAGAAAATTGTCCTTGTCCAGATAACCGACGTCGCCCAAGGTCGTCCATCCACGACCGAGCGGGTCGCGTGAGCTCTTGGTCTTTTCGGGGTCGTTGTGATATTCGAAGTCGACTTTGCTTTCGAAGAACACCGTGCCCGCTTCGTTGACGGGCAGTTCGACGCCGTTGTCGTCGCAGATGTGCACCGTCGCGTTGATCGCCACGCCGACCGTGCCGGGGTGGCTTAGCCACTGTTCAGAATTGCAATAGACAAAACCATTGCCCTCGCTGCCCGCGTAGTATTCGTGAATAATCGGCCCCCACCAGTCGATCATTTTTCGCTTGACCTCGATCGGGCACGGTGCGGCGGCATGGATTGCACATTTCAGGCTTGAAGTGTCGAATTTGTCGCGAGTCGTGTCGTCGAGTTTGAGCATTCTCACGAACATCGTCGGCACGAGTTGCGAGTGAGTGACTTTGTGCTGCTCGACAAGGCGCAAATATTCGGTCGGGTCGAAGTGCTCCATGATTATGGTCGTTCCACCGAGACGATGGGTCGTCATCGTGAACCGAAGAGGGGCCGCGTGATATAGGGGCGCGGGTGAAAGGTAGACAGTGTTCTGGTCGATGTTGAAGAGCATCGAGCACAGCATGCTTAGGCTCGTCGGCGAGCCGAGTTCGGTCATCGGCAGACCCAGCTTGATGCCTTTTGGTCTTCCCGTGGTGCCGCTCGAATAAAGCATGTCGACACCGTCCAGCCTTTTTGCCAAAGGTTCGGCGGAAGCACCTGCAACCGTTTTCTCGTAAGAGTCGTAGCCGTCGACCGTGCCGTCAAGCATCAACCTGAGTGCGACATTTGGTGTCGTCGAGAGAACTTCGCGGGCCTGATCGACTTTGTATTTGCTTGTTATGAATGCCTTGGCCTGGCAATCATTGATGATGTAGCTCAACTCGTCGGTCGTGAGCCGAGACGAGCAAGCCGTATATATGAGTCCCGCGTAGTGGCAACCCCAGAGAATCTCGAAATAGCGCGGATGGTTTTCGAGGCAAAGGGCGATGTGGTCGCCAGGCTGCAACCCCGAGTCTCGAAGAATATTGCTCAGTCGATTCGCGCCTTCGTCAAGTTCGCCAAACGAGATCGTCTGACCAGAGTTGGCCATGATTATCGCGGCGCGATCTGGCGCAGTTGCGGCTATCGCCCCGGGAAACATGAGCGAAAACTACTAGATTGCTGTCGTCTCGTAAACTCATGGAGCAACCATGGCGATAGTCGAAACCGAAAGAGCGATCTCAGAGGGCGAGGTCGGCGAATTGGTCGCCGATTTGTTGCGACGTTTTCCGCCCGCGAAGACGAAGCCCGTTGATTTTTTAGGCGCGCAATTCGACGCTGGTCTGGCCTGGGTTCATTTTCCGGTCGGAAGAGGTGGCCTCGGGGCATCGCCGAAATTTCAAAAGGTAGTCAACGAGGCGGTCGCAGCCGCCGATGGTCCTTCGAGCTATGCGCGCAACCCGATTGGTTACGGCATGTGCGCGCCGACGATTGCACAGTGGGGCACGGGTGATCAGATCTCGAAGTACCTTCGGCCGCTGTTCACAGGAGAAGAAATTTGGTGTCAACTCTTTTCAGAACCGGGTTCGGGTTCTGATTTTGCGGGGCTTTCTTCGAAGGGCGTGCGTGACGGCGACGAGTGGGTTGTAAACGGACAGAAGGTCTGGACGACCCTTGCCCATCTCTCGAAATACGGTTTGCTCGTCGTTCGCACGGACGCGCAGGCGGTCAAGCATGCAGGGCTGACGGCGGTCGTGGTCGACATGCGGGCGCCGGGGGTCGAGGTGCGACCTCTTCGGCAGATGACGGGGGAGGCAGAGTTCAACGAGGTCTACTTCACCGATGTGAGAATTCCGCTCAGCGAGACGCTGGGTCAGCCTGGCGACGGTTGGCGGGTGAGTTTGACAACATTGATGAACGAACGCGTCGCAATCGGCGGGGCGATACCGCGCAAGGCGAGTGGCCCGATTCGCGAGGCGATGAAACTGTGGGAGTCGCTTCCTGAGGACGAAAAAGATTCGTCTGTCAAAGACGAGTTGGTCAAACTTTGGATCAAAGCCGAGGTGTTGCGCCTGACGAATATTCGCGCCGGGCAAAACCGTCGCATGGGCACACCCGGACCGGAGGGTTCGATCGGCAAAGTTGCCAGCGCCGAATTGAACAAAGACACCTATGAGTTCTGTGTCGACCTGCTCGGGGCCAAAGGAATGTTGTACGGCAGTTATGCGATGGTGCGCCCGGAAACGGCGATGAGTTTCGACTCAATACCCAAGGCGTTCTTGCGCAGCCGCGCCAACAGCATCGAGGGTGGAACCACCGAGGTGATGAAAAATATTCTGGGCGAACGAGTTCTTGGTTTACCCGGCGATGTGCGGGTGGACCGAGACAAACCCTGGCACGAAGTGCCGAGAAACTAGGCGCGACGTCATCAACCAGCGAGTTGCGCCAAAACGGTGCTGGCGGCAACCTGACGGTCATCGACGATTTTGCGGCTGTCCATCGCGGCACCAAGGGTCACCGTCGCAACCGTCTCGAGCGCGGTTTGCAACTGGCGAAGGTGGCGCGGCGGGGGAAAGTATTCGTCCTCGCTGGCGATGTTCACTTCCTCGACACCGGCTCTCGGGTTCAGGCGTTCGATTATCGCCGTAACGAGTTCTTCCGGCGCCGATGCGCCAGCCGTTACGCCGACCACCCCAGAGATGCCGGGCGAAAGTTCCGAAACTTCGTTCACACGAAAAACCTTTCTACAGCCCGATTCGCGGGCGAGCTTTTCGAGTGCGCGGGTATTCGAAGAGTTTTCGGAGCCGATCACGACGATCGAGTCGCATCGCTCGGCGATTTGCATCAGGGCGCTCTGTCGATTGGTGGTGGCAAAGCAAAGATCACTTTTGCCGGGTGACCAAACATCGGGATACTTGACCCGCACCGCATCGGCGACATCTTTCCAGTCGCGGTGAGAGAGCGTTGTCTGGGCCAAAACCGCCACGGGTTGCTCGAACTGCTCGAGTTGCGCGACTTCGTCGAGACTTTCGACCCGACTTGTCGACTCGGGCGCCACCGCCATCGTGCCGACGGCCTCTTCATGACCATCGTGACCGATGTAGACGATGTGGTATCCCTTCGCTGCGCGCGTCTTGACTTCATGATGAACCTTTGTCACCAACGGACAAACAGAGTCGACAACATAACTACCCTTTGACCGGGCATTCTCCACGACCTGCGGTGCCGAACCGTGCGCCGAGAGCATTATTGGTCGACCAGCCGGAATCTCGTCGAGGTCATCGACAAAGACGACACCCAAGTTCTTGAAGCGATCTACGACGATCTTGTTGTGAACGATTTCGTGGTAGCAGTAGATCGGAGACTCGAAGGTTCGCACCATCCACGCCAACGCTTTGATCGCCATTTCGACACCGGCGCAAAACCCGCGCGGCGCAGCGAGCACAACTTTCTCGACACCGGCCATGCATCCGAAGATTACCTTGAAAGTGCAACTGTAAACTTGTGAGATGACTTCGGCGCTTGCAACTGTTGTCATAGTCGGCAGGCCAAATGTCGGCAAGAGCACGCTTTTCAATCGCTTTCTCGGTTCGCAGGTGGCAATCGTGCAAGACGAGCCGGGGGTGACACGAGATCGATTCGAGCGCTTGGTCGAGTGGCAGGGGCGTCAATTCAATGTCGTCGACACGGGCGGCTGGATGCCCGGCGGCTCGGAGCTCGATGCGAAGGTGAGTCGCCAGGTCGAGGCCGCGGTTCGCGACGCGGACCTGGTGCTTTTCGTCGTCGACGCGACGGTGGGTGTTCTCGACGACGATCAGGCGATCGCCAAGTGGTTGCGAACGAGCGGCAAAGAAGTTCTGGTCGTCTCGAACAAAGTCGACAGTGACAAACGAGAATTCGACAAGTGGGAGTTTCTTTCGCTGGGTCTTGGCGATCCCTACCCGGTTTCGGCGTTGCACGGCCGAAAATCGGGCGACATCCTTGATGAGGTTTTGATTCGCATTCCTCGTCGCGAGGGCGACGAGGTGGAAGTGGCCAAGAAAAAGCCGGCGTACACCGAGGTTCCCAGAATTCCACGGGTTTCGATCGTCGGCCGTCCAAATGTCGGCAAAAGCACCCTGTTCAATCGTCTCGTCGGCCACGACCGTTCAGTCGTGCACGACATGCCGGGCACGACGCGCGACTCTATCGACACGGTCGTCACCACCCCCGATGGGCCGATCACTTTTGTCGACACGGCGGGCATGCGTCGGCGCAGCAGGGTCGACGACTCGACCGAGTATTACTCGTTCGTGCGCGCGCTTCGCGCCGTCGATGAATCAGACATCGCGCTCTTGGTGATCGACGCGACCGAGGGCATAACCAGCCAAGACCAGAGATTGGCCGAGAGAATCGACGCAAGTGGCAGCCCTGTGGTCGTTGTTTTGAACAAATGGGAGATTCTCAATGCCGATCAACGGGACGAAGTCGACATCGAAATCGGTCGCAAACTTTTTTTCGTCGGCGATGCGCCTGTCCTGAAAATGTCGGCGTTGACCGGCAAGGGCGTGCAGAAGCTGCTGCCGGTGCTGCAAGATTCGATCGAGCAATACCACCGCCGAGTCCCGACGCGCGACGTGAACAGGGTCATCGCTCGAGCCCAACAGCAACAACCGGCGCCGAGCGGTGCGCGCGTGCTCTATGCGTTGCAGGGCGCCTCGGATCCGCCGACGTTCACCCTCTTTGTCAACAAAGAGTTGCCCTCCACCTATTTGCGTTACCTCGAGCGGGCGATACGCGAGGGTTTTGAATTTGGTTCGACCCCGATAAAGATTCGCGTGCGAAAACGATCAGAGTAGGGGGGCTTGGGTTCGAATGCCATGGTGTGAGCCCTGCGCAAAATATTTCGTGCCCACTGCGCTGACGACGACCGGATGTTGCCCGAAATGTGGCGCGCTGATCGCACAATTCGATGTCAACGGAAAGATCATCGATTCGCGGGTTACCGCCAGATCGCTCGACTTGAAGGCGATCGCCCGCGCGGACGGTGAAGACGAGAAGGCACCGTGGCACTTCAAACTCTTGGTGGTTTCGCTCGTCGTTTATTTGGCATGGCGGTTTGTGTCGCTGTTTATCTGAGATACCTTTAGTGAGGTTGTTAACAGCAATTCGGGCTGTGGCGCAGCTTGGTTAGCGTGCTTGTCTGGGGGACAAGAGGTCGGGAGTTCAAATCTCCCCAGCCCGACTCACATATCATTTGATGTCGGCAGACATCGCGGAGGTTTTGAAAATGAAATTGGCTGATCGTTTGGAGCGTCTTGGCACCGAGACGGCATTCGCCGTCGCGGCGACCGCCGCCGACTGGTTGTCGAAGGGCAACGAGGTTTTCCCGTTTCATCTCGGTGATTTGAACCTGCCGACACCCGCAAATGTTTCAGAGGCGATGCGTCGCGCGGTCGCCGAGGGCAAGACTGGATATTGTCCCAACGCCGGTATTGCACCTCTTCGTCAGGCGCTCGCCGAGAGCCTCGGCAAGCAGCGAAATGTCAATTTCTTGCCCGAGAACATCGCCGTCCAGCCCGGCGGCAAACCCGTGATCGGAAAGTTCTTGCGATCTGTGATGAATCCCGGCGACGAGGTTTTGTATCCGAACCCCGGCTTTCCGATCTACGAGAGCCAGATCGAGTTCAACGACGGTGTCGCCGTGCCGTATCGATACTCAGACACCCCTCAGGGTTTTCAAATCGATCTCGAATATCTGAAGAGCAAGATCACGAAAAAGACCAGGGCGCTCGTGCTCAACGACCAGCAAAACCCGTTGGCGGCCGAGATGACCGACGACGAGCGGCAGGCGCTCGCCGATTTGGCGATCAAGCACAACCTGTGGGTTTTGGCCGACGAGGCCTACTACGACATTCGCTACGCGGGTGAGAGCAAGAGCATCGTCTCTCTGCCAGGCATGCTCGAGCGCACGGTGATCCTCTACACATTCTCCAAGAAGTTCGCGATGACCGGTTGGAGACTCGGTGCCGCGATCGGCCCGAAAGATCTTGTCGAGCGCATCTCGAAACTCAACACGAACGAAGAGAGTTGCACCGCCCAGTTTGTTCAGTGGGCCGGGGTAGAGGCGATCAACGGCGATCAGTCGGGCGCCAACGAATTGCTTCGGGTGTTGAAGACGCGACGCGACGCGACAATCGCCGGCCTGAAGAAGATCCCCGGCGTTCGAGTGCACACGCCGAACAGCGCGTTCTATGTTTTCCCCGAGATTTCAGAGACGATGGCGCGCACGGGTCACACCGATTTGGCCGACTTCGCGTTGGCGGCTCTGCACAATTCGGGGATGTCATTTTGCACGCGCCGGCATTTCGGTCGTCCGTTGCCCGGCGAGAAAGGAAACTACATTCGCCTGGCCTACAGCGGTATCGACAACGACAAAATTGAGCGCGGACTCTCGCGACTGAACGACTGGGTTTCATCGAAGTAGCAATGAAAATCGTCGTCACCGGAAAGATACCTCGAGCGGGCCTCGAGGTCCTCAAAAACGCGGGTTTCAAGCCCGATGCGTGGTCGCAAGATTCGGCGATGAGCAGGGGCGAGCTGTTGGCCAAGGTTGCCGGCGCCGACATCCTTGTCACTTTGCTCACCGAAAAAGTAGATGCCGAACTGTTGGAGGCGGCGGGATCAAACCTTAAGGCTGTCTGCAATGTCGCCGTTGGGTACAACAACATCGATGTTGCTGCATGCAAGGCGCGCAATGTGCTGGTCACCAACACGCCAGGCGTGCTCACCGACGCCACCGCAGATATCGCGATCGCGTTGATTTTGATGACCACCCGAAGGCTCGCCGAGGGCGAGAGGGTCATTCGCAGTCAGACCCCGTGGCAGTGGGGCATGCACTACATGCTCGGTGCCGGTGTGATGAATCGGGTTTTGGGTGTCGTCGGCATGGGGGCGATCGGCATCGCCACCGCGCGCCGAGCAAAGGTCTGTGGCATGTCGGTCATCTACCACTCACGAAGCGAGATCGACCCGAAGATCGCCTCCGAATTGTCGGCGACACGAGTTTCGTTCGACGACCTGTTAAGCCAAAGCGACGTCGTTTCAATTCATTGCCCTTCAAACGACTCGACACACCACTTGTTCGGCAAGGCGCAGTTCGAGAAAATGAAGCCGACGGCCTTTCTTGTCAATACTGCGCGTGGCCCGATCGTCGACGAGCAGGCCTTGGTCGACGCACTCGAGAGCAAGCAGATCGCCGGTGCGGGTTTGGACGTTTTCGAATTTGAACCAAAGATAAACAGTGGGTTGTTGCATCGCGACGATGTCGTGATGTTGCCGCATCTTGGTTCGGCCACGGTCGAGACGCGCGACGCGATGGCGATGTTGGCGGCTAACAACGCCGTGGCGATAGCCAACAATCGCGCCCCGCTGACGCCGGTCGGTTAACTGACGACGATGGCCGGGCTCGGCACGCTGATCAACACTGCGACTGTCGTCGCGGGCGGGTTGCTCGGTCTTTTGATCGGTGACCGAATTCCTGAGCGTGTTCGCGTGATCATCGTTCAGGTGATCGGCATGACGACGCTGGCGATCGGTCTGCGCGACGTGCTTCAAACCGAGAACATAGTTTTTCCGCTCGTCGGCATGGTCGTCGGTGCGATTCTCGGCGAATTAATGCGAATTGAGGATCGGCTCGCCTCGGTCGGCGACTTCCTGCGTCGACGCTTCGCTCGCGAGACGAACGACAACCGCTTCGTATCCGGTTTTGTAACGGCGTCGCTTCTGTTCTGTGTCGGACCACTGACGATTCTTGGTGCGATCGAAGACGCGAGCGGCGAGACACCCCAGTTGTACATCATCAAAGGCACCCTCGACGGCTTCATGATGATCATCTTTTCGGCGATCTACGGCATCGGCGCGATCTTCAGTGCGTTAAGCGTGTTCGTCGTTCAGGGAAGCCTCACTGTTTTCGGCACATCGCTCGATGCGCTGCTTACCGATCGAATGCGCACCGAATTGTTCAGTGCGGGCGGTCTGGCGGTCATCGCCATTGGCATCAATCTTCTCGAAATCAAGAAGATCCGCCTTGGCTCTCTGCTGCCGGGTCTTGTCTTAACGCCGATTTTGGTGTGGATATTCGCTTCGCCCAATTTTCTGAATATCTAAGCCAGATGTGCGGAAGGTTCAATTCGATCTCGAGCGGGGGTGATTTCGCGCGCGCATACCTCGCGGATTTTCTTGGCTCCGAATTGGGCGAAAACTTCAACGTCGCACCCACGTCGCTCGTCTACGTTTTGCGCACTGACGACGCAAAACGGGTCGTCGAACCGATGTCGTGGGGGCTTGTGCCGAGTTGGTCGAAAGACAAAACGAGAATGGCGAGCATGATCAACGCCCGCTCTGAAACACTCGCCGAGAAACCTAGTTTTCGCAATCTGATCGCGAAACATCGTTGCGTGCTGCCGATTCAAGGGTTTTATGAGTGGAAGAATCTGCCGACCGAAACGAAAAAGCCCCACAAGCAGGCCTTCTACATCTCGAGAGCCGACGCTCAAGTGATGACTCTGGCTGGTTTGTGGACTTCTTGGAAACAACCTGATTCGTCGGTGCTAAGAACTTGCACAATCATCACGACCGAGGCGAACTCGGCCTTGCACGAGATTCACCATCGAATGCCCGTTGTGCTTGAGAAAGCTGCAGTCGACGAGTGGTTGAGCGACTCGACGGTCGCCCCGCTCGAGCTGCTCGTGGCCGCCGAAAACTCGGTGTTGACGTCAGAGCCGACGCAGCGACTCGAGCGTCGATCTAAACGAGCGTCAACGCAACTCGGCGATGATCCGAGCGGCCGCCTGTTCTAGTTCGGGGCGGGGCACATTGGTTCGTGCATTGGCAAAATTCAGGTCGGCCATCGAGTTGCTAGGTATCACGTGCAGATGGCAATGCGGAATCTCGTATCCCGCGATGACCAGCGCGATTCGCTCACAATTGAAGGCACGCTTCGTCGCCTCGCCGACGGTCTGAGCAACTTTGAACAAGTGTCGATTCAAGTCCTCTGAGAGATCGGTCCATTGATCGACCTCGGCGATCGGCACGACCAGCGAGTGGCCTGTGGTGATCGGATCAATCGTCATGAAAACGACGCACTTGTCGTCGCGGTGCACGAAGGTTCCGGGCAGTTCCGAGTTGATGATTCGCGTGAAAACCGTACTTGCCACAGCGCAAGCGTAGGTCATCGCCAGAGTTGTACGCTCGGCTCGTGCCGTCGACCCGCATCTTGACCGTGCCAAATCTGATCACCTTGGCCCGCCTTCTGTGTTTGCCGATATTCCTTTGGGTTCTGTTCGGTTTAGACGACAGGGCGGGTGCTGCATGGATTCTCGGCGGCCTTGGTGCAACCGACTGGGTCGACGGCTGGGTGGCGAGGCGGTTCAATCAACAGAGCACCTTCGGAAGCGTGTTCGACCCGAGCGTTGATCGCGGACTGTTCATCGTCGGAGTTGTGGCGATCGTCGTAGACCAGTCGATGCCCGTCTGGTTGGCGGTTGCGATTCTCACCCGTGAAATAGCGGTCGCCGCCTCGATGGCGACCGCGACACTGTTCGGTATGCGGCGTTTCGCGGTCAGCATTTGGGGTAAGCGCTATACGTTCTTGCTGATGTTCGCCGTGCCGTTAATGCTGCTCGCCGCCGACGAAGGGCGTTACTGGCAGCAAGTTCGTGTTGCCGCATGGGTGTTCGCCGTGCCTGCGTTGATCATGTCGTATCTCACGGCCTTTGCATACATTCCCAAAATTCGTGAAAATCTACGGATCGGTCGGGCATCGCGAGATTAGCGATGTAGCGATATAGCGATAAATTTGAATTCGTGGCGCTAAAAATTCCGGATGATCGTCGTTATTCGACAGATCATCAATGGGTCGTCGCCTCAGGCGAAAATTTTCGGGTCGGGATCACCGATTACGCGCAAGATGCCCTCGGAGAGGTAGTTTTCGTCGAGTTGCCCCGCCTCGATCAGAGCCTCAGCGCAGGGGAGACCTGCGGAGAGATCGAAAGCTCGAAAAGCGTTTCTGATATCTATTCGCCATTGCCTGGCAGGGTGGTCAGAATCAACGAAATGTTGGCTGAACGCCCCGGTCAAGTAAATTCAGATCCGTATGGCGACGGCTGGATTTTCGAAGTGCGCATAGACGACAATCAACGGCTCGACGGGCTGCTCGATGCG
>VGAB01000008.1 GCA_016870935.1 Actinomycetota bacterium | reverse complement strand
TCACTGGCTCGTCATCTTCACGTATACGAGTCGAATATTTTTGAGCGCGTCCTTGAAAGTCTCGTGCTCGTCGCCCAGGCGATCGCCCAAACTGTCGACGATCGCCGCCAGGGCATCGATGGCCAAGCGCGCCTCGTCGAGTCGGGGTGGGTTCGAACCCAGATGAATCGCCGCCAATTCATACAGACCCACCACATGATTGGCTACGACGATTCGTGCGGGTGTCTCTGCCAGGCGTGCACGTGCCTCGGCGATCGCTTTTTCCTGTTCCGGTGAGGGGTTTTCGCTCATTTGCGCTACCATTATGCCCCAAGCAGTCGGGCGATTTTTCGCCTTGACCGCGCAGCAAAAGTGGAAACTAGTTTCCCACCTAGCCACCAAGTTTACGAAGTTCGAAAGTCGAGCCGAGTAGTTGAGTGCGACCAGGTCGAGCTGACTGCAGTGGCGTCGCCACGGCCGGCTTCGACCCGCGCCCAGCGCCCGATTCGACCTCCGAGATTCGGTCCATATCCAATTTAAAAGAGGAGGCACAGCCGCTTGTTAAGCAGTGACCAGTCATAGCACCGCCAATCAATGAACCTCGCTACAACGAGAGAATTCGAGCCCGACAGGTTCGCCTCGTTGATGCAGACGGTTCACAAGTTGGAGTAGTCAGCATCGAAGAAGCACTCGAGCGGTCGCGCAAGGCCGATCTAGATCTTGTCGAAGTCGCCCCGCTAGCAGAACCACCCGTTTGTCGCATCATGGACTACGGCAAGTTCCGTTACGAGGAGGCCCAGAGGCTCAAAGAGTCTCGCAAGAAGACGGTGCAGATCACGATGAAAGAGGTCAAGTTCAAGCCGAAGATCGCCAAAGGAGACTTCGACACCAAGGTTCGCCACATGCTCGAGTTTCTCGACGAGGGGCACAAGGTGAAAGTCACCCTGCAATTCAGGGGCCGCGAAATGGCCCACCCTGAATTGGGCACGAAGATCTTGGATGCCGTGATCGAGCAACTCGGTCCGATCGCCAAGGTCGACACATCGGCGAGGCTTGAAGGTCGAAACATGACGATGGTCCTATCGCCCGACAAAAAAGCTGCAAAACGATCCGCGGCCCAAAAGCCCGCGGTCACAAAACCCACTACACAGATTTCAACCGAAACGGAGAACAGCAATGCCAAAGATGAAAACATCGAAGACAGCAAAAAAGCGGTTTAAAAAAACCGGCACCGGCAAGCTTCGACGCCAACAGTCGATGCGTCAGCACTTGTTCGAGCACAAATCGAGCGAGCGCACGCGCCGTCTCGACGGAACCGTGAATGTGCACAAGGGCGACGTCAAAAATATCAAGCGACTGTTGGCCGAGCGCTGAACCGAGCGCTGAACCGAGCGAAATCAATCATCCAATAAATCTCAAAGAAGGGAAACCGAAATGGCAAGAGTCAAACGCGGTGTTCACGCCCGTAAAAAGCACAGGGCGATTCTCGAAAAAGCGAAGGGTTACTACGGCGATCGAAGCCGCACGTTCAGGTCGGCCAACGAACAGGTTTTGCACTCTGGGCAATACGCGTTTCGCGACCGTCGCGCAAAAAAGGGCGAGTTCCGCAGCCTGTGGATCCAACGCATCAATGCCGGTTGTCGAATGAACGACATGAGTTACAGCCGCTTCATCAACGGGTTGTCGAAGGCCGGCGTGGTCGTCGATCGCAAGATCCTCGCCGACCTCGCGGTCAACGATGAAAAGGCTTTCGCAAAACTCGTCGAGACGGCAAAGGGTGCTCTCGTCTGAGTTTGACGCCACTCGCGTTCACGAGCAATCGGGTTCAGCGACTTCGCAAACTAGTCAATGAAAAGTCCGAGCGGACGCGCGAAAACGCGTTCGTCGTGGAGGGAGAGACGCTGATTCGCGACGCCGTTCGCGCGGGCTGCGTCGTCGAATCTCAGTTCATCGCCCCTGGCGCGACCGCCGTCACGGGGGCCACAGGCGAGGTTTACGATCTGGCCGAGGGGGTCATCGAGCGCGTGGCTTCGACCACGAGCCCTCAGCCCGTGATTGCCGTCGTCGAAAAACCGAGACGAAAACATTCAGAAATCAGTCGTGAGAACGACGCGTGGGTCGTGGTCGCCGACCGCATCTCAGACCCGGGAAACCTCGGCACAATACTGCGATCCGCCGAAGCGGCGGGCGCCAGCGCGGTGTTTCTGACCCCGGGCTCCGTCGAGGCATATTCGCCCAAGGTCGTCAGGGCATCGGCCGGGGCGATCTTCAATATCCCGACTTTTGAGTCGATCGAACTCGAAACCGTTCGCAGTTTAGGTTTCAAAGTGTTGGGCACTTCGAGTCACCCAGATCAGAATCCCCTCGACTACCGCGAGGCCGATCTTTCGGGTCGGGTGGCGATCGTGCTCGGCAACGAGGCTCACGGTCTCGCGACATCGCAAAATTTCGACGGTTGGCTGACGATAGATCATTCGGGTCGGGGAGAAAGTCTGAATGTCGCGATGGCCGCGACGCTGTTGTGCTTTGAATTGAAGCGTCAGCGCGATAATTAGCATCCCGCCAAACCGACGGACGACTAAAGTTTAGAACGATGTCTGAAATCAGCCCTGTCGATGAGATGAGACGGGCGATAGACACGGCGCGAGAAAGCGCCTTGGCCAAGATCAAGGCGGCGCGAGACTCGGGCGAGTTGCGCGACCTGGGCATCGAACTCAACAAGAAAGACAGCAGACTCGTCGCTTTGAAGAGCGAGATGGGCAAATTGTCGTCGACCGACGAAAAGCGCGCGGTTGGTCAGCATTTGAACAGCGCCACCAACGAAATCAACTCCGCGTTGGCCCTTCGCAACACCGAGTTCGCCGACCAAGAATTGTCGAAGCGTGTCGAAGGCGAGCGCCTCGACCTGAGCGAACTCTTGACGACGCGTCGTCGTGGTCACAGCCATATCGTCACCCAGGCGACCCAACGTCTCGAAGATGTTTTCGTCGGTCTGGGTTTTCAGGTCGCCGAGGGTCCCGAGGTTGAAACCGACTTTTACAATTTCGAGGCGCTGAACATGCCCAAGTCGCACCCTGCGCGTTCAGAGTTCGACACGATGTTCCTCGAATTCGGCGAGCCAGGTTCGACGCTTTTGCGCACGCATACATCCCCGGTGCAGATTCGCGTGATGAAAACATGGAAGCCGCCGATTTATGCGATCATGCCGGGTCGGGTTTTCAGGCGCGATACACCCGACGCCACGCACATGCCGGTGTTTCACCAGATCGAGGGGCTCGTCGTCGATCGCGGCATCACCTTCGCCCATTTGGCGGGCACGATCGAGGCGTTCACCAAGGCGTTCTTCGGCAACGAATTCACCAGCCGACTTAGACCGTCTTATTTTCCTTTCACCGAACCGAGCGCCGAGTTCGACATTCGCACTCCCGAGGGTGACTGGATCGAATTGGGTGGGTGCGGGATGGTGCACCCCAACGTCCTGAAAAGTGGCGGCATCGATCCCGAAGAATTCAGCGGCTTCGCGTTTGGGTTTGGCATCGATCGCATGGCCAAAGAGCGGCACAAAGTCGACGACATTCGCGAGATGTACACCAACGACTTGCGATTCCTGAGGCAGTTCTGATGAAGATTTTGAATTCATGGCTGAACGAATTCGGCCCGTTCGGCACCAACATCGAAAAGATCTCGAACGCCATGACCAGTTTGGGGCTCGCCGTCGAGGGAGTCGAGACGATCGGCCAGTCGGTGAAGGGTGTCGTCGTCGCCAGGGTTCTGCGCACCGAGCGGCACCCCGACGCCGCAAAGGTGCATCGCGTTTTTGTCGACTCGGGCGACGGCACCGAGTTGCATGTCTGGTGCGGGGCGTTCAACATGAAAGCAGGCGACCTGGTTCCGCTGGCCACATTGGGCACGACCATGCCAGACGGCAGGGTGATCACGGCTCGCGGAATCTTGGGCATCGAGAGTCACGGCATGTTGTGCTCGGGCACCGAACTCGGGCTCACCGCCGATTCGGAGGGCATTTTGATCCTGCCGAAAGGCTTGAAACTCGGAGTCGATGTTTTCGCCGCGCTGAAGATCAAACCTGACGCGCTCTTTGATCTCGACGTAACGCGCAATCGACCCGACTGCAACGGATATTTGGGCGTCGCCCGAGACCTCGGCGCGCATTTCGGCATCCAGATCGCCGCTCCAGCCGGTGACGGCGCGAAGCGGGGTGCAAAAAAGTCGATGAAGGTGACGATCCTCGACAAGAAGAAGTGCTCGCGTTACAACGCGACAGTGATCTCGGGGGTCGAGGTCAAGAGTTCCCCGGATTGGATCGCCCGACGCCTGACCAACTGTGGCATGCGACCGATCAACAATGTCGTCGACGCCTCGAATCTCGTGATGCTCGAATTGAACCAACCCACCCATGCGTTCGACGCCGCCACGGTCAACGGCGGTTTTCGCATTCGTTGCGCCCGCAGAGGCGAGACCCTGACGACGCTCGACGGACAAGAACGCGAATTCGAAACCACAGACCTTCTGATTTGTGACGGCAAAGACCAGGCTGTCGCCATCGCCGGCGTCATGGGTGGGGCCGCGACCGAGATCAACCCCTCGACCACGGTCGTCGCACTCGAAACGGCGTGGTTCGAATCGGCGGGCGTCGCCCGCACCGCCGCGCGTCTCGGTCTTCGATCTGAGGCGTCGATGCGGTTTGAGCGGGGTGTCGATCCGCACGGTATCGACCATGCGGTTTCGCGATTCGCAAAAATTCTGCGCGAGTCGTGCCCCAATTTGGTCGTTCACAGCGGCGCGGCCGACGTCAAAGAAAAGCACCTTCCGCCAAAACAGCGGGTCGTCAACCTGCGGTTGTCGCAGGTGAATCGAATCTTGGGCACGAGCCTTTCGGCGAAAGCCGTCGCGAGCCTGCTCGGCAAGATCGGCTTCGTCGCCAAGTCGGCGCAATCGGCGAAGCATCCCGTGTTGAAGATTGCGGTGCCGTCGTGGCGACCAGATTGCGAATCAGAAATCGACCTGGTCGAAGAAGTTGCACGTCACTTCGGCTACGAGAAACTTGGCAAACTCGTGCCCCAATCGACGATGCACGGTCGTCTTTCGGTGTTGCAATTGCGTCGTCGCGAACTTCGCGATTTGATCTGCAGTCTCGGGCTCAGCGAGGCGATGCCCAACCCATTTTTGGCACCCGGCGACCTGACCCGCGCGGGGGTCACGGAGAGCAACGCGATTCGCCTGGCCAACCCGCTCGTGTTCGAAGAAAGCGTGCTCCGCACATCTTTGCGCCCCGGTCTGTTGAAGGCGATCAAATACAACCTCTCGCACCGAGCCGAAGACATCGCGCTTTTCGAGATTGGCCATGTTTACCCCTCGGGTGAACAAAACCCGACGCGCGAATTACCCGATGAATACGAATCGGTTTGTCTGGTCGCAGTTGGCGAGTCGAGCCGCGCGGCGCTCGATTGGTGGAGCCAGATTTCGGCGGTCATGAATTTCGGCGCGCAACTCGATCAGTCGTCGGTAGAGCCGGGTTTTCACCCGGCACGAAGCGCGACTCTGCGGCGCGGTCGTCAGGTGCTCGGTTTCGTCGGCGAGCTGGATCCGCGCGTGCTGGCCAAAAATGAAATCAATTCGACCGTCGCGTGCCTCGAGCTCGATCTTTCCGCGCTTCTCGCCGAAACACCGCGGGTGGCCAATGCCAAACCTGTCAGTCGATTTCCACGAAGCGATTTTGATCTGGCCTTCGTCGTGCCCAATTCTCAAAGTGCGGCCGCCGTGACCAAGGCGCTGCGCCAGGGGGGCGGCACCGAACTGGTCGGCCTCGAACTCTTCGATGTCTATCGAGGCGCGGGAGTGAGCGATGACAGCCGAAGTCTGACATTCAGGCTGAGCCTGCAAGCCGTCGATCGCACGCTCACTGACGCAGAGGTCTCGGCCACCCGCCAGCGTTGTCTCGATGCTGCGGCAAAACTCGGCGCCCGCCTCCGCGAATAGTCGGCGACATACACGAAGCAGATTTCGGTCGAAACTTGTCAGACCAGAACTTTTTGCTCGGGTCAGACAACCTGTCTCGCTGCAGTTGGTGTGGCGACGACCCCGAATATGTTCGCTATCACGATTTCGAGTGGGGCAGACCCGTGGTCGAAGATCGACTGCTTTTCGAAAAGATTTGCCTTGAAGGCTTTCAGGCCGGGCTGAGTTGGCTGACAATTTTGCGCAAGCGCCCCGCATTCAGGCGCGCATTCAACGATTTCGACCCGGTGCAAGTCTCGAGTTTTGGCGAAAAAGATATCGATCGCCTGATGCAAGACGCCGGAATAGTCCGCCATCGCGGCAAGATCGAAGCGGCGATTCAAAACGCGAAGTCGACGCTCGATGTCCAGTCAAAACTCGGCTCGTTACGCGACCTGGTGTGGTCTTTCTGCGACGAGATTGACACGGACGTATTTCCGCAGGCGCCGCGCAAAACGGCCGACATCAAGGCCAGCACTCCGCAGTCGGAGGCCCTCTCCAAGACGTTGCGTGGTTTTGGTTTCAAATTCGTCGGGCCGACCACGATGTATGCGGCGATGCAGTCGCTAGGTCTCGTCAACGACCACTTCCAAGCCTGCCAGTTTCGCCAAGATTGCCAAAACGACCGCGAAATTGTATTATCCGCAATGCGTGCATAATTATACAATTAGCTGTATAATATTTCATTGTGCATAAAATAGGCATTTTGGGGGCATCAGGCTTCGTCGGGGCAGAGCTGTTGCGGTTGTGCGCCGACCACCCTGAGTTCGAGGTTGCGTATGCGACGGGCGATTCGCAGGCGGGCACCCTTGCTTCGACTTTGTATCCGAGTTTGACCACTGCCTATCCAAACCTCGTATTCGACGAATTCAACCTCGACAAGGCCCTGAAGTGCGATGTCGTGTTTCTCGCCCTGCCGCACGAGGCGAGCCTGCAGTTGGTGCCGCAACTCGTCGACAAGGTGCGTCTGGTCGTCGACTGCAGTGCCGCGTTCCGACTCAAAGACGCGTCGCTCTACCCGAAGTGGTACGGGTTCGACCATGACCGGCCGACCGAATTGAAACGAGCCGTCTATGGCTTGCCAGAGTTGTATCGCCAAGAGTTGGTCGACGCAAAGTTGATCGCGGTGCCCGGCTGTTATGTCACCGCGGCGAGCCTCGCCTTGGCACCTTTGGTGAAAGCCAACGTCATTTCTCCAGCAGGTGTCATCGTCGACGCTGCTTCGGGTGTCTCGGGCGCAGGCCGAGCCTTGAAAAACGGCAACTCGTTCTGCACGGTAGACGAAGACTTCACCGCCTACGGATTGCTCGACCACCGACACACGCCAGAGATCGAACAGGTGACGGGAGCGCAGATCTTGTTCACCCCGCATCTGGCGCCGATGAATAGAGGCATTCTCGCAACTTGTTACGCGCGTCCGGTCGACGCATCGTCGACGACGACCGCCTCGGTGCTCGCCGCACTTAGTCGCGCCTATCGATCCGAGCCTTTCATCGCCGTGCGACCCGCTTCGCCCTCGACAAAGGCGACGTTGGGCTCGAACTCGGTGCATTTGTCGGCGCGTTACGACGAACGCACGGGTTATGTAGTCGTGTTGTCGGCGATCGACAATTTGACCAAAGGCGCCGCAGGTGGGGCAGTGCAGGCGGCGAATGTCGCCCTGCAGATCGAAGAGTCGTATGGTTTGACCAAAGTCGGGTTGTTTCCATGAGCGAGAAAACCAGAACCGCCGTCGACCAGTCGGTCGTCGACCAGGCCCGCGTCGCGAACCTGTTGCTCGAGGCCTTGCCGTATATCCAAAAATTTGCCGGAAAAACGATTGTCATCAAATACGGCGGCAACGCCCTGGCCGGCGCCTCGACCGAAGACGGCGTCGAGGCGTTCGCCAAAGACATCGCCCTGCTGCATGCGGTCGGTTTCAAACCTGTGGTCGTTCACGGCGGAGGGCCTCAAATTTCGGCGATGATGGAGCGCCTCGGCAAAAAGCCGAATTTCCACAACGGATTGCGCGTCACCGATGCCGAAACTATGGAGATCGTGAGCATGGTCTTGTTGGGCACCGTGAATCCGCAACTTGTCTCGGCGATCAACCAACACGGAGCACCCGCCGTAGGTGTGTCGGGCCAGGATGCAAAATTGTTCACGGCTTCACCGCACGACTCGGCGTTGGGTTTCGTCGGCGAAATCACAAAGGTCGACGCCACCATCGTGCGCCAGATGCTCAAAGATTCTCAGGTGCCTGTCGTGGCGACGATCGGCACCGACTCGGGCGGCCAGGCCTACAACATCAACGCCGACACCGCGGCGGGCGCCTTGGCCGAGGCGCTCGGCGCCGAAAAATTGATTTATCTGACCGACATCGCCGGCTTGCGCACCGACAAGAACGACGCCGATTCGTTGTTGCGACAAGTGACGACATCACAACTGCGAAAACTCCTGTCGACTCAGGCGATCGACGGGGGGATGATTCCAAAAATCGAAAGTTGCATCGCCGCAATCGAAAGGGGCGTCGGTCATGCGCACATTCTTGACGGCAGAATCGCCCATGTTCTGTTGCTCGAACTTTTCACGATTGCCGGCATCGGCACGATGGTCTTGAAGGGCTGATCAACATGAGCAAAACTTCGACCCACAAGTTCGGTGCAGAAAAGACCGCAGGCTCGTTGCTCGACGGTCGAGACTTTTGCCCGTTCATGCCCGTGTTCGGGCCGCCCCAGGTGATGTTCGAACGCGGGCTCGGCACCCAATTGTGGGACACGAGCGGCAAGCGCTACCTCGACTTTCTTTGCGGCATCGCCGTGACATCGCTCGGTCACAGCAACCCCGTGGTCGCCGCGGCGATCGCCCACCAAGCGGGCACTCTTCTGCATGTCAGCAATTTTTTCGCCAATCCCGTCGCCACACAAACAGCGATGATGGTCGACAAATTGGTCAGCGGCTCGTTCGGTGGCTCAAGTGCAGGGCAGGTGTTCTTTTGCAACTCGGGCGCCGAGGCCAACGAGGCGGCGATAAAACTTGCCCGCAAGTTCGGCGGCCGAGGCAAACATGTCGTGGTCAGCGCACTGGGCAGCTTTCACGGTCGAACGCTCGCCGCGCTGGCGGCGACGGGTCAACCCGAGAAGCACGAACCGTTCGCGCCGATGCCCGAAGGTTTTCGCCATGTCGTGTTCAACGACATCGCATCGCTCGAAGCCGCGCTAGACGACTCTGTCGCCGCGGTTTTGCTCGAGACCGTGCAAGGCGAGGGTGGCGTCGTGCCCGCGTCGATCGAATATCTGCAGGAGGTGCGAAAGATCTGCACCGAGCGGGGAATACTTTTGATGATCGACGAGGTTCAAACCGGTTTTGCCCGAACGGGCAAGTGGTTCGGTTTCGAGCACGCGCAAATCAAGCCCGACGTCGTGATGCTCGCCAAGGCGATGGGCAACGGCATGCCGATAGGCGCATTGTGGGCGACGAAAGAAGTCGCCGCGGTCTTCAAGCCGGGTGACCATGGCAGCACCTATAGCGGCACGGCTTTGGCAACTGCCGCCGCGCGCGCCACGATGCAACTGATGATCGACATGGACGCCCCGAAAGTCGTCGCGAAGAAAGGCGAGGAACTGGCGACAAAACTGCGAAAACTGAAAAAAGTCGTGGATGTGCGCGGTCGCGGATTGCTGCTCGCGGCCGAATTGTCGCCCGAGCTCGACGCCAAGCAGGTCGCCGCGCAGTTGCTCGGCAAAGGTCTGGTCGTCAACGGCGTGACTGCGCACGCCTTGCGCCTCGCGCCGCCGTTCACGGTGAGTTCAGAAGAGATCGACGAGGCGATCGCGATAATGGGTGAACTGCTGTGAGCGTGCGACACTTTCTCGATATCACCGATCTTTCGGCACGCGACCTGAACCAGGTCTTGAATCTCGCCGAAGCCGATATCGCGAAACTCGGTCGTCCGTTGGCCGACAAGGGTGTGGCTTTGATTTTCGAGAAGCCCTCGAATCGAACCCGCCACAGCATGGAGATGGCGGTGGTGCAGTTGGGGGGTCACCCGATATTCACCCGTGGCGAAGAAGTCGGCTTCGACGAACGTGAGACGGTCGAAGACGTGACACGGATCTTGGCCGGCTACCACCATGCGATCGCCGCGAGAGTTTTCGCCCACTCGGTGCTGCAAAGAATGGCGCAGGTTTCGAGCGTGCCGATCATCAATATGCTCAGCGAACAGTCGCATCCGTTGCAGGCGATCGCAGATGTTCTGACGATGCGCCAAGAGCTGGGCGAACTGGGCAAGAAGACGGTGGCTTGGGTCGGCGACTACAACAACGTCGCTCGATCATTGGCCGAAGCGTGTGCGCTTGAGGGCATGCACGTGCGGATCGGATCGCCGAGCGGTTACGGCGCGCCCCAGAGCGAGCTCGCAAGACTGAAAAAACTTGGCGCCGCGTCGGTCGAACAACATGAAAGCGCCGTCGCTGCCGCCGAGGGTGCCAACGCCGTGCACACCGACGTGTTCGTATCGATGGGCCAAGAATCCGAAACCAAAAAACGCCTGCACGACTTCGCCGAATTCAAGGTCGACGCCAAAGTGATGGCCGCCGCCGACCACAACGCGATCTTCATGCATTGTCTGCCGGCGCACCGCGAAGTCGAGGTCAGCGCCGAAGTGATCGACGGCGCACAAAGTCGCGTCGTTTCGCAGGCCCACAACCGCATGCACGCCGCACGAGGTGTTCTCGCTCATCTAATGGGGGTAACAATATGAGTTCAAAAGTTCAACGACAGCAACTGATCGCCAAACTCATCGGCGCCCAGGCGATAACCAGTCAGCCGCAATTGCGCGAGATGCTCCGCAAAAAAGGCATCAAGGCGACGCAGGCCACCGTTTCTCGCGACCTCGAAGATCTCGGGGCGATCAAGGTCCGCACCGCGAGTGGCGAAACCAACTACTCGCTGCCACGTTTCGAGCCCGACCGTCTCTCGCCGTCAGACCAATTGCGAAGGGTCTTGACCGAATGGGTCGCCGAGGTTCAGTTCAACGAGCCGATCGTGGTGGTGCGCACGCCGCCAGGTTGCGCCCATGTCGTGGCCTCGGCGCTGGACAGATCGAGGTTGAGTGGCTTGCTCGGCACGGTCGCCGGTGATGACACGATGTTCTGCGTGGCCAGCCCGAAATATTCGGCCAAGCGATTGGCCAAAGATATCCAGCAGTTGGCAGGTTTGAAAAATGGCTGATCAACCGCTGTGGCATGGCAGATTTTCGGCGAGCCCGGCGGAGGTATTGCTCAATTTCACCGAGAGTTTGTCGTTTGACAAGAAACTATGGCGCGACGACATCGCAGGATCGATCGCCCATGTCAAAGGTCTCGCCCATGCGAATTTGATCACCGCGGTCGAGGCCGACAAGATCATCGCCGCATTGAACCAAGTCGCAGATGAAATATCGGGCGAAAAGTTCGCATTTGTCCCCACCGACGAAGACATCCACACGGCGATCGAGCGTCGCGTGACGCAAATCGCCGGCGATTCGGGGGCAAAACTGCACACGGGTCGAAGTCGCAACGATCAAGTCGCCACCGCGATGCGCCTGTGGTGCAAACGTGAGTTGGCCGAGATCGCCAGACTTGTTCTCGAGTTGTGCGAGGTGCTCGAGCGACGCGCCAACGAGGCGGGCTGGTCGAAGACCTCGGCCTATCTGCCCGGTTACACGCATCTCCAGCGGGCCCAGCCGGTGTTGTTGGCGCACCATTTCGCGGCGCACGCCTGGTCGTTTTTGCGTGACGTCGATCGGCTTTCGCAGACGATCGAGCGTCTCGATGTCTCGCCCCTGGGTGCGGGCGCGCTGGCAGGTTCTTCGCTGCCGATCGACCCAGACGTCGTGGCGAAAGAATTGGGCTTCGCCGATCGTTTCAAAAACTCGCTCGATGCCGTCTCTGATCGCGACTTCGTCGCCGAGTCGTTGTTCGATCTGGCTCTTGTCGGCGTCCACTTGTCGCGCCTGGGCGAAGAGTGGGTTCTATGGACGACGCAAGAGTTCGGATTTGCCGTGTTGAGCGACGCGTATTCGACGGGCTCGTCGATGTTGCCACAAAAAAAGAACGCCGACATCGCCGAACTGGCCAGGGGCAAGTCGGGTCGACTGATCGGCAATCTCACGGGGCTGTTGGCAACCTTGAAAGCGATGCCACTTGCATATAACCGAGACCTGCAAGAAGACAAAGAGCCGTTGTTCGACTCGGTGAATCAGGTTGGTCTCGGCCTGCAGGCGATCGCCGGCATGATCGCGACCGCGAAACTCGACACTGCAAAAATGAAATTGAGCGCCGACTCCGAAATGTTGGGTGCCACAGATCTCGCCGAATGGCTCGTCGCCAAAGGTATGCCGTTCAGGCAGGCGCATGCCCATGTCGGCGCACTGGTCAGTCGCGCGATAGCCGAGTCGCTCGAACTTTCGGAACTGGTAAAACACGACTCGCAGTTGGGCGTCGAGGCGGCCGAACTATTGCGCGCCGGAGTCGGTGTTTCGCGTCGCACATCTGCAGGTGGCGCGGGCCCCGTTCCTGGCGCCGCCCAAGCGGAGGCGTTGAAGTCGGCGATCACGGTGATGCGCGCGCGAATAGCGTCCATAGTTGGTTCTAGATAACGCCTAATATTGCCGTGTGGCGAGCACGCAAGACTTCATCAAAGAGTTCGGTGCCCGCGGTTTAATCCACGACAGCACCGACAGGGCCGCCATTTCGGCACGGGCCGTTCAGGCATCACTCGGCGTTTACGTCGGTTTCGACCCCACCGCCGATTCGTTGCACATCGGTCATTTGCTCGGACAAATCACCCTGCGCCGACTTCAGTTGTTGGGACACAGACCTTTCACACTCGCGGGTGGGGCGACCGGCATGGTCGGCGACCCGTCGGGTCGAAGCGAAGAGCGCAATCTGCTTGACGCCGAGACGTTGCACCACAATGTGCAGTGCATCAAGCGCCAACTCGAACGCATCCTTGACTTTGAAAAGGGCCCGACTCAGGCTCAACTGGTCGACAACGCCGATTGGACCCGCAAGTTTTCGATGCTCGACTTTTTGCGTGATGTCGGCAAACACGTCACCGTCAATCAGATGTTGGCAAAAGACTCGGTCAAAAGCCGCATTGCCGACACCAATGGCCTTTCGTACACCGAATTCAGCTACATGTTGCTTCAGGCCAACGACTTCAGACATCTGGCCGAACACCATGATTGCGAGATGCAGATGGGTGGTTCAGATCAGTGGGGCAACATCACGACGGGCATCGACCTGATTAGAAAGACCTTGGGTCGAGCCGCATACGGTCTGACCTGGCCCCTCGTGACCCGCGCCGATGGCACGAAATTCGGCAAGACGGCCGACGGCGCCGTGTGGCTCGACGCGCGACGAACCTCGCCATATCAGTTTCGGCAATACTTCGTGCAGATCGCCGACGCCGATATCGAGAAGATGTTGTTGCAATTTTCGTTGCGACCAGTCGAAGAAATCAAAGAGATCGCCACCGAGCAGCGGCGAAGCCCTGAAACGCGAATCGGTCAGAGAACCTTGGCCCGCGAACTGACGGCGCTGGTGCACGGCGAAGAGGCGGCCGAGGCCGCCGAGGAGGCCGCGGCCGTTTTGTTCGGTGCCAACCCGATGTCGGCGACCCCCGCGACCTTGCACCTGATCGCCAGCGAGATCGCGGTCACGCAAATGGGTCGCGCCGCTCTCGGCGACGCGATCGCCGTGCTGGTCGAAACCAAACTTGCGGCTTCAAACAGCGAAGCGCGACGATTGTTGTCGCAACGCAGCGTGCGGGCCAACGGCGACCAGGTCGACGACCAAACCAACTTGGGCAAAATCACACTGTTGCACGACCGTTGGCTCTTGTTGCGAAAAGGCAAAACCAGTTATCACCTGGTCGATGTCAAGGGCTGAACACTCAACTCATATTTTGTCACGCCGCGAATTGTCAGACGGTCGCGCCACTCGGGCTCGGTCGCGGCCTCGATCTTGTCGAAACTCTTGACAAGAGTCGTCAATACGACTTCGGCCTCGAGTTTCGCCAACGAGGCACCCAGGCAATAGTGCACCCCCGCGCTGAACGAGAGATGACGGTTGGCGTTCTTGCGCGAAAAGTCGAGCAGATGCGGGTTCTCGAACACGCTCGGGTCGTGATTGCCCGCACCCAGACTCGCCAAGACCAACGAGCCGCGCTCGATCGCGACCTGCTCGCCGTCGACCAAAATCGACGTGTCGACGATCGGTGTTCGAATCGTGTGCTGCACGGGGCCGTCGAATCGAAGCAGTTCGTCGACCATTTGGGGTGTGCAACCCAGACTCTTCATCTGCGCGAATTGTCGCGGGTGGGTGAGCAACGCATGCATCGCGTTGCCGATCAAGTTCACGGTCGTTTCGTGGCCTGCAATATATAGGAGTATCACGAACGCCATCAGTTCGTCGTTGGTCAGGCGCTCACCCTGTTCCTCGACGCTGATCAACGACGAGAGCATGTCGGCACCCAGATTCTTTCGACGCCTCGAAATGATCTCGTCGAGATACGGGCGCATCTTGCCGATCGCGACCTGGGCTTTTTCGAGTTCGGCGACACCGGTCGTGGGTTCGAGCGTCGCCGTGATTATCTGCGACCAGTCTCGTAATTCATCGACGCGATCAGTCGGCATGTCCAGCAACTCAGAGATCACCTGAAACGGCACCGGAAACGCCAGTTCTTCGATCAATTCGAGGCGTCCGCTTCGTCTCGCCGAAACGAGCGCCGTGTCGACGATCTGCTGAATCCGTGCACGAAGCCGCTCGATCGCGCTCGGGGTGAACGACTTTGAAACCAAACTGCGCAGCCGGGTGTGGTCGGGCGGGTCGAGGTTCAGTATCGATTTGCTGCGCTCGTTCTCACGCCGAAACTTGCGGGTCGGCGTCTCGGGCAAGATCGCGTTCTTTTCGATGTCGCGGCTGAAATCGTTGCTGCGCAAGGTGTGCACGACATCGTCATATCGGGTCAAAACCACGAAGCCGAGGGGCGTGAAATGCACCGGTTCTTGGGCTCTGAGTTGGTCGTAAACAGGGTGGGGGTTGCGCCTGAAATCGGGGTCAAAAGGGTTGAAAACCACCGTGCTCACACCCCGAGATTACCGACCCCGAACGGCGAGATTTCAGCCGAAAATGTTGATTTTCTGGCGGTTTCGTGGCTAGTATTGCTCCCCGCACTCTGAACAGGGTGCGACACCAATTCGCGGTGGGGCACCACCGGCAAGTCTCTTGTCGAATGCCCGCAGTGAATGCTCCTTGAAAACGGAAGAGAAGATTGAACGCCAGTGCGGTCAATAGTTGTCGCGCCCTTCGGGGTGCGCTGATTATTGTCCGTCAATTCTGATTGGGTGTTCGGCATTTGTTTGTCGAGCCTCAATCTTTTAATTATTAATACCGGCGATATTCGACACGGTTTGAATATCGTCGGCAGGATACGACGACAACAAAACAGATGTATTTCCATCTGGTCGTCGTGGACTTTCCTAGATTTACTCAGACATTTATGAAAATAGACGTTTGAGTTTTTCTTGACGGAGAGTTTGATCCTGGCTCAGGACGAACGCTGGCGGCGTGCTTAACACATGCAAGTCGAACGATGAAGTGGAGCTTGCTCCACGGATTAGTGGCGAACGGGTGAGGAACACGTGAGAAACCTGCCTCGGATTTTGGGATAACAAGTGGAAACGTTTGCTAATACCAAATAACGTCGGAGAGCCTCATGGCTTTCTGACGAAAGGAATTCCGATTCGAGAGGGTCTCGCGGCCTATCAGCTTGTTGGCGGGGTAACGGCCCACCAAGGCAACGACGGGTAGCTGGTCTGAGAGGATGGTCAGCCACACTGGGACTGAGACACGGCCCAGACTCCTACGGGAGGCAGCAGTGGGGAATCTTGCGCAATGGGCGAAAGCCTGACGCAGCAACGCCGCGTGCGGGAAGAAGGCTTTCGGGCTGTAAACCGCTTTCAGCAGGAACGAAAATGACGGTACCTGCAGAAGAAGGAGCGGCCAACTATGTGCCAGCAGCCGCGGTGATACATAGGCTTCAAGCGTTGTCCGGATTTATTGGGCGTAAAGAGTTCGTAGGCGGTTAAGTAAGTCGGGTGTGAAAATTCTGGGCTCAACCCAGAGACGCCACTCGATACTGCTTGACTTGAGTTCGATAGGGGAGTGGGGAATTCCTAGTGTAGCGGTGAAATGCGCAGATATTAGGAGGAACACCGGTGGCGAAGGCGCCACTCTGGATCGATACTGACGCTGAGGAACGAAAGCATGGGTAGCAAACAGGATTAGATACCCTGGTAGTCCATGCCGTAAACGGTGGGCACTAGGTGTGGGTTTCTATTAACGGAATCCGCGCCGTCGCTAACGCATTAAGTGCCCCGCCTGGGGAGTACGGTCGCAAGACTAAAACTCAAAGGAATTGACGGGGGCCCGCACAAGCAGCGGAGCGTGTTGCTTAATTCGATGCTACGCGAAGAACCTTACCTAGGTTTGACATGTTTGGAAAAGCAACAGAGATGTTGTGTCCGCAAGGGCCAAACACAGGTGGTGCATGGCTGTCGTCAGCTCGTGTCGTGAGATGTTGGGTTAAGTCCCGCAACGAGCGCAACCCTTATCCAATGTTGCCAGCAAGTTATGTTGGGGACTCATTGGAGACTGCCGGGGTTAACTCGGAGGAAGGTGGGGATGACGTCAAGTCCTCATGCCCCTTATGTCTAGGGCTGCAAACACGCTACAATGGCCGATACAAAGGGTTGCCTGCTCGCGAGAGTTAGCTAATCCCGTAAAGTCGGTCTCAGTTCGAATTGAAGTCTGCAACTCGACTTCATGAAGCTGGAGTTGCTAGTAATCCCGGATCAGCACGCCGGGGTGAATACGTTCCCGGGCCTTGTACACACCGCCCGTCACACCACGAAAGTCGGCAACACCCGAAGCCGGTGGCCCAACCGCAAGGAAGGAGCCGTCTAAGGTGGGGTCGGTGATTGGGGTGAAGTCGTAACAAGGTAGCCGTACCGGAAGGTGCGGCTGGATCACCTCCTTTCTAAGGAGCCGGCGGTTAAAACTTGTTTTAACCGCTCAGTTCTAGTTAATGCACTGTCGTGTCGATCGCCAGATGTTTGCAAGTCGCAGGATTACCTCCTTGCAAATGGTCAGCGTTCGACGCAATCTTCTCTTTCGTTTTGAGGGAGCAATCCCTCAGCGATGACGGTTAGCACTTTCGCAAGAAAGTCTTCACCCTCTCTCAGTAACGATTTGTCGTTTACATTCGCACCTTGAGAATTTCAGAGCAAGCACGAGCATCTAATAATTAAATTATTAAACATTAATTCCAAGCTACAAAGAGCCAACGGTGAATGCCTTGGCGCCAATAACCGAAGAAGGACGTGGATGACTGCGAAAAGTTACGGTGAGCCGTCTATCAGGCTTTGACCCGTAAATGTCCGAATGAGGAAACTCTGCACCCGTCATGGGGTGCAACTCTGAAGTGAATTCATAGCTTCAGTTGAGGGAACCGGGAGAATTGAAACATCTCAGTAACCCGAGGAAAGAAAAGCAAACGCGACTCCCTTAGTAGCGGCGAGCGAAAAGGGAAGAGACTAAACCGAGCTGGCGCAATAGCCTGATGGCGTTGCCAGTTGGGTGTCGTGGGACGACTAGACACTGCATCAGAAGTGTCACGAAGTTACAAAATTGCTGGGTAGAAGAATTGTCTGGGAAGACAAGCCACAGTGGGTAAGAGCCCCGTATTCGAAACTTACGCAATCTTCGAGTTCAATCCCAAGTAATGCCGGATCCGAGCAATCTGGCATGAATCCGTGGGGACCACCCCATAAGTCTAAGTATTTATTGGCGACCGATAGTGAACCAGTACCGTGAGGGAAAGGTGAAAAGAACCCCGGGAGGGGAGTGAAATAGTACCTGAAACCGTTGGTTTACAAACAGTCAGAGAGTCGTATTGCGACCGCAAGGTTGCTTTGCCTCGATGGCGTGCCTTTTGAAGAATGAGCCTACGAGTTGCGGTATGTGGCGAGGTTAACCCGTGAGGGGTAGCCGGAGCGAAAGCGAGTCTGAATAGGGCGTTTAGTCGCATGCTGTAGACCCGAAGCCAAGTGATCTTGCCATGGGCAGGTTGAAGCGGGGGTAAGACCCCGTGGAGGACCGAACACACGTCAGTTGAAAATGGCGGTGATGACCTGTGGTAAGGGGCGAAAGACCAATCAAACTTGGCGATAGCTGGTTCTCCTCGAAATGCATTTAGGTGCAGCGTCATGCGTTCAGTACCGGAGGTAGAGCACTGGATGGGTTAGGGGGCCTACAAGCTTACCGACCCCAGCCAAACTCCGAATTACGGTACTCCAGAGCATGGCAGTGAGACCACGGGGGATGAGCTTCGTTGGTCGAAAGGGAAACAGCCCAGATCATCATCTAAGGCCCCAAATTCAGGACTAAGTGGAAAACGATGTGAAATCGCATAGACAGCCAGGAGGTTGGCTTAGAAGCAGCCACCCTTGAAAGAGTGCGTAACAGCTCACTGGTCGAGTGATTTTGCGCGGACAATTTAACGGGGCTCAAGTCCTGAGCCGAAGATATGGATTGCATCGACGTTCGCGTCGTTGCAGTGGTAGAGGAGCGTTGATGCAGCAGTGAAGCGGCGGGAGAACCCGACGTGGAGCGGCATCAAGTGAGAATGTAGGCATGAGTAGCGAGAGAGGGGTGAGAAACCCCTCCGCCGAAAGCCCAAGGTTTCCTGGGGAAGGCTAATCCTCCCAGGGTAAGTCGGGAGCTAAGGAGAGGCCGAGAGGCGTATCCGATGCACAACTGGTTGATATTCCAGTACCGCCGTGTACACGTCAAGCCCAAGAACGAAAAAGTGGGGGCTGCCTTCGGGCGAACCCACGGATTTGTTTGCGGGTAGCTGAAGGGGGACACAGGAGGGTAGATGATCCGGGGCGATGGTTGTCCCCGGGTAAGCGTGTAGGAGGTTGCCGATGAGAGTTGGTGACATTAACTCCGAGACGCGATGCCGATCTCTTTTGAGAGAAGTCATTGATCCCACACTGTCGAGAAAAGCCCAGCAGCGAGTTGATACGGCGCCCGTACCCCAAACCGACTCAGGTGGGCAAGTAGAGAATACTAAGGCGATCGGGAGAACTATGGTTAAGGAACTCGGCAAAATACCTCCGTAACTTCGGAAGAAGGAGGACCCTTTTTGGTGAGAAGACTTTCGTCTTCGAGCTGGGAAGGGTGGCACAGAGCAGGGGGTAGCGACTGTTTAACAAAAACACAGCAGCGTGCCAAGCCGCAAGGCGATGTATACGCTGTGACGCCTGCCCAATGCTGGAAGGTCACGAGGAACGGTTAGCCGCAAGGCGAAGCTGTGAATCTAAGCCCCAGTGAATGGCGGCCGTAACTATAACGGTCCTAAGGTAGCGAAATTCCTTGTCGGGTAAGTTCCGACCTGCACGAATGGCGTAACGACTTCCCCGCTGTCTCAACCATAGACCCGGCGAAATTGAAGTACGAGTAAAGATGCTCGTTTGCTGCGGAAGGACGGAAAGACCCCGTGCACCTTTACTATAACTTGGTGTTGAGCTTCGACCTTAACTGTGTAGCTTAGGTGGGAGACTGTGAAGCGCGAGCGCTAGTTCGCGTGGAGTCATTAGTGAAATACCACCCTGTTCAGTTTGGAGCTCTAACCTCGATCCATAATCTGGATCAGGAACAGTGCCAGGCGGGTAGTTTGACTGGGGCGGTCGCCTCCTAAATTGTAACGGAGGCGCTCAAAGGTTCCCTCAGACTGGTTGGTAATCAGTCGGCGAGTGTAATGACACAAGGGAGCTTGACTGCGAGACTGACAGGTCAAGCAGGTACGAAAGTAGGACATAGTGACCCGGCCATTGCTTGTGGAAGCGTGGTCGCTCAACGGATAAAAGGTACGCCGGGGATAACAGGCTAATCTTTCCCAAGAGTCCATATCGACGGAAAGGTTTGGCACCTCGATGTCGGCTCATCGCATCCTGGGGCTGAAGCAGGTCCCAAGGGTTGGGCTGTTCGCCCATTAAAGCGGTACGCGAGCTGGGTTCAGAACGTCGTGAGACAGTTCGGTCCCTATCCTCCGCAGTCGCAAGTGAATTGAGGAATGCTGTCTCTAGTACGAGAGGACCGAGACGGACGTAGCTCTGGTGTGTCAGTTGTCTTGCCAAAGGCACGGCTGATTATCTACCTACGGAATGGATAACCGCTGAAAGCATCTAAGCGGGAAGCCAGTTCCAAGATGAGTTCACTCATGCAGTCAATGCAGTAAGGCCCGTGACGAGACCATCACGTTGATAGGCCGGAGGTGTACATGCGGCAACGCATTTAGCCGACCGGTACTAATCGGCCGAGGGCTTGGTTTTTGCTCGTGCTTGCTCTGAAGTCCTCGGGGGTGATCCCTGAACGACTACAAATTTCTGGTGACCATAGCGACGGGGTCACACCCGTTCCCATTTCGAACACGGCAGTTAAGCCCGTCAGCGCCGATGGTACTTGGAGGTAGACCTCCTGGGAGAGTAGGTCGTCGCCAGATTAATTTTCAATATTCAAGGGCCCTCGCTTAATCGCGGGGGCCCTTGTTTTTTGCGTCGGCTTTTCGACACACGACAAGCGCGAAAGCCATCAACTTTGCCTCATACTTCCACTGCTCGTAGCGATTCGACTTGCCGAAGTGACCTGCGGTCATTTCGCATTCGAAAATCAAAGGTTGACGACATGCGCCGAGTGAACGCAACTTTGCGACCCATTTCGCAGGCTCGTGGTAACGCACCCGGGGATCGTTCAAACCCCCGGTGACCAACATCGGCGGGTACGCATCGGCTTTGGCGTTGTCGTAAGGTGAATATGCGAGCATGTAACTCGCTGCCGGTTCGCCTCGCGGGTCGCCCCATTCTTCCCACTCGTTTATTGTCAGCGGAAGAGACGGGTCGCTCATCGAGTTGATCACGTCCACGAACGGAACTTCGGCCAGGGCAGCGCCGAAGAGGTCGGGTTCGCTCGTGATGCATGCCCCGACCATCAGACCGCCGGCCGACATGCCACGTAGGGCGAGTTTGCCCGCTGCGACGTGATGGCGATACAAATGTTTTGCACAGGCATTGACATCGGTAAATGTATTTCGCTTGTTCATCAACCTGCCGTCGAGATACCAGTGACGACCGCATTCGCCACCCCCGCGCGGGTGGGCCAGAGCCCAAATCCAACCTCGATCCAATAGCGAGAGTCTGGCGGCGGAAAACCAAGGAGGGACAGCGCTTTCATAGGCGCCGTACGCATAGAGCATGCCGGGAGCGGTGCCGTTGATGGGGGTGTCTTTGTGGCGCACGATATCCAGTGGGATTCGCGTGCCGTCGGGCGCGGTCGCCCACTCGCGTGTCGCCAAATACTTGGACAAATCCGTGTTGGGAATCGCCTGCGTCTTCAGCATCGTTCGTTGATTCGTGATCAAATTGTGGTCAAAAATGGCGCTAGGCGAAACCAATGACTCGCTTGCGTATCGAACATATTCCGTGTCCCATTCTGGGCATTGCTCAAACGACAATTCGTGTGGGTCATCTCCCGTGTGCAATTCGGAGATTGAGCCGTTTCGTGCAACTACGCGAATTCTCTGTTGTGCCTCGCACCATTCTTGAATCACGAGATGATCTCGAAACGGTTCCATTCCATAAATACGACGACCAACTGTGTGCGCAACAAGCTCGGTCCACGCCCCAGGCTCATGAAGCGATGCCGACATCACCCGATAGTCGACTGCATCCAGGTTTGTCAGAATTACAAAACATTCACCCCAATGGTCGATGTCGTATTCGACCTCGTCTTGTCGGGGTCGAACCATGATCGGTGCCTTCAGCGCGTCATTCGTGGCAACCAAAAAACATTCCGAGGTTAATCGGCTCTGACTTTTAATGACGATCCACCGACCTGAGCGCGTCGCTTCAATGCTGAGGTTGAAGCGCTCGTCATGTTCTTCGAATACGACCTCATCAGCTTTTTGATCGTTGCCAAGCTTGTGTCGCCAGATTTTATTCGGACGCATTGCGGCGTCATGGGTGACATAGAAAAGATGTTGGTTATCAGACGACCAGGCCAGACCAGCATTGCTCGTATCCACAATTTTGTCTTCTGAATCGTGACCAGTTGTGAGGTCGCGAATTCGAACCGTGAAGAGTTCGCTACCGTCAACCTCGTAACTCCAGGCCAATAAGTTATGGTCGCCTGAAATTTCAAACGCCCCAAGCCGAAAATTTTCGATGGTTCGAGACTCGATGTTCTCATCGAGTATGACGAATTCGGACGCGTGCTCTTTGGTTGCGCCACGTCTGTGCACCTGGTAGCCGCTGCCAGAAATCGTTTGTCGTAGGTACCACCACGGACCATGACGCATCGCGACCGTCGTGTCGTCTTCAAGTGTCCGCGACTTGATTTCGTTGAACAACTTTTCAATCAGATCTCTGTGTTGCAAGAACCAATTGTTGGCGAATGTGTTTTCGGCCTCTAGATACGGGATTGTCTCGGGATGGTTTTTGTCGCTCAGCCACGCCCAAGGGTCTTGAGCCGGTCCGGTTATACGGGAGTGAATCTGCGGATACTGCGGCGCTATCGGTGCCGGTACGCGATCTGCGGGCGTAGAGGCCATTGGTGCAGAGTAGACGAATCGTCGTGACTATTTGGTGTGAGAGCACCGCCGGCTGTATAACTAGGTAGGTCGAGGATCATAAATTTAAGGGGCGGGGCGAATGAACAAACTCAGCAGGGGATTCATTTTCGTCGGAGCAGTTTTTCTTGGCTTGCTCGCGACCGGCTTGTCGACAAATGCGTCGGCGGATGAAAAGTTGGTGTTTTCCGTTGGAGTCACGCAAGAAATTGACTCGCTCAACGTAACTGTCGGTTATCTGGTGATTGATTTCGAGATTTGGAACATGACGCTGCCGTTCTTGACAAATCGTGCGGCTGATGATTTCTCGCTTGAACCAAGCATGGCCGAATCGTGGACAGGATCAGCAGATGGCTTGACCTGGACATACAAGCTCCGTGAAGGTCTGAGGTGGAGCGATGGCGAGCCGATAACCGCCGACGACGTGGTTTACACGATCACCCGTGCCGTCGCGGACGGATGGATCAATCACAGAGCCGACTTGGCCAACATCACCGCAACTGCGGTTGATAGCCGAACAGTCCAGGTCGTCTCTGCGGTGTCCGACCCGAAATTGCCCTATCTGGGTGTTTACATCCTGCCAAAGCACGTTTACGAGAAGATTTCGACTGAGGACATGCCGAATTATCCTGCCGACGACAATGTCTCGGGTGGGCCATTTCAAATCATCGAACGAAAAGAGGGCGAATTCGTTCGGCTCGCTCGAAATCCGAACTGGCATGGCAAAAAGCCAAAGGTCGATGAGGTCGTCTTTCGTTTTTATCAGACCGCAGAGGCGCAGTTCAACGCCCTCAGGGCCGGAGATCTAGATGCCATCGACGACGTACCCGTCAAACTTTTTGCAAGTGTCGAGGCTGGAGAAGTACAAGATTTGATCGGCATCGCCGGCAATCAAGGATCATTCAGCGAACTTGCAATCAATTCGGGTTGTGAAAAAGGAATTGGCAACGGTCATATCGCGCTCAAAGATCGTCGAGTACGCCAGGCGATCAACTGGGCGATTGACCGTCAACTTCTCGTCGACAAGATTCTCAACGGCTTTGGCAAACCAGCGGTGAGCCTCATCTCTTCTGCAAATCCCGCCTTTGATCTGAAGATTGATGCCGATGATTCCTATTCGTTTGATCCGGAGAAAGCCAAATCACTGCTGGACGAGGCCGGATGGAAAGACTCGAACAACGACGACGTGCGCGACAAGGACGGCGTCGAATTGAAGCTGCGATATTACGACAGATCGACCGCGGGGGCGTCGGCGACTACACCTTTCATCACAGGATGGCTTAAAGATATCGGCATTGCCACGGATGTCAAGACCCTAGATGAAGACAGTCTGATCGCCGAGCAAAGCAAGAGCGAGTTCGATCTCTTCACCTGGGGCTGGTCGCCCTATGTGGATCCGGACAATATGTTGTCGTACTTCACCACCGCGCAGGTTCCTACCGACCCGGATGTCGGCGGCTACAACGATGGCAACTGGTGTAACGACGAATTTGATGCCCTCTATCTTCAGCAAAACTCCGAACTAGACCCGACCAAACGTGCAGCACTGATCCAGCAAATGCTCAGGATTTTCCACGATGAGGCACCGTATGCGGTGCTCTATAAATACGACAATCTTCAGGCCTTTCGTTCTGATCGTTGGACTAACTTCACTCGCCAACCGGCAAATGTCGGACCCGTCTTGTTCACCCAATCTTCACCCGCATATCTAGATCTTGAGCCCCTGGGTGGAAGCGGTGGTGCGGGCAACAACACGATATTCATTTTTATTGCCGCATTAATTGTGGCTGGCGGCGCGCTTGTCATTTTGGCGAACAGACGTAAAAAAGGCTCTGACGATCGACTGTAAATATCCATAGTGAGTTGGCGCTATCTGCTGAAGAAGGTTGGTGGTGCTTTTTTGACGATGGCCGTTGTAGTTGTTTTCAATTTTTTCTTGTTTCGGATCGTCGACCGAGATCCGCTCGCCAAATATCGGGGTAGGAGCAAACTTACCCCAGAGCAACGCGAGACGATGATCCGTCGAATGGGATTGGAAGGCTCCAAATGGGACCAGTTCGTCGTTTATGTGAAGTCAGTTTTCAGGCTTGACTTTGGTCGATCTTTCGACTCTACCCAACCTGTTTTGGAGGAGATCAAGATGCGTCTACCCGCGACTTTGTTGCTGGTCGGCGTGTCGACTCTGCTGACGATATTTATCGGTTTGTATATCGGCACGAAGGCTGGTTGGCGCAGAGGCAGTCGTTTCGACAAGGCTTCAACTTCGGCGTCGATGGTTCTGTATTCGACGCCCGAATTCTTTTTCGGGATGCTTCTGCTGGCGTTCGTGGCCGGCCGCACGGGGTGGTTTCCGACAGGCGGGCTTCGAACTGTCGGAGCAGACCATGACTTTGTCGGAAATATATTGGACAGACTTCACCATCTGGTCCTTCCCATGCTGACCCTGACGCTCGGATATCTGGGGTCTTATGCGCTGATCATGCGAACTTCGATGATCGAAACGCTCGGCGAGGACTATCTCGTCACGGCGCGCGCCAAGGGGCTCAAAGACAGTGAAGTGATGTCGCGTCACGCGGTACCGAACGCGCTGTTGCCTTCAGTTTCCCTGATCGCGATCAGTTGTGGATACATAATCGGCGGAGCGATCACCACTGAGACGGTGTTTTCATATCCAGGTCTCGGCCTCGCGACCGCCAATGCGATTCAAAACAACGATTTACCGATGCTTCAGGCGCTGTTTATGCTCGCGAGTGCCGCCGTGATCCTGTTTAACCTGATCGCCGACATCATTTATGCGTTTCTTGATCCGCGAGTCAAGAGAGTCGAATGAAAAACTCAGATCGATTGATTCGCGCGATGATATGGGATCGGCGACGACGCGCCTTTTTCGGGGTACTGCGAGAATTGCGTCATGATCGACCGGGGTTCATCGGACTGTTGTTGTTGACTTTCTTCGGGCTATTTGCCCTCGCCGCACCTTTGATAGCCGATCGTTCAGCCCTGCTTGCCGCGTCTGGTCGCAATAATCCCGATTTGGCTGCACCGAGTGCCAAATTCTTGTTTGGCACCGACGAAATCGGTCGAGACGTGCTTGCGCAACTGGTTTGGGGCTCTCGCGTATCACTTTTCATCGGACTTTTTGCCACTCTGGTGGCGGTCGTGATCGGTTCGGTCGTCGGGTTGGTCGCCGGTTATGCGAAAGGCAAGGTTTCCGCCGTATTGCTGGCGATCGATGATTTTTTCTTGGTCGTGCCGTTTCTACCGCTGGCGATAGTTCTGGCAGTTGTTCTTGGTCGATCACCATTGACGCTCGCGATTGTGATCGGCTTCACCTCTTGGGCGGGCAGTGCTCGTTTGATTCGCGCTCAAGTGCTTACTCTCCGCGAGCGCGCTTACGTCGAACGAGCTCAAGCGCTTGGCGCTGGCTCATGGCATGTGATCAGGCGACATGTGTTGCCTGGTGTCGCACCATTGATTATCGCCAATGCCACTTTGATCGTGCCCGTGGCTATTTTGACTGAGTCGACGCTGTCATTTCTGGGTTTTGGCGATCGGCTGTCTCCCAGTTGGGGCAAACTTCTGGACGGTGCTCAATCGAGCGGGTCGATAACAATCAACGCCTGGTGGTATTTTTTACCACCCGGCCTGTGCATCATCGGCATTGTGCTTGCGTTCACGATGTTGGGTCGGGCGCTTGAGCGAATTTTTGATCCAAGACTGAGGGGTCGCTGATGACCACGCCAGTTCTTCAGGTGAATGAATTGCAGGTCTCTTACCACGCACACTCGGGGGTAGTACCAGCGGTTCGAGGGGTGGACCTCGAAATTGCGCACGGTGAAACCCTGGGTCTGGCGGGCGAGTCCGGTTGCGGAAAATCGACTCTGGCGTTGGCGTTGTTGCGTCTTCTCCCGCCAACGACCAAGGTCACCGGTTCGATCTTGTTCGCGGGCAAAGACATCCTCACGATGAGACCCGGTGAAGTGCGCGCGATTCGTTGGGCTCAGGCATCAATCATTTTTCAAGGAGCGCAGCATGTTCTGAACCCTGTTCGAACCATCGGTCGTCAAATTGATGAAGCCAGCGAGACCCACGGAATGAATCGGTCTGGAGGTGTCGCCGAATTGCTGGAAATCGTTGGACTCGGGGCACGGCGCGCAAAAGATTATCCACACGAGTTGTCCGGCGGGCAGAAACAACGCGCCTTGATCGCGATGGCGCTGGCGTGCGATCCGATGTTGATCATCGCCGACGAACCAACGACGGCCCTGGATGTGATGATTCAAGCGCAAATACTGCAGATGCTCGAAGAGATCAAGCGTGAGCGCGGACTTTCGATGTTGTTCATCACCCATGATTTGTCGGTTCTGTCTCAGATCGCCGACCGTGTCGCGATCATGTACGCCGGACGAGTGATCGAAGTTGGCGCCGGCAGAGATCTGCTCCGTGAATTCAAGCATCCATATTCGATCGCGCTGGCCGCGTCCTTTCCGGTTATCGGCGACACCGCTTCGCGCCGAAATCCAAGAGGTCTCGTTGGTGATCCGCCGAGCCCGAACGACCTGCCAAGCGGATGTGCGTTCCACCCGCGGTGCTCGGTTGCTATCGAAAAATGTCGAAGTACTGACGTTGTGTTGAAATCAGTCAGCAAGTCGATGGATCGTCGCGTTGCGTGCCTGCATTTCGGTGGGCAAAGTGACTGACGAGCCACTGTTGGTCTGCGACGATGTACGTGTCGTCTACCCACCGCGGAATCGTGGCGCAAAAGCGGCGCATGCGGTTGATGGCATTGATTTAGATGTTCGAAAGGGCGAAATAGTCGCCTTAGTCGGTGAATCGGGGTGCGGAAAAACCACCCTTGCGCGGGCGATTCTTGGTCTACAAGCGATGTCCTCGGGTTCGATCGTCTTTGACGCAAAACCGTTTCCGACCGGAACCGCTGACAAGAAATTGTTCCGTAGACAGGCCCAGATCATTTTCCAAGACCCAACCGCGAGTTTGAATCCTCGACACACTGTTTATGAAATCGTCGCCGAGGGCCTGCGAATTCACGGGCTCGCCGTTGACGAGCACGACGTTGTTGTGCGCGCCCTCGAGCGTTGCGGCTTGCATCCTGCCGACCAGTATCTGATGAAGTTTCCGCACGAACTTTCAGGCGGTCAACGCCAGCGGGTGGTTATCGCAGGGGCGATGGTGTTAGAGCCTAAGTTACTGGTGGCAGACGAGCCCGTATCGAGTCTCGATGCTTCCGTGCGCGGAGAAATACTTGCTCTTTTGCAAACTCTCGCACGCGAGCAAGCAATGGCAGTGCTGGTTGTGACGCATGATCTTGGGCTCGCATGGAACATAGCCGATCGCATCGCCGTAATGTATTTGGGTCGCATCGTTGAGATGGGGGCGACCGAAGAACTGTTGGCTCGGCCGAAGCATCCGTACACACGGGCTCTTCTCTCGGTCGTGCGCGAACATCGGGGTATGGCCAAGCAGATTTTGGTCGGCGAGATGCCCGACCCAACGGCGATTCCTCCGGGCTGTAGATTTCGACAGCGATGTCCGCTAGTGCAGTCCGGTGAGGCAGAAAATCTCGGCATTGTCCCGCGTTGCACAAGCGAAGACCCCGTTTTGCTGAATCACAACGACGGAGTCTTGGTTGCTTGCCATGCGGCCGAAAGTTCGATCACCTCGGCGAAATTTGGTGGCTAGAGCAGGCGGCGCAGGATGCGATTTTCATATCGCTTGCGCGCGAATTCGGCGCCGTCCAGATCGGCATCGATATCAATGGTCACATTGAACGCCTCGGCGTCGCTTTGAACACGCATTCGTGCCTCGACTACGCAGTCGGCCTCGGGCCATTTGAGTTGATAACGCGTTTTTGCATAGACCCAAGATTGGCCCGGATCGGTCAATGAGATACCTACTTCACCTTGGTACAACTCGTCGGCTGTGCCCTGGTCACGAACATCGCTGTGTCCGCCGTATTGGGTTCGGGCAACCGTCGTGTGATCAAGGATGTCACGTTCGACAATCCATTTGGTCGCCACAGAATCATTTGATGGCGACTCATCGACTGCGGTGGCCCTGACTATCGGCTTGAATTCTGGTTTTCCTGCGCCGATCCCCGAAATCTGTGGCAAAGACAATTCGAGAGTCGAGCGATCGATTTGCAAATTGAACGCTCGTGGAGGCGCCCAGATATTCGGCCAGTCTGAGCCGGCGATCGAAAGCCTGACCTGGTGTCCCGACCCGAACATCCAAGAGGTGGCCTCGCATTCGACGGTCACCTTTTCGAAAGTGCCAACCCCGAGCGGTTTGGGGTCGGTCGACGATTGGCGATGAGTCAAGTTGAGAAAACCCCGGGTGACAAGCGCCGAAGTGCCGTCCGGAAATACGTCGCAAATTTTGCAACTCACGAATGCGACGGGCTGGTCACTCGCGAGGTTCATCGCGATCGCGGCGTGACCGAGGATTTCCAAACCCTCTGACCCGACAGGCCATTGGTAGATGAGCGACCAGGCATCATCTTCGCGTTGATCCGTTGGCTGCCCCCATGGCAGTCCCCCCGCGCACGAATTCCATGCGGCTGTGCCGATGTCTGGCCGCACCTCGAGCGTGTCAATCAAATTGGATCCTTTCGCGATCGATGGTCGAAGCGTTGCCGTAACAGATCTTTTTGGGGGCCAAGTATCTTCGAACCGCCATTCGCCGTTGAGCATCAACAAATCGGCATCGGGTTTCGTCGAGTGCCTGATGAAAACCCTGATCGGGGGCTCCGAGGATGTCGATTCGCCTTCAGTTCGAAGCCAGCGATTGAACCATGCGATCATCTCGGGGACCAGGTCGATATTCGGACCAGGGTGCGAATAGGCCGGTGCGCTGTGGCTCCATGGACCGATCAACAAGGATTTTTCGCACTGCAGCGCCTCAAATGTGCGAAAGGTGTTGTTGCGGTAACCGTCGGCCCAACCTGCGACAATCATCGTCGGGCATTCGATTCTCGCGTAGTCGGGTCGAAGCGAACCGTGTCGCCAATAAGGCCCGTCATGTTGTTGCTCGAGCCATTTGAGCACCCAGGGTCGGTTGTTCTCGCACCGATATCGCCATTCGGATTTCCAATCGTCGCCAAACACGGCAGGGACGGGCGGGAGCAAATTGCACGCCGTCATGTAGTGGCAATAGTCGACGAGATCGATAGCCCGAAGCGCGCCGCCCATGTAATGCACGTCGTCCGTGTAACGGTCATCTGTTGCATAGATCGCGCAAATGGCACTCAGCGCAGGCGGTCGCGTGCATGCGACTTGCAGCGAGTTGAATCCCGAGTAGCTATAGCCGAACATCGCCACTCGACCATTCGACCAAGTCTGCGAGGCCAGCCAATTTATGACATCCGCTAGGTCCTCAAGTTCGCTCGGCGGGTATTCGTCGGTTGCCAGACCCCCAGACGAACCCGTTCCTCGGAGGTCGAGTCGACAAACGGCAAAGCCTCCCTCGTCGGCGAGTCGAACATAGTCGTCGGCGTGCGAGGATGCGGTCAAGTCGTCCTTGCGATAGGGCAGCGCCTCCAAAACCACGGGGAATGAATTAGAGCCGTTCGTTGGCAAATAAATATCTGCCGCCAATTTGGTGCCGTCTCGCACGGTGATCCACAGCCGAGAAAACTGCACGACACAAATCTACACTGAGTACCGTGCTCGAGAAATCCTTGGACCGTGCCGCGTATGTCGCCGAAGAGGTTTGGAATTTGGAAAAGCACAAAGTGTTTGCGTCGAACTGGTTTTGCATCGGCAGACACGACCAGGTCGGTATCGAGTCTGGAAGTTACAAACTTGTCGATCTGCAGGGCGAGAAGGTCTTGGTGGTTCGCGCGGCGGATAATTCACTTCGTGCGTTCGTCAACATGTGTCGCCATCGGGGTACCGAATTGGTCGACTCGACGGATCTCGGTGCTGCAAGCGGCTGCTTCGGCGCGATAATTCGTTGTCCATATCACAATTGGACATACAACGTCGACGGCACTTTGCGCGGTGCACCACATTTGGCCGACATCGACCACGACTCGTACGGCTTGTTGCGTCTCGGACTCGAGATTTGGGGAGGCTTTATCTTCGTTCGCCAGCATTCGGGCGAAGACCCGCTATTCAACTCGATCGGCGAAATTGCGAGTCGAGTCAAGAACTACCCGCTTTCCGAGCTCGTTGTGGGACACACCATCACCTATGCGGTCGACGCCAACTGGAAGGTGATCGAGGAGAACTACAACGAGTGCTACCACTGTGGCCCGGTGCATCCCGAGTTGTGCGACTTGGTGCCTTCGTTTCGACAAGGGGGTGGGGTTGATCTGGATTGGAACCGTGGCATCGCCCACCGCGATGGTGCATATACATTCACCAAAACAGGCACCACCACCCGAGAACCCTTCCCAGGTCTGTCCAAAGATGAAATGGTCAACCATAAAGGTGAACTGGTCTATCCAAATTTGTTTTTGTCGTTGTCGTGCGATCACGTGGTGTCGTTTGTACTCTGGCCAAAAGGGCCAAACAGAACGACCATTTCCTGTGATTTTCTTTTCCATCCGAACGAGAAAGTCAAACCTGATTTTGATCCAAGTGATGCTGTGGATTTTTGGGATCTCGTAAATCGGCAGGACTGGGCAATTTGCGAGCGCGTGCAACGCGGCATGATGTCGAATTTTTTCACCGAAGGCATGTTCGCACCGATGGAGACGCCAAGTCTGGATATCCGCGAATGGTGGCGAAAGCAGATGGGAAAGTGAGCAAAGAGAAGAAAAGTCGTAGCGTCGATCATGTTGTTGTCGGGTTGGGCGGCATCGGGGCGGCCGTCGTGTATTGGTTGGCGAAACTCGCCCAAGATGATCGGAAACAGACTTCGATAGTCGGCTTAGAACAGTTTGCATTGGGTCACGAAAATGGCGCAAGCCACGATCACTCAAGAATCATTCGCTACTCGTATCACACCCCCGAATATGTGAAATTGGCGGGCGAAGCCTACGAGACTTGGGACGCAGTCTCAGCCGAAGCAGGCGAACAACTCGTGGTGCGCACTGGCGGGGTTGACCTTTTCCCCGCAAACTCTGCGATTTCAATTGATGACTATCAGTCGAGCCTGAGCGCCAACGGTGTCCCATTTGAAATTTTGAGCGCGGCAGAAACCATGGCACGATTTCCGCAGTTCGTTTTGAATGACGGCGTGCGGGCGTTGTTTCAAAAAGATACGGGCATCGCCCCGGCAATCAAGGGCACTGCCGCCCATCATCGCCTGGCACGAGAACGCGGCGTCGAACTTCGCGAGGGTGTGACGGTGCGGGGCATCGAAAGCGACGGGGCCGGCGATCTAAAGGTCGTAACTGACGACTGCGTTTACCGGACGGGCTCGGTGATTTTGTGCACGGATGGTTGGACGAATGAATTGCTCGAGCCGCTCGATCTGCAGATTCCTCTTGAGGTCACGCGGGAGCAAGTCGCCTATTATCCGCATTTGCCAGACTCTCGGGCTAAGTTTGCGATCGGTTCGTTTCCAGTTTGGATCTGGATGGACGATCCGTCATATTACGGATTCCCAATCTACGGCGACATCGGAGCGGTGAAAGCGGCAGAAGATGTTGGAGGTCAACGAACCACGGCTCGCACCAGAAGTTTTGCAACCGATCAAGCCGCTTTAAATCGCCTGACCGTCTTTTTGTCGAAAATGATCCCCGAAATGCTCGGTGGTCCCGCGCCACGCGTAAAAACTTGTCTATATGCGCTGACGCGAGATCGTGATTTTGTTTTGGATACCGTCCCTGGTCATCCGGGTGTCCAGGTCGGTCTGGGTTCGGCGCACGGCTTCAAATTCGCCTCCTGGTTCGGGCGGGCCCTGGCTGAGCGCGCATTGTTCGGTGCGACGCGGAGCAATGTTCAGCCTTTTCGTTTTGACCGACCCGCCTTGACTGACTCAAGGTTTGCCGCGAATTACATGAAGTGAACGACAAGTTCAAATCGTCAATTTGAAGCGACGAGTGAGTTGGCTATCGCCTCAAAACACCGCATTTCCTCGGCGGCGACCGTCGGCATCAACGGCTCTGAATGCGTCGAGAATCGCGCAATTACGGTGCGACTCGGACGATCTATCCAGATACTTTGACCGAAAATCCCCAGGCCGCTGAACTGCTTTGCCTGCTCGATAATCCAAAACGCATTGTGATACGCGAACCATCCTCGGTATAAATCCTCCTCAGATTGTGTTCCTTCCCAAGATTTTGCGTACAGGCGACGGGATACGTCGTCGGCATTGTAGGTGTCGACCACCCACCGTTGCGGTATGACACTCGTGCCGTCTACGAAACCATCATTGAGATAGGCCAAACCGAATCGCGCCAGGTCGCGAGTCGTGCAGGACATTGCCCCATCGGCAATGGCGAATCCGACCGGATCGACGAAAATATCTGCCGGATGCTCCATGCCCATCGGTGACCAAACATCTCGGGACAGAACTTCGTTAAAGGAAATTCCATTGACAATTTCAAGAATTCGTGCCACGACATTTGTCAATGGTGATCGATAGTCGAAAACTTCGCCATGGGCCCGCGCCAGTGGGTAGGTGCGGAAATGTTTCAGTGCACCGATCGCAACCCGACCATCGAGTGGTCGATACCCCGATTGGCGCTCATATTCGATCAGGGGATGATCCGAATCGGGAAGCTTGTAAAGTTCGTAATCCTCGACAAATTCGGTGCCCGCGGACATGTTGATCAAGTGCCGAACCGAGCAACCATCAAGGCTCGTGCCGACGAATTCTGGGGCAATCGCAGTTACTTGATCATCTAGCGACAAGAGGTTGCGGCCGATCGCAACCCCAAGTGCGGCCCCTGTCATCGATTTTGTGATGCTCATCAACAAATGCCGGCTTTCGGGGCGCATTTCGTTGAAGTATTTTTCGAAGACAATTGTGCCGTCATGAACTACGCAGATCGCGTCGCAGAGTGTTCGCTCGAGGTGGGCGCTCAGGTTTGTTTTTGAACCATCTGCAGCTACAAACGACACGTTTTCAAGGTCGATATCGAGGTGGGGTAGAACGTTTGTGTATCCGCTCCTATTCAGAATCGGAACGGTGGGAATAATCTCCGAGACATGCTGAAAACTCCAACGATTATGTGGCGAGTCCATCCAATTTCGCAGATCAATCTGACCGCCCATGGCGCAAGATTAACACCCTAAAAAATGCGTCCAGATGCTCGGCCGCTCACTAGCGTGAGTCGAGTGAACAGCGAGCGGCAATATTTCGACGTGATCGTCGTCGGCGCGGGCATCTCGGGTATCGGTGCCGCGTATCACCTGCAGACGATGTCGCCCGACCGCACATTTCAGATTCTCGAGGGTCGCGCGAGTTTCGGCGGCACCTGGGACTTGTTCAGGTATCCCGGAGTGCGATCAGACAGCGATATGCACACCCTCGGGTATCGATTCAAGCCGTGGAAGGCCGACAAGTCGATCGCCGACGGTCCGGCGATTCTCGACTACCTCGCCGAGACCATCGAAGAAAACGGCATCGCGTCGAAGATTCGCTACAACCAGCATGTGACCAAAGCCGAGTGGTCGTCGGCCGACAATCGATGGACGCTCACGGTCGTGAACAAGGTCGACGAGTCGATCTCAAAAATCGAATGCAACTACTTGTTCATGTGTTCGGGTTATTACAGCTACAAGCAGGGTTACACGCCCGAGTTCCCCGGTCTCGAGAAGTTCGCCGGGCAGGTCGTGCACCCGCAGTTTTGGCCCCAAGATCTCGACTATCGCGGCAGGCGCGTGGTGGTCATCGGCTCGGGCGCGACGGCGATGACGCTCGTGCCGGCAATGGCCGCAGACTGCGAGCACATCACCATGTTGCAGCGTTCGCCAACCTACGTAGTTTCGCGACCCTCGGTCGACCCGTTTGGCAAGCGAATGCGGAAGATTTTCCCAGAAAAAGTCGCCTACAAGATCACCCGTTTCAAAAACACGACGATGCAACAGATCGTCTACAAGCGAACACGGGTCAAGCCGCTCGAGATCAAAGAATTGTTGCTCAGCGGCGTTCGCGCCGAGTTGGGGCCGAGTTATGACGTCGAAAAGCATTTCACGCCGTCTTACAATCCGTGGGATCAGCGCCTGTGTCTCGTGCCCGACAGCGATTTGTTCAAGGCGATTCGTTCGCAAAAAGCCGAGATCGTCACCGACACGATAAAGGGCTTCAACCAGTCGGGCATCGAACTCGAGTCGGGGCAACAGTTGCAAGCCGACATAATCGTCACTGCGACCGGGCTCAATCTGGTCACTTTGGGCGAGATGGAGTTTATGGTCGACTCGCAACCGGTCGATTTTGCCAAGACATGGACATACAAGGGCTTCGCGTTTTCGGGCATTCCGAATCTGGCGTCATCTTGGGGTTACATCAATGCCTCGTGGACTTTGCGCGCCGATCTGACTTGCGAGTATGTCTGTCGGTTGTTGAACCACATGCGCGAGACAAATACGAAATCCTGCACGCCAACCCTGCGACTTGGCGACAAAGACATGCCGCAAAAGTCGTGGATCGAGAGTTTTTCGTCTGGCTACATGCGTCGGGCGATGCACAAAATGCCGCGACAAGGTGATCGCGAACCGTGGATCAACCCGCAGAACTACAAGCGCGACAGAAAGATGTTTCGCAAGTCACCGGTCGACGACGGCGTGATGCTGTTCGCCGGCAACTCTTAGTCGTCGAGCGAGGCACACCGTGCTGTGTTCTGGGCGATAGCGTCAATGTGCCATGCCCCGCGACGAAAAACCCAAATTTGATCGCGGATCGCGTCGCGACCGGCCACGTCGCCCACGCGGTGACGATTCTCGCCCCCGCAAGTTTGACCGAGATGACCGCCGACCCCGCCGCGACGATTCTCGACCGCGCCGCGACGATTCTCGTCCGCGCAGTTTCGACCGCGACGACCGCCGCCCTCGCCGGGAAGGCGACCGCCGAGATGACCGCCGCCCG
>VGAB01000007.1 GCA_016870935.1 Actinomycetota bacterium | reverse complement strand
ATCGAACACCAGAAGGTGACTGGGCGCACTCCAACGGATTTTTCGCCAACTGTGCTTAGCGGTTGCAGGTTTGTCATTAGTCGAGGGTGCCGTAGGCGCCTTGTTGACCGGCGGTGTTTTTGTGCAGGGCTGTTTGGGTCGCGCTGGTCAGCGCTTCGCTGAATAGTTGAATTTTGTCATGATGAATTGCGTTTACAGTGCAGTGCAACGAGTCGGGCGGCGACTGGCGATCTACATACCAGCCGAGGCGGTTCAGTTCGTCGCCAACACCAAAGACGCTCAGGCGCGCGGGTTCGCGCGCCCCAAAGCAGAGGAGTGTCGTCTCGGGCTCGGCCCGCAAAACCAAATGCTCAGACTCGTCGATGATCTTTGCCAATTGCAGCGTCGCCTCACGAGCCTGTTTGGTCAACCGCAGGTAGCCGTCGTCGCCGAGAAAGTTCATCACGGCCCAGGCGCTCGCCATGCTGCCACCCGACTTGGTGCCGAGCACTCCTGAAGAGCCGTACAAACCACCCAACCATTTGTCGGTGACAAAACCCTGGAATGATCGCAGGTGCTTGTTCGCGTACATGATCACCGAAGCACCTTTCGACGTGTATCCGAACTTGTGCAGATCCACCGAAATCGAACTCACGCCTGGAACTTTCAGATTCCACGGCTTGGTCGGCTCGCCGAGGCGTTCGAGGTAGGCGAGCGTGACACCGCCCATGCAGGCATCGACATGGCAGTTGGCGCCGTGCTCTGCGGCGAGGCTGGCGATCGCCGGAATATCGTCGACCACACCTTGCGGATATTGGGGCGCCGAACCGACCACCAGCACAGTGTGGTCGTCGACTACTCGTCGCATCGCCGAAACATCGGCACGCCAGTCATCTAAAACGTCGACTCGACGAAGTTCGACACCAAAATATGCCCCCGCTTTGTCGAAGGCGGCGTGGGCAGATATCGGCAAGACCATGTTTGGCCGGACAATTTTCCGCTCTTGAGCCAAGCGATCGCGGGCCGATTTGACGGCCATCAAGATGCTCTCGGTGCCCCCAGAGGTCATGAAACCTGCGCCCTCATTCGAAGCACCCAGCCATGGTTTCGTCATATCAACCACATCGGCCTGAATTTGGCGCAGGCTAGGAAACGCACCCGTGTTCAGGGCATTTTCGCCGCTAAAGCGTCGATAAGCCTCCTCAGCCACGGCCAGAGCCTCAGGGCCCGCGTTGTAGGCGAGGCTGAAGGCTCGACCTTCGCGCCAGCGCACATCATTGCGGCGAAGCCCCTCAAGCGTCTCAAACACCGTGCTGGCGTCTAAACCTCGTTCGGGCAAAGATTTGGCTGCAGGCATACGAGTTGATACTGGCAGGGAGTTGGGAGGGTGCAGAAACCTAAAGTTTCGGCCTAGATCAACTTTACATAACTAACATTATGGGCGAATCGCCACATGCCCAAACCCACTGAAACTGCCTCAAAACGCCTCATGCTGCTCGGCTCGGGCTCGGGTGCAGTTGTTCGTTCGCCAGCGGTTTGGCGGCCTGTAGAAGCCATTTGAGGGCCGCCTTGAAGTCTCTTGTGGTCGGGTCTACCGCCGGGTCAAGGTCGGCTTCGACATCGGCGATCGCGCACTTCAAAACATAGATCTGGTCGCGTAAGGCGTCGAGTTCCTTGCGGGCAATGACCAACTCGTCCTCGCTTAGCGCCAGTTCAGTGGCCCGTTGGCGCGCCACCCAGTCCCATTGACGACAGGCCTGACTGCAAAACCGACGAGGTCTGCCCGCCCCTTGCCGCTGGCTGAACGGCGACCGACACCACTGACAGCGATCTTCGTGGGTTTTGAGATCCTCTGATTTCGTCATGACAGAAACCTACCCGAGCCGAGTTGTTCGAGTGGGCATACTGAACCGTGCCGATTAACCTGCCTCGCCCGTCGCGAGTGATGGCCTCCGACAATGCCGCTGGAGCGCACCCCGACATCGTGCAGGCGCTGGTTCGCGCCAACTCCGACCACGCACTCGCCTACGGACAAGATGTCTACACCGAGCAGGCTCGACGGTTGTTCGACGACCTTTTCGGTCGAACGGTGCGCACCGAATTCGTCTACGGAGGCACGGGTGCCAACGTTTTGGCACTCGCGTGCATGCTCAAGCCCGCCGATTCGGTTGTCTGCACCGAGATGGCCCACATCGCCGTCGACGAAGCCGGTGCGCCTGAGCGAATTCTCGGTGCCAAACTGCAGACTCGCCCGTCGCTCGACGGCAAACTTAAACCGCAAGACATTTTGGAAGTCGTTCACATGCGCGGCAATATTCACCATGCGCAACCCGCGGTCGTTTCGATCACCCAGGCCACCGAGTTGGGAACCCTCTATTCGGCCAAAGAAGTTCGAGCGTTATGCGATGTGGCGCACCACCACGGTTTGCTCGTGCACATGGACGGCGCCCGCCTGGCCAACGCCGCCGCCGCGCTCGGATCCACCCCGCAGGCGCTGCGAAGTTTCACGATCGATGCCGGCGTCGATGTTCTGAGTTTCGGTGGCACCAAGGCGGGCATCGTCTTTGGTGAAGCAGTCGTCTTTTTCAACACTGCGCTCGCCGACCGCGTCGAAAACATCCGCAAACAGATCACCCAACTGCACAGCAAGATGCGCTTCATCTCGGCGCAATACATCGAACTGCTGCAAAACGATCTGTTCTTCAAACTTGGTGGTCAGGCCAACGCGATGGCTCTCGCCCTATACGAGAAAACAAAGCATCACAAGTCGCTCGGATTGCTCACTCCCCCCAGCGTCAACAGTCTGTTTCCGACGATTCAGCCACAGGCGGCAAAGGCGCTGCAAGACTGGGCGTTTTTCTGGGATTGGGACGCCCTCAACCACAAATATCGGTGGATGACGGCTTGGGATATCACCAACAAAGACATCGACATGTTCGCCGAGGCGGTTTCACAAGCGCTCAAGATCTAATTGACTGATCAGTTAGATATCGCCTAGTTTGCTGGGCGTGTCAGCGTTTGATTTTTATCAACGACGGATCGAGACCGACGACAAGTGGATGAACGATGCGGCATGTCGCGGGCTCACCGACATATTTTTCCCCTCCATCGCCGAGCGACCGCAAGCCCGCGAGCAACGCGAGCAGATGGCGCGCACGGTTTGCGAAACCTGCACGGTTCTGCAGACCTGCAGAGAGTTCGCTCGAGACCACCACGAATATGGTTTCTGGGGCGGCGAGTCTGAAGAACAGCGCCATCATGCCGGGTTTCATCTGATCGCGCCGATCGGTGTGCGCGCGCGTTCGTAGAAACGCCCGAAAATTCTGCGAGACTAAAGCGTGGTCTCGCAGTCACAAGTTGTCGAGTCGTTGCCGAATGCCAAACAAAATGTGATCGACGCCTGGTCGGCGTACGCCGACTCGCGCAAGATCGTCAGGTTCGACGAGATCTCGGCACATGTCTCGACAAATCGGGTGTTTCGAATCACGCTCGATGATGCGCACACACTGATCGCCAAAGTCAGCTCGTATGGTTCGTATTTTCAGTTCGCCGAAGACCACGATCGGTTGGCTCGATGTAGCAGGCAATTGGGCGGAGGTCGTTGGTCGGGCTTTCTCGCCGAGGTTCTGTCGAAGGACTCTCGCCCGTTCACCTGGTATGACGGCAGTTGTTGGGCGGTTTTTTACACCGATGTACAGGGCCTCGCCGGTCTGCCGAGAATTCTCGACGACCAAGATGTCACCACCCTCGCCCACGAGATCGCCGAATTCCACCTCGCCTGCGCCGAGATCGCCCCGACGATGCCGCCCACATCCAATTCGGTCAAAAGCGATGCGATTCATCTCTACGACTTGTTGAACGACGAGCAGGCACCCGAACACTTTTCCCTCGATTCTCTGGCGATCTCAACTTTGCGTCGCTTCACCCACGACTTCCTGCTGCATCTCGAGAAGGTTCACTACGACGAGTGGCAGCGAATCCCGATTTTGGTCGACTGGAACCTGGGCAATTTTTCGGTCGAGACGAACCCGCCGGGGTCAGCGCAACGTTTCAAACTCGCCACCCGATGGGACTACGACTGGTTTCGCGTCGAATCTCGGTTGTTGGACTTCTATTTTCTGAGTCGCGTTTCATCGCGCACGGGCGACAAAACCCAGTTCACCTACTCGGCGCACACGCTCGTCGAACCACGTTTCGTCAAATTCATCGAGGCATACAACGAAGTGTTCAAGTTGACTCGTCAAGAGATCGAGTTTCTGCCTTTCGCCTATCGATTCTTTATCTTGAACTATGTGATTCGCGAAGGGGCGCGCTTCTTTCGCCCAGATTTGTGCCGCCAGTTTCGCCGGGATGCGGCGAACAGCTACCTGATCGAGTCGGAGCGCATCGATCTTTCGGCGCTACTGGCCGTCGTCGACCGTTAGACGTCGAACCTGCAAATCAATCGCGAGTCAGTCGCGAATCTTGCGCAATTTTTCGCGGAACAATTTGCCTTTGGCGACATAGATTCGCGCGCCGCTATCGATGTCCTCGCTTTTTGCTCGACCCTCTTTGATCACGGCAGGCGAACCCACCGCCAGTGCGCCCGCAGGCACGACAGTGTCGTTCAAAACCACCGAATTCGCGCCCACGATCGCCCCGCTCTCGACCACGACCCGATGCAACACGATCGCACCCGTCGAAACTTGGGCTCCAGATTGGATCGTGCAGGCTTCGAGGTGCACGATGTGCCCGATCACGCAATCGTCGCCGACGATCGTCGGCGTTTCCGGGGTCGTGTGCAACACGCAGTTGTCCTGAATGCTGGTTCGCGCACCGATGCGAATCTCGCCGTCGTCGCCCCGCAACACGGCGCCGGCCCAAATCGTCGACTCAGCCCCGATCTCTACCGCGCCGATGACCACGGCCTCGGGGTGCACGAATGCCGAATCATGAATCTTCGGAACACGATCACCCAACGCATAAACGGCCACGAAATCACCGTACTATTTCGGCTGAGATCTTTCTATTTGCCTATACCGTAAAGACTCATGTCCAGACGCCTTGATGTCGAACTGACGAGCCAGCGTGGCGACGGCTCGTGGACATGGCGGGCTGCCGGGGCCAAAGTTCCGAAGGGCGTTATAGACGCCTCGCTTCTGACGGGCTCGAGCAAGGTCGGCGACGTGCTGAAAATTGAAGCCGACTTCGACATCGATGGCGTCACGGTGCTCGCAGTCGTCACGCAGCGCGACAAGTCGCAGAAGGGCACGTTTCTCGAACTAATCGACGACCAGCCCTTCAAGACAGTCACCGAAAAACTGGCCGACCGCAAAAAATCCGACCGCAGTTCAAAGCCCCGACGCGCGCCTAAATCTGACGTCGGGGCCAAGTCGAGGCCAAAGCGTCGCGAGCCAAGACCAGATCGAAAAGCACCGACTGCGCCAATCGTGCAATTGCCCGTCAGACCAACGCCCAAGCGCCTAAAGCCAAAACGAACTCACCGCTCCGCAGTTTTGGCCTCGTTGCCCGGCGAACAACGCAGCGTCGCCGAGCGAGCCCTGGCGGGTGGATTGCGCGCCGTGCGCGAGGCGATCAAGGAGCAAAATGCAAAACTGAAGGCCGAGAACAAGCCGGAAATCAAGGCCGACGGCTTGATTCAAATGGCGCAAGATATTTTGCCCAAGTTGCGCGTCGCCGAATGGCTCGACAAAGCCGAGGCGGCAAAAACCGACCTCGTTCAGCTCGACCTGCGGGATCTTCGCGCCGTGGTCAGCGGTTCTGACGATCCGATGGTCGCCCGAGATGAGTCGACCCGCGCTCTCGCCACCGAACTAAAGCAAGCGCTCAAGAACCGACAAGAAGCCGAACTTACCCAGTGGCTCGACGACCTGCGTCTCGCAATCTCGGCCAATCGGGTATTGCGAGCGATAAAAATGTCGGGTGAGCCGCCAAAAGCGGGCGTATTGTTTCCGGCAGAACTTGCCCAGCAACTCGCCAAACTCACGACCGAATCGCTGTCTGTCGATGCCACATCAGACAAATGGGTCGCGATCCTCGAGGCCCTCGCATTTTCGCCGATTCGCTCTCTCGTCAAGCCATTGGGCTCGCCTCAGACCACCAACGACGCTCTGCGCGAAACCGTCAAGCGACTTGCCCCATTGATTCCGCAAATCGCCTCACTGTTCGCGATCGAGGTTCAACCGGGCGCCGTCGCCCCACGACCTCTGCGACCACCACGAGTCAAAAAAGAGTTTCGGCGCAAGCCGAAAGCCGCCGCGGTCTAATCACCCGACCTCGACCGTTAGTTCTAGCGGTCTGATCAATTAACCTTGGGCGATGACCAACATCGTTGAATATGAAGTCCGCGAAAAAATCGCAATCATCACGCTGAACCGTCCCGAAGCGCGCAATGCCGTGAACGGCGATGTGGCCAGCGGCATCGAAGCCGCGATCGACAAACTCGAGCAAGACCCCGAAGTGTGGATCGGAATTCTCGCCGCCAACACGGCCGGCCAGGAGCGTCCGGTCTTTTGCGCGGGTGCCGACCTGAAAGCGATCAACTCGGGCAACGCCGCGGCGCTCAACACCGCTCGGGGCGGCTTCGGCGGTTTTGTTTATCGTGACAGAAAGAAGCCCGTGATCGCCGCTGTCGACGGTTTGGCCACCGCTGGAGGCTGTGAATTGGTTTTGGCTTGCGACATGGTCGTTGCGACCACCCGCTCGGCGTTCGGTCTTGCCGAGGCGACACGAAACTTGATCGCCGGCGCAGGTGGTCTTTTCAGGTTGCCCCGCGCGATTGGTCGTGCTGCGGCGATGGAGGCGATTCTCACGGGCGAACCATTTTCGGCCCAGCGCGCCTACGACCTCGGCATGGTCAACAAACTCGTCGAGCCCACGCAGGCGCTCGACGGCGCGCTCGACCTGGCCAAACGCGTATGCAAAGCCGCCCCGCTCGCCGTTTGGGCCAGTCGAAAAATAGTCCTTGCTGCCGCCACGGAGTCAGACAAGACCTTGATCGAGATGACCAACAAAGAGTTCGGCGCCGTATTGTCGTCTGAGGACACCAAAGAGGGTCTCACCGCGTTCATCGAAAAGCGCCCGCCAAATTGGAAGGGCAAGTAAGTATCTTTTAGTCGAGAAGATCGGTCGTGACGGTGATCAGTCGCGCCACGAGCCCTGCCCTTTCGAACAGGTTCTTAGTCTCGCGATCACCTGGCAAGGCGTAACCGTCGAGTGCCGCGAGCCGCTCTGATTTCGCCCAGCGCATCACCTCGGCAAGCAAACTGTCGCCCAGACCCAGCCCTCGTGCATCTTTCGTCACGAAAATTTGCTCGATCGTCGCGATGTTCGATTTCTCGCATGTTGATTTTCTGGCTACGGCAAAGCCCATCACCTCGCCACGATCCCCGACGACGAAAACCGCCGTATTGTCGTCGCCTAACGCCGACTGCCAATGCGGTGAGACTTGTTTAACAATCTCCGAAAGCTGGGCACCACCACGAAACTGATCCAGAGAACTGCGGCGCTCGATTTCTAGCAGCGAAAGAATCTCGCAGTCCTCGACAGATCCTTTTCGTACAAAGATCTGCATCACACGACTTAACTATTTTGGAACAGCGGACACACCGGGTCGTCGACTGGACACCCTGGCGCATTCTGTCGAACCAAGTAGTAACAACGGTCGCATTGCGTCTCATCTGGTCGCCGCGGTTGCAACCGCTCGACGCCGTCTGTGCGATCGTCGCCACCCGTTTCGTCTTCGACGTCTTCGTCAACCTCGACAGGCGTTGTGAGTTTCTCTTGCAGAATCGCCGAGAGATCGGCTTCGACATCATCTGGTTGAAGCTCTTCGTCTTCTTCGTCTTCTTCGCCCGTTTTTGGTTTCGTCGGTGGCGTGGCGAGGGTCGAGCCTTCGTCGGTGATGACCGGGTCGACGACGAGCAAATCGCTGTCGACCTCATCCCCTTCTGCGCCGTCTTCATCCAACAGCGCTTCGGGATCGACATCTTCTTCGCCGTCGATGAGTTCGTCGGGCTCGACTTCTCCGTCGACAACCTCTTCGGGGTTTTCAGTTTCGTTTTCTTCGTCAGCCATGTAGTCCTAATAACTGGGTGTTCTGAAGCGCGCATAGTATCGGATATCGGGGGTACTGACACCAAATCGTCGTCAAGTGCCTCACTTTCGCCTGGCTTCCGCTTTTCGCTCGGAATCGAGCCTCTCGAGTTCGGGAGCCTGCTTGACGATGTGCGTCATCGCTTCTGCCACCGCCTTATGCCCGGCCTTCTCGGCGATCAGTCGATGCATCTCGATCGCCACCCGCCGATATGACGGATGGCCTTGCGGCGACGACCGCAACTCGAGCATGTGAATCGCCTCGCGTGCATTGAATTGCATGGTGTATCGCATGCGATATGCCATTGAAACGGCGTATGGCGCTTGACTCGGATAATCGGGCAACAACGCGTCGTAAAGTTCGGCGGATCTGTGCATCGACTCGTCGAATTGGTCGCCCAGGCCGGCCTCGACAACCAACTCGGGTCGAACATATCCGTGATGCGGGGTCAACTTTTGCCATTCGATCGTCAGCAGACGGTGTCGTTGCAGATCGCGAAACGCCCCGTAGTCGCCGAGCACGTCGAATCGGTAGCCGACTCGTTCAAACGCCCGCCCTGGTTTGTGGCGGCGATTTTTCCGCTCCCCGACATAGGCGCGAATCAAAGCCACCTTTTTGTCATGACTTAATTCGCGAACCTCCTCGACTAGTTGAGACTCGGGAAGATGCGAGCTCGAATAACAGATCGCCGCCAAAAGTTTCTCCTCGCCAAGCGGGTCGAAGTCGACCAACTCGACTTCGTTCACTTCGGCGGGGTCCAACGCGCCGAAATAGTCGTCCACCAGTTCGATCGTTTCCTGTTCGCGTTCTGCCAGATAATTCGTCCAGGCTCCGCCGCGATCTGCCAAGTCGACCCGTTTCAGAAAACTCGGCACTACTTTGCGCAGCTCGGTGAGCATCAGGTCTGCGTAGAGCCGCGCCTCGGGCAAGCTGTGGCCGCGCATTCGCAGCAACAACGCCTCGTAGCCCTGTCCCGTGCCGTAGATTCCGAGGTTCGACAACGACGCCGCGGGCAGAACTCCGCGAACGGCATCGAGCGCTTTGGCCCGAGTCGCCTGTTTGAACACGAAATCCGAGACATTGCTGTCGCGTTTGAAGGTTTTTCGAACATGGGCCGTCACCGATTCGACCATCGCCGAATACGAGTCGAACATCCGGTCCATGTCGCCCACGTAGCGGGTGCCGAATGGTCCGTTCAAAATGTCGCCATCGCGATAGAAGCGGTAACGACCACCGAGCCGTGCGTCGTAATTTATGTAGCGGGTGCTCTGCTCGAGGTAGCTCATCAATCGACCGCGCTCAAGAATTTTCGTCAACAGGTTCGAGGCTTGTTCGCAGGCCAGATGAACACCGCCCAACTGGGCGACACTGTCGTCGCCATACTCGACGAACACCTTCTCATACAGATCTTCGGCGCGTTCGAGACCAGTGGTGGCATCGACCGACTTGTCACCGCTCAGGTCAAGATCGCCGACAAACTCGTCCAAAAATAGTCTCCGCAAACTTTTCGGACTTCGGCTATAACGGGCGAACAACGCACCCTTGACCACCTCGGGCAGGTTGACGAGCGCGAACACCGGCCCGTCCAAATTCGTGAAGTATCGACGCAGCGTCTCCTGCTCTTCGTCAGTGAACACTTCAGGCACATACACCGTCACGGCGCGTTATCTTACGATTCGAGAACCACACATTCAGGGATTCGCCAAGCCCTGAATTTCAGCCCAAATCGGGGGCTTAGAGCACCCCTTCGGGCACGAAGCCATCGCCGAAAGCGGCTTTCACCTCGCGCTGTAACGCCTCGGAAACCCACATGTCGATGGCGGTCATCGCCATGATCTTCGCACCGTCCGAAATGGCGCGATTTGCCTCTTCACCCTTGGTGTGGTCGGCGAACGCCGCGCTATGCAGCGAGACGCCGCTCGGGGCGACCTGCAACATCGGATGAATCGAGGGCACAAGGTAACTGATGTTGCCCATGTCGGTCGACCCACCACCCGTTCCGGGCAGAAACTCGGTCGTCATTTTGCGACCGAAGCTTTCGGCGTTGCGAATATAACTCTCGAGCAACGGCACATTGTCGATGAGATCGGCGAAAGTGTTGCCCTTCCAGTCGAACGAGACGGTGCAACCCGCCGCCATCGCCCCCGCCTCGAGACACTTCGTCACACGCTCTTTCAACGGCTGCAAAGTTTCGATCGTCGGTGAACGAACGTACCAGTCCATCTCTGTTTCGCGCGGCACGATGTTGGGTTTCTCGCCGGAGTTGGTGAATATTCCATGGATCCGCTCGGTCGGCAAAATGTGCTGCCGTAACGCGGCGATATTCATGTAGCCGAGCACCGCCGCGTCGAGAGCATTCTTTCCTTTGTGCGGCGACACCGCCGCATGAGCCGCAAGACCATGAAACTTCACCATCAAATGCTGAATCGCGATCGCGTTCATCCGGGCCAAATCGGCGTCAGCGGGATGAACCATCATCGCCGCGTCGACGCTCTTGAATGCGCCTTTGCGCGCCATCTCGATTTTTCCTCCGCCACCCTCTTCGGCGGGCGTTCCCATCAATCTCAGGTTGCCTCCGCATTGCTCGACCACGCTCGAGAGGGCGATGCCCGCCCCAAGGCCGGCAGTGGCGATGATGTTGTGACCGCAAGCATGGCCAATGCCAGGCAAAGCGTCGTATTCGCAAAGCACCGCGACCGTCGGCCCCGCACCGCCCTTGACCGATACGTCGAAGGCCGTGTCGAGATCGTAGGCGCCGCGTTCGACGCTCAACTTTTGATCGGCGATGTAATCGGTCAGAATCTTGTGTGCAAAGTGTTCTTCAAAGTTGGTTTCGGGATGCGCATGAATCTGACGGCTTATCTCGACCAGGTCGCTTGAGCGCCTGTCTATATCGGCGGAAACCTGGCGCTTTAGATCGCTGACCATTTCGGCGGTGAACTTGCTCATTGCAACATCATAACTTTCACCAGTACAACGTCACCGCGTCGACAATCACCTGAAATGTGCATGTTTTCACCGCGCCAAGATCGAGCGAATCGACCGTCAAACGCGTCGCCCGAAGGTCGTCAAATTGGTATTGGTTCGACTGGTGATACGAAATATCAGGGTGCGGCAAATGCGAACCAGTCTTCAACTTTCGATAGGCGGCAAACCGCTGCGCGAATTTCATGTCTTTGGCGAACTCCACGACATCCATCTTTCCGTCGTTGGGGTGGGCTCTTGGCGCCCAATCCCGTCCGGCATGAAAAGAGACATTGAAGACGCCAACAGTTCGACCACGAAAGAAACCATTTCCCAGCACCGCGTGACCCACTAGGAACCGGGTGATTCGAAGATCGCCGACCTGAGCCTGCACCTCGATCAAATCGAAACTGGTTCGCAACATCTGCGATGATTCGGTTCTTGCGCCCGATAAACCGAGATCGCGGGCCGCTTCAGACTTCAAAATCGCAAAATTCATGCTCGACCAGTCCAGAGCGCGATTGTCGCTCAAAAAACTGCCGAATGACGAGTCGTCGTCAAAAATATGCAGTCTGTCGGGACGCTCTACAAGTTGACCCCAGTCTTGACCCCTCTTGATCGTCATGATTGCGCCACAGCCGGGCCCTGCGAGGCGGCGACGACGCCGCGCAGGATCAGTTTCGTCGCCTTCTCGGCGTTGATTGCTGTCGCAGAGTCTGGCGCGATCTCCGAAATCTGGCGCAACAAATCGATCAACTGCTTCATCGTTCTGACAAAATCACCGGCGGTGAGGTCGTCATCCAGGAGATCGATCAAATCGGCACCGGTCGCCCACTCGAAAGTAGTTTCGATCAGACCCGCGTCAAGATCCCGATGCGCCGCCACGCCACTTGACTCCTCGTCGCGACCGATCGCCGAACTCAGGCGTTGCAATTCTTTCCATCGACCAACCAAAGATTTCGGCACTCGAGCCTTCGGGGCTTCCTCGGCACGCCTGAATTCATATACAAATACGCTCAACAGCGCCGCCAACTCGGCGGGCTCGAGGCCGTCAAAGATCTGGTTCTCTAGTGCCTCGGCGATCAACAGGTCGAGTTCATGAAAGATTCTCGAAAGGGATCGGCCCTGCTCGGTCAGCCTCCAATTTTCGACATAGCCCCGTCGTTCCATCAACTGCACCAGATCATCGAATCTTGCGCTCACTGTTTGCACTGACTTTCGAATTCTCTCCTCGATCAACTTCAGTTCACCGTCGATGCGATCCGCCGATTTCGCGGCGATCAACTTTCGACGGAGTTCGGGATCGTCCGACACCGGGTGTTCGCTAGCCGTTCGCTCCCCGCCCTTGCTCGTGATCGACTTGACTTTTGTTCGTTGCACGCGAAGCGCGACATCTTTTATGTATTTAGGGCTCGTGCGCGCATAACTATCGGGCAGACGAATCTGGGCGACCCTCGTCGGGGGCCGGTCAAAGTCGCCCGCCTGAAGCTGCAGCACCGCCTTGTTCGCCGTGACCAGGGTGACTCGCGTGCCCGTGGTTCGTTGGGCGGTCGCAACCACCACCGCCTTTGCTTCTCGACCTGAACGCGCGATCATGACTATGTCGCCAGGTTTTAGTCGTGCGAGCTCTGCATCGATTGCGGTCGCATCGGGCTTGTTGTCGAAGATTGCGCGATATTCGTCGATGTCGCCGAAATCACTCGCAGCCTGCGCCCGCAGGCGGTCGCGTTCCTTGCTGCGCCGTGCAATCCGGGCCTGAAGCTCGACGACATCTCGTCCGCTTTGGAACTGGGCGAACGAGAGGTTCAGCAAGTGATGCGCCTCTTGACGTGAGTGGGTGTTGATCAGGTTGGCCGCCATGTTGTAGGTCGGTCTGAACGCCGAGACGAGCCTGAACGATCGACTCATTGCCAGTGCGGCGACCGAATCAAAATATGTGAATTGATTCCAGAGCACCAAAGCGTGGCCGACCGTGTCGATGCCGCGTCTTCCTGCTCGCCCCGTGAGTTGCGTATATTCCGACGCTTTCAGGGGTTGGTGGTTCTCGCCCGTGAACTTCGTCGTCTTTTCGATCACGACCGCACGGGCCGGCATGTTCAGCCCGACCGAAAGAGTTTCAGTGGCGAAAACGAGGCGCACCAAACCACGGATAAAGCACTCTTCGACGATCTCCTTGAACGCCGGCACCATTCCCGCGTGATGACTGGCGATTCCCGATTCGAGCTGATTGGCGAAGCGCGAAAACCCGAGTGCCGCGAGGTCGTCATCGCTGAAGATCGCCACTCTGGAGTCGATGATCTCCGCGATCTCCTCTCGTTCGGCCTTGTTGGTCAATCGAATGCCGTGGCGCACGCACGATTCGGCCGCCTCGTCGCATTGGTTGCGGCTGAAAATAAAAACGATTGCGGGCAGCAAATCTTCGTCTTGCAGCAGATCAGCGATCTCGAGCCGGTTTGGCGCGAAAACTTTCGATCTCCGATCTGTTTGTCGCTCGAACCGTGAAACCTCCGGGTTTGGCGATCCATCCACCAACGTCTCGAACATTCGCAATTCATGTCGCGCCTTGTCGCCGATCACATAATGATTCACGAGTTCGACGGGTCTCTTTTCTTCGACGATTGCGAGTGTTTTGCCGCGCACGGTGCTGAGCCATTCGGTGACCTCTTCGGCATTCGAGACAGTGGCCGACAGACAGACCAATTGCACCGTCGGGTCGAGGTGAATGATCACCTCCTCCCACACGGGGCCGCGATAGGCGTCTTGCAGATAGTGCACCTCGTCGAGAACGACAACCGCCAACTTCTCGAGCGCCTCCGACCGCGCATAGATCATGTTGCGCAAGACCTCGGTGGTCATCACGATGATCGGCGCGTCGGTGTTGATGCTGTTGTCTCCGGTCAACAGACCCACGTCGTCCCGCCCGAAATAGGCGGCGAGATCGTTGAACTTCTGGTTCGACAACGCCTTGATCGGCGCCGTATAGAAAGCGCGCAAACCTTGACGGCGAGCCGCCTCGATCGCATATTCGGCGACCAATGTCTTTCCCGAGCCCGTTGGTGCCGCAACCAGCACCGACTCGCCACGATCTAATGCGTCGAGTGCTTCGATCTGAAATTTGTCAAGGATGAAGTCATACCGAGCAATTAGCGACTCGCGCGATGGCCGGGACATGAACGATCGTTAGTACGCCTCGCGGGCACGTCTTCGGGTGGCCAAAAAGCCGACCAAAATCGCCACGAAGTACAAGAGCGTCAGCGGCAGACCCAACGCCATCAGGGTTATCGGGTCTCCGCTTGGGGTGATTATCGCGGCGGTGAAAAAGATCGCGACGATCGCGATCCTCCATTGACGAATCAACGTTCTCGGGGTGAGCACGCCGACAAGTTGAAGAAACACGATCAACAGCGGCGTAAGAAACCCGACCCCGAACGCCAACACCATCAACGTGACGAGGCTGACATATTTGGTGATCTGAAACGCCTGGTTGACATCGGTTCCCGACCATGAGATCAAGAACTGCAAGGCCCGCGAAAGTGTCCAATACGCGAGCGCGCATCCCGACAAAAACAGAACAATCGACGATCCGATGAATGGAATCGTGTACTTCTTCTCTTTGGTGCTCAGCGCCGGCACGATGAATCGCCAGATTTGCCAAAGCAAGACCGGCAACGCGAGAATCAGCCCGCCATAACCTGCGATGCGCATTCTCGCCGACAAACCATCCAGCGGTCCGAGCGCGAACAACGAGCCGTCGCAGTTGAAGTCGGCGCGCTCGGCGCACAGATTCCTGTAGGGCCTGGTTAGAAATCGAAGCACTGGATCGTAAAACGCCAAAACTCCTGCCGCGCCCAAGGCGATCGCCAAGATCGAACGAATCAGCCTCATTCGCAATTCGGCCAAGTGCTGGGCTAACGACATGTCGCCCGTTGCACGCTGCTTTGACTTTCGGCCGATCATGAGATGTCGTCCAGGGCGTTGTTTGCCGAAGATTCGTCGTCAGACCGTCGAGTCTCGGGTTCAACAGTTGCTGGCTCGACTACCGGACTTTCCGATGTCGCGTCGCCCTCTGTTTGGTTCTCGGGGTCGTCGGCGTTGTACAACACGATCGGCAGTTCGACCGGCTTTGCTTCGGCCGGTGGCACATACGGCACGAAATCCGGCTGAAACGTATCTTTCGCCGCCGATTCGAACTGCCCCGCCGTCTCGGTAAACAGCGACTTCACCGAATTTGTCGTGTTCATCATTTCCTTCAGCGGCTCGTCCATGACTTTGCGCAAGTCGGTTTGCACCCCCGACGACATTCGTTTGAGTTCTGCATACAGCCGACCGACCCGGCGAATCGCGTCGGGCAGTTTTTCGGGCCCCAAAACCACCAAACCGATGATCAGCAAGAACATAATTTCGCTGCCGGTCAGGTTGAACATGCTCAAAGTCTAGGAGAGCACCTCTCCTATTATCTGAGTGTGCAACAGCGCCTACCGTCACTGTTTCAAACACCGTTGCTGTTCGCACATCGAGGGGCAAGTGCGCACGCTCCAGAAAATACACTCGAGGCGTTTCGACTCGCTTTGAAACTCGGAGCCACCGGTTTAGAGACCGATTGTTGGGTCACCCGAGACCAACGCGCCGTCTTGGACCACGACGGAGTGGTTGAGACCGGTCGTTGGCGCAGGCTGCGACCTTCGAAGATCGCCGACAGTTCATTCGAGGAATTACCGACACCCCTGACAACCATCGAAGAATTGGCAAATTTGGTCGAGACCGAATTCTTTTTGTCGATTGATATTTGTGACCCTGCGGCTATGAATCTCATCGCCGAAGCGATTCAAGATTCGGCAAAGCGAGCCCGAACATTTATCTGTCATCCGAATCTCGAGGTGCTCGCCGGCTGGAAATCACAGTTTCCAGACTTTCGCTTCGTAAATTCGATACGCCTCGCGAAGATCACCGAGGGTCCCGAGCGCAGGTGCGCGAATCTCGCCGAACGAGGCATCGATGTCTTGAACATGCATCGCACCGACTGGAACGGCGGTCTCGTCGCCCTGGCTCATCGTTTCGGGCGAGCCGCATTCAGTTGGGACCTTCAATACCCCGACCAGATCGAATCGGCGCTGCTGATGGGCGTCGACGCGGTTTACAGCGACTGGTCAGACCGAATGGTCGACGCCTTCAACAAGGTGTTTGGCGATCGACCAGGTCACAGCCCGCGCCAGGCGCTCGGTGGCCAGAGCAGCACGAAGGCCTGACCCACCAACAAATCTTTCTTGATCGCCCCGAACATTCGACTATCGAAACTTTGCGGACGATTGTCGCCCATCAAAAAGATTTCGTCGTCCTCGAGCGTCACCTCGTCCATGTCCACGACACCGCACCGGGAAGACAGGTCACTCTGTTCTGTGTCGCGTTCGGGCAGGTAGGGCTCGGCGATTGGCGAGCCGTTGATGTAGACCACGCAACCTTTGATCGCCAGCCGCTCACCGCCCAAACCGATCGCCCGTTTGATCAGGTCGTCGTGTTCGACCACCGACCCGTTCATCGTCGCCCTGTCGAACACGACGATGTCGCCTCGGTTGACCTCACCCAACCGATAGGCAAGTTTGTTGACCAGGACTCGGTTGTCGCCGAACATTGTCGTCTCCATGCTCGGACCGGCGATAAAAAACTGTTGAACAAAATAGACGCGCAGCACGATCGCCACCACCAAAGCGACGACGATGACAAAGATCCATTCGACCAGTTGCTTCAAAGCGAGTGCGCGACGACGATCTGCTCCGTCCACTTGACTTTCTGGCACCCGACAATCGTAGTGCTCACCCCGAAATCAGAGCGATGCGATGAGTTTTTCCACGCGCTCGTCTTTCGACTTGAACGGATCCTTGCACAGCACGGTGCGCTGCGCCTGATCATTGAGTTTCAGGTGCACCCAGTCGACCGTGTAATCACGCTTCTTCTCTTTCGCGCGCTTGATGAACTCGCCTCGAAGGCGCGCCCGTGTCGTTTGCGGCGCGATATCGCGTGCTCTGTCGATCTGTGGGTCATCACAAACGCGCTCGACGAGCCCATTGTTTTGCAACTTGTAAAAGAGACCCCGGTTCCGGCAGATGTCATGAAATTGCAGGTCCACAAGCTGTACCCGAGGGTCGTCCAAGGCGAGCGAGTTCTTTTCGCGATAAGCATCGATCAAGTGGTATTTGATCACCCAGTCGACTTCACGATTCAACTTCAGCGGGTCGTTCTCGATCGTCGCGATGCAATGCTCCCACATCTCCAAGGCCCTCAATTCTTCGGCGTTGAATCGACCAGTTTTGGCGAACCGCAGCGCATGATCCAACAGTTCTCGTTGGATATCCAGCGCCGAAAGTTCGCGGCCCGAGGCAAGCCGAATCTTTCGCCGACATGAGATGTCGTGGCTGATCTCGCGGATGGCGCGAGTCTGATTCTCGAGGGTCAGGTCGCGCATCACGAAACCCGGTTCCTCCATCATTTTCAGCACGCATGAGGTGGCCCCTACCTTGACGAAATTCGTGTATTCGCTCATGTTCGAATCGCCGACGATCACGTGCAATCGCCGGTACTTCTCGGCATCAGCATGGGGCTCGTCTCGTGTGTTGATTATCGGCCGGCTGCGCGTGGTCGCCGAACTCAGGCCTTCCCAAATATGCTCGGCGCGCTGGGCGATGGAGAAGATCGGCCCCCTCGCCGTCTGAAGAACCTTCCCCGCTCCGGTGAATATTTGTCGGGTCACCAAAAACGGGATCAAGATTTCGGGATACTTCTCGATCTCGTCGGTGCGCGAGGTCAGATAATTTTCATGGCAGCCATAACTGTTCCCCGCCGAATCGGTGTTGTTCTTGAAAAGATAAATCGTCCCCCTGATGCCCTCGTCGCGCAGGCGCTGTTCAGCCCCGACCAGCAGTTCTTCGAGAATCCTCTCGCCTGCTTTGTCGTGGGTGACCACGTCGAGAATCGAGTCGCACTCCGGGGTCGCGTACTCGGGGTGCGAGCCGACATCCAAATAAAGTCTCGAGCCGTTCTCAAGAAAGACGTTCGAACTTCGACCCCAACTCACGACTTTGCGAAACAGATATCTGGCAACCTCGTCGGGGCTCAGTCGGCGCTGACCGCGCAACGTGCAGGTCACGCCATATTCGTTTTCGAGCCCGTAGATGCGTCGCTCCATGCTCAAAACCTAGTCACAATGACGGCCCATGGCGAGCCCCAAGCAGGCTGCTATTTGAGAAGTTTTTGAATCTCGTCGTCTTCCACGCGGCGGAAGCATCGACGCTTGCCATTGCGTTCGAGCAGTGCGATCTCAAGTTCGGTGTTGCCAAGTTTTCTGTCGGGACCCGACAGGGCGCTGACGGCGAGTCTGATCGCGTCTTTTAGCGACGAGCCCTGTTTGAACTCAGACTTCAGTCGGGCCGATACCGCATCGCTGTCGCCACCCAGAATCGCAAAGTCATGTTCATCCAAAACCGTGCCGTCATAAAGAACATGGAACATCCGATCGGACGACGAATCTTGCCCGATCTCGGCGATCAGCAACTCGACTTCCATCGGCTTTGGGCCTTCGCTGAACATTTGGCTCAAGATCTGCGCGTATTGGTTGGTCAAACTTCTGGCGTCGACATCCTGTCGCGAAAATTGATATCCCTTCAGGTCTGCCGCACGCACACCTGCCACCCGTAATTGATCGAACTCGTTGTACTTTCCGACACCGGCGAAGGCGATGCGGTCGTAAATCTCGCTGATCTTGTGCAGCGTCGTCGACGGGTTCTCTGAAATCATCGCGATGCCGCCATCAAATTGAAGTGCGACGATCGCCCGTCCACGGGCGATGCCCTTGCGGGCGTAGTCCGCCCGATCTTTCATGAACTGCTCTGGCGGAACGTAGAACGGCATGCTCATCGCGAACCAACTTCTTTGCCGATCTCGCTGTAAATTTTTGCCAGGTCGCTGTCGCTGACCGACCTCCAACCGTCTTTGGTGATCGAGGCAACCACGGGGTAAATACCGCGCAACAAGTCTGGGCCGCCCGTTGCCGAGTCGGCATCGGCGGCCTCCCACAAGGCCTTGGCACAAATTTTGATCGCATCGTCGGCTACGAGGTCGCGACGCCATGCCACCCGCATCACGGTGCTGGCGTGCAACATGCCCGAACCGGTGGCGACAAAATCTTTTTCTTCGTATCTTCCACCCGTCACGTCGTAATCCCAGAGTCGACCGCTATTTTGCGACGAATCGAAGCCAGCAAAAATCGGCACCACGACCATGCCTTGCATCGCCGCGGGCAGGTTGCTGCGCACGAACATCGACAACTGATTCGCCTTGCCCTCGAGCGAGAGCGTGTGGCCCTCGACTTTTTCGTAGTGCTCAAGTTGCAATTGAAAAAGTTTGATCATCTCCATCGCGGGCCCCGCCGCGCCCGCTATCGCCACACCGCTGAACTCGTCGGCTTGCACGACCTTTTCCATGCTGCGGTGACTGATCAGGTTCCCTGAAGTCGCTCGTCTGTCGCCCGCCATCACGACTCCGCCTGCGAAGCGCATGGCGACACAAGTTGTCGCGTGCGGAATCGTAAGTTCGGTCTCGTCGGTTTTGGCGCTGAACGGCGAAAGCCCAACTCGCTTTAGAAGCTCTCCAAAATTTGCACCCGGGTCGGAGCCCGCCGAAAACATCGGCATCGACATATTTTCAGGCTAGGGCTACTCTCCGCCCTTTTGCACATAGCTCTTCACGAAATCCTCGGCGTTTGACTCGAGCACCTCGTCGATTTCGTCCAAAAGATCGTCCAGTTCGGCAATCAGTTTCTCGCCCTTGGGTTCGACTTTGGTCTCGACCTGCGCCTCGTCTTTTACGCGCTCAGGGTTCGCCTTCTTTTTTTGTGCCCGTTCAGCCATACGCGCACCATAGCGAAAATATTCGTGCTTGTAAACCTCGACCCAGAGTTGGCTAATTCGACGGTTTGAAATTTGAGTTCGTGATTTCGTCGCCGAGCGCGGCGACCAGTTCGGCGGGCGTCGCGCATCGGTTGATCAAATCTTCGGTCAGCGACCTTGTGCCTTTGAGCGGCTCCATCATCGGCAGACGCTTCAAGGGATCTCTGCCGATATCAAACACGATGCTGTCCCAATTCGCCGCCACGACATCTTTCGGCCACTTTTTCAGGCACATTCCGCGAAAGTAGGCACGGGTGGTTTCAGGTGGATTGTCAATCGCCTGAACGACGCTCGCGGCGTCGACCATCGTCTCCAGGCCTGCCCTCGTCGCCAGACACTTCTCGGGTCGCATGTCGTGATATTGCAAATCGACCGTCTTCAGGCGCGGATCGCCGACGCGCAAATCGTGCCTTTTCGACATGCCATCGATGATCCGCTTTTTTGCGACCCAGTCGACGATATGACTTTGCGACTCGGGGTTCTCCTTCAGACCTTCGATCACCTCGCGCCATCGATGCAAAATCAACTTGCCCTCGTCGTTGCCGACCGACTCGAGGCCGAATTTCGTCGCGTAGCGCTCGGCTTGCTCGCAGAGGCCCTCTTGCACCTCGAGCGCCGTCATCATCTTGCCCGAATTGAGCAGAACCTTTTGACGAAGCGTTGGATCGTGGCTGATCTGCCTGATTGCCGACACGGGGGTGGCGAGCATCAAACTCGCATCAAGTTGCTCGTCCTCGATCATCGCCAACAAGATCGCCGTCGTGCCCAACTTCAAAAAGGTCGCGACTTCGCTCATATTCGCGTCCCCCACGATCACGTGCAGTCGTCGATACTTCGACGGGTCGCAGTGGGGCTCATCGCGCGTGTTGATGATCGGGCGCTTGAGCGTGGTTTCAAGCCCGATTTCTTCCTCGAAAAAGTCGGCACGCTGCGATATTTGGTAGGCAACCGAATTGTGAGGCATCCCCTCGAATTCGTTGCCGACCTTGCCGGCCCCGCAGAAAACTTGTCTGGTCACGAAGTGCGGTGTGATCAAACTCGCCAACTCGCCGAACGGAATATGTCGGCTCAGGAGATAGTTCTCGTGGCATCCGTAACTGTTTCCTTTTCCGTCGGAATTGTTTTTGTAGGCGACCAGTTCTGCGCCGTCGGGCAGCACCTTTTTCGCCGCGACCATGCTTTGCCGAACGATTTCTTCCCCTGCCCTGTCGAATAGCACGGCCTCTGATGCGAACCTGCACTCGGGGGTTGAAATCTCGGGGTGCGCGTGATCCACGTAGTAGCGCGCACCATTCGTCAGGACGGTGTTCACCATGCTCACCTCGATATCGGGCGGGAAAACCTCGTCGAGGCTGAACCCACGGGCGTCGGAACCGGGCATCTCGGCCTCGAAGTCCCATCCGATTGACGCGTCAAATCGACTGACGTACGAATTGATGAGCAACGACGACGCCGTGATCGGGCTCGATTCGATGCCATTCGAGATGATGCCGTACTCGGTCTCGATACCAAGGATCTTGGCGATGCTCATGAGAGAGTCCTAGAGATACTGGCCTGTCGCCGTTTTTTCAATCGCCCGACCACCGGCGCTGCGATCAGCCTCGTCTTGAATCAGCGTGCGTATGAAAACGATTCGTTCGCCCTTTTTGCCCGAGATCTTCGCCCAGTCGTCGGGGTTCGTGGTGTTCGGCAGATCCTCGTGCTCCTTGAACTCTTGGCGAATCGAAAGTTTCAAGTCTTCGCTGCTGACGCCGCGCGAACCCCCGCCGATCACGCGCTTGATCGCCAACTTCTTCGCCCTTCGCACGATGTTCTCGATCATCGCACCAGAAGAGAAGTCCTTGAAATACATCACATCCCTGTCTCCGTTTTGATATGTGACCTCGAGAAAACGGTTTTCCTGGTCTTTGCTGTACATGATTTCGACCGTTTTGTCGACCATCGCGGCGATCGCTTTGTCGATCGAGTTCTCGTGGGCCGCGATCTCGGCGTCGGCGATCGGCACCTCGTTTGTCAGGTAGCGCAAGAAAATTTGTTTGGCTGCGTCTGCGTCGGGTCGTTCGATACGGATCTTGACATCAAGTCGGCCCGGTCGGAGAATCGCGGGGTCGATCAGGTCCTCGCGGTTCGTCGCACCGATCACGATCACGTTCCTCAATCCCTCCACGCCGTCGATCTCGGCCAGAAGCTGCGGAACGATCGTCGACTCCATGTCAGACGAGATACCGGTGCCGCGGGTTCTGAACATCGAGTCCATCTCGTCGAAGAAGACGATGACGGGCCAGCCCTCCTCGCTCTTCTCGCGCGCCCGCTGAAACACGAGTCGTATCTGTCGCTCGGTCTCGCCCACGTATTTGTTCAACAACTCGGGGCCCTTGATGTTGATGAAATAGCTCTTGCCTTTTTCGCCACCGTTGGCCAGGGCAACTTTTTTTGCGAGGCTGTTGGCGACCGCTTTTGCGATCAGCGTCTTGCCGCAGCCTGGCGGACCATAGAGAAGAATCCCCTTTGGTGCGGGCAGTTGGTGCTCGGCGAACAGGTCGCCATATAGAAACGGCAACTCCACTGCGTCGGCGATCTGCTCGATCTGAGAATCCAATCCTCCGATATCGGCGTACGAGATGTCTGGCACCTCTTCAAGCAGCAAATGCTCGATCTCTGGTTGCGAGAGTTTTTCGAGCAAAAGGTTCGTCTTCGGGTCCATTCGCAGAAGGTCTCCGTTGCGCAAAATCGCCCCGCGCATCGAATCTGCGAGTTCGCAAACGCGATTGTCGTCGCCGCGCGAAACGACCACTGCTCGAACGCCGTCGTCGAGCAGTTCTTTCAGGTGCACCACCTCGCCGATCGCCTCCGAAACGCGCACCTTCACGATATTGAAACTTTCGTTGAGCACGACCTCGGCGCCACGCTGAAGCATGTCGAACTCGATTTCGGGATGAAGCGAAACGCGCATCTTCCTGCCGTTCGAAAGAATGTCGACCGTTTGATCGTCGTTCTTGCCCACCACCACCCCGTAGCCGCTCGGGGGTTGGGTCAACTTGTCGACCTCGTCGCGCAGCGACGCGATGTGCTCGCGCGACTCGCGCAAGGTGTAAGACAACTTCTCGTTTTGTGCCACGGCTTGGGCCAACTGGCCTTTTGTCTCCAAAAGCTTTTCTTCGAGTTGACGAGCGCGGTCTCTTGCGACCTCACCGTTCGCATCGCCATCTCGTGCCATAGTGAATTTTGCCTTTCGACTCGTGAGCCCTACCGTATAGCGAACATCGCGGTTATCAAAACCAAATTTGGTCCGTCAACCCGTCTGATCGGCGTGTAGTCTGTTCTCAACTCAAGTTTCAGAACGCGATTTTTAGGGAGACTCTCAGCCATGAAAGTTTGGATAGACCAGGATCTGTGCACAGGTGACGGCCTCTGCGAAGAGATCGCGCCCGAGGTGTTCACACTTCTCGACGACGGCTTGGCCTACGTGAAAGAGGGCTCCACGATTTACGCGACCGCGAAAGGCAACCCCCAGGGCGCGGCGGGCGTGGCGAATTTCGCAGACTCGCAGCTCGATGCGGTAGTCGAGTCGGCCGAAGAGTGCCCCGGCGAGTGCATCTTCATCGAGCCCTGATACTCAAGTCGCGACAGTCGCGAGAGTCGCCCAACCCAAAAAGGCTTTTTTAGTTTTCGCCGACGAATCTCGCCGAGGTCAAAAACCCCGTGTGGGCGACCATGCGATGATCTGGCCTCACCGAAGCACCGTCGATGTGCCAGGTTCGATGCAAAACCTCGACTGTTCGATGGTCGAGCCAGCCTTTGCCCAGCGTCTCGTGCATCTTCGTGGCTTGGGTGATGCTCGGCGAATACGAAACAAGAATCGACCCGCGACGTAGCGAATTTTCGGCGTGGGCGACGACTCGCCAGGGCTCGGGCAGGTCGAGCACCATTCGATCGAAACCATTTTCGGAGATGCCCAGATAAACATCGCGCACCGAGACGTGATAGCGATCGAGCGCGCCCGCACCAAGAAACTCGCGAACATTTGTCTGCGCCCGATTCGCAAAGTCTTCGCGCAACTCGTAGCCAGTAACTTTGGCGCCGTAACGCAACATCGTCATCGACAACGCGCCCGAGCCGAGACCCGACTCGAACACCTTTGCACCCGGATAAATGTCGGCGATCATACAAATCGGCGCAAGGTCTTTCGGATAGATGACTTGCGCGCCGCGCGGCATTTGGATGACAAAATCTTCGAGAGTCGGGCGCAGGGCGATGTATTCGGCTCCCTTGGTTGATCGCAAAACCACGCCTTCGTCTTGGCCGACGAATCCTTCGTGTTTCAAGAACCCCGAATGGGTGTGAAATTCGCCGTCTTGTTTGAGGGTGAACAAATACCTTCGCTTCTTCGCGTCTAAGAGCAGAACTTTCTCGCCATAACCGAACATTGCGCAGACCGGCTATTTCTTCGGGTTGTCGTTCGGTCGCGACTTCTTCTTGCCGCTTCGACGACCGAGCAGGAACGACGACAAAAGCCCCAACGAAGAAGCCCCGCCGATCAAGGCCTTCAACTGCGTCGATCGATTGCTGAGGTTCTCTTTTACGTCGTCTTGAAACTGCTCGAGATTCGCGATCACCTCGTCGCGCGACGGCTCTTTCGCCTCGGCCATGATCAGTTCAGCGAGCCTTTCTTGATTCGCTTGACCGCGAGGAAATAGACGATCAACAAAAACACGACCGCGATCAAATAGTTCGCCCACGACCAGATTTCCGAATCACCGAGGCTTATAGTTTGCAAAACACGCAACACGCCGAGCGCTCCGAAGATGATCGCCAGGCACAAAGAAATCGCGCCAATCAGCCCGAACGCCATCCACCGACCGGCGCCGCGAATCGGTTTCAAAGTCTCACGCTTCGTGTATTTGATCAACGAATCGAAGATTTCGGAGAACGACTTTGCCGAACTTTCTTGCGGGTCGCTTGAAGAAATTTTAAAACCAGTCACGAGACAATTCTACGGGGCGGCATCCTGCGTCAGGGGTAGAAGTTTGTTGGTTTGAATCCGCTCATCTCCCTCGGCAAGCGCGATCGCAAGATTGTTCCAGATGGGACGATAAAAATTCAGCGTTGACGAGCCAGGGCCGTTCATGATCAAAGAAAACACGCTGCTTCGCTCATCACTCAACGGAAACATTCCTGAAAGCGATTTGACCCCAGTCAAAGTCCCGGTCTTTGCGAGCATTGACCCCGAACCCGGGCCAGAAAGAAACACGTCGCCGAGGGTGCCTGTTCGCCCCGCAAGAGCCATCGCATTTGTCATCAAGCCGTCACGACCGTCGCGCTGCAAAAGTTGACGCAAAAGATCGCAGGTCAGGCGGTTTGATCGGTCGAGCCCGGAGCCGTCGAGCAATGCCACGCCCTCACCGGGCAAACCCCATTCGGCGATTTTTTCGGCGATGACCGTCAGGCCGTCGATTCGGGTCGCCGAGCCCTTGCCTACTCGACCGATTTCTTTCACCAGCAATTCAGCGGTGTTGTTGTCGCTGTTGGTCAGCATCTCGGCGACTATCTGGCTCATCGGCACGGACTCGAGGCTCGCGATCACGGGTATGTCGGCTGAAGCGACGCCAGAGTCCGGCGCATCGCGCACGGCGATACCCCGCGCGACCAAAAGTTTGGTGAACTCACGGGCCGCGGCAAAGGCGGGGTTCGCCGGCTTCAATGGTGATCCGCTGACAACCCCATCGTTGATCATCAACGCACCAAGCGGACCAGCCTCGACGCTTCTTATGCCGTCGCCCCACGACGGCACATAGCGCTCGAAGTCATAGATGCTCTCGTCACCGACGACCCCGCCTTCGACGGTCGAGACCCCCATCGCCACCAACGCATCAACGAGGCTTTCGACGTTGGTCGGGGTAAGCGTCGGATATTTTTCGGTGAGCAGATATCCGCGGGTCGTCAACAGCGGGTCACCCGAGCCGACCAGCCACAGGTCTCCGCGAACGACGTCACCGGCGACTATCCCCAGCATCTTGGTGATGAATCGCCGATCTGGTCCGAGCACGTCGAGCGCTACGGCCGCCGTCAGAAGTTTTTGATTGCTCCCCGGGATCAATGGCGTCGTCGAGTTGAATTCGATCACCGTCTTGGCGTCGGTCGAGATCGACAAACATGACTCTGCCGGCAGCGCGGCGACGACCTGATTCAACCGAGCCTGAACCTTGCCCGCAGAAATCAGATCCGCGAGCGTCTCGGGGGTGCGACGTGCCGAGAATATCGGTGTCACTGGTGCTTTCGCCATGATTCTTGGCGTCTTGATTTCCCGAACTTCTTCGCCGGCAGCAAGAGCGACCTGCCAGACAGACAACAGGGGCACGCCAACAATTGTGGTCGTGGCGACCAAGGCGACGATCAGTCTGCGCGTCGACATTCGGTCGGCGCGCGATACGACACTCTTCAGCGCCTCGTTCAAATTTTTGAGATTCATTGGGTCGGTTCAGTCTGACGAAACAACGAGTATTTGCAAATTAGACCCAGTGCGCGTGCTGCGCGCTGACCGCTGGCGTAGCAGAGTCGGTTGGTCTCACCCACGGCGACGACACCGGGATTGCTTGGATCGGCCACGCCAAGTTCTGTCGCCACCAAAATCGGCTTTTCGTGCAAGATCGAAAGCTCTGCGGCTGCTTTCGCGTATTTGCGATCTTGATTCTCGTGATAATCGACGATGCGAGCGAGGTCGCCTGAATCGTAAAAGCCGCCGTCACGCATCATTTTTGCTTGGTTCGACTGTATTCCGATTCCCAAAAGAATTATCGCATCAACTTTCGGGTGCGCGGCGACGAGGCCCATTATTTCGACCACCGTCTCGCGGGTTTCTCCCCCGGCGCAATCGATCGGGTTGTTCCGACTCCATCGGCTCGGCAACAGCCTCGAGATTTCAACCATCAAGTCGTCGGGCAAATCGATCAATTCGAGAATCTTTTCTTCGGCGATCACATCGGCGGTGACCACTCCCCAGCCGCCGACGGTTGTCAACACGACGGTTCTGCGACCCTTTGGCAACGGTTGGGTGGCGAACGAGGCCGCGACGTCAAATGCTTGTTCGATATCTCTCACCCTCGTGACACCAAGCGAATCGCAAAGCCCGTCGAAAATCAAGTCGTTGGTCGCGATCGCGCCCGTATGACTGCTGGCCGCCTTTGATCCGCTCGACGTCGCGCCCCCCTTCACGGCGACGATCGGCTTCGTGGATGCATTGCGCCGGAAGACCTCCATAATCTTCCGACCGTCGTCTATACCTTCTATATACACGAGTGTCACGGCAGTCTGGTCGTCGTGACCGAAGAAATCCGTGAACTCGGCAATACCGACCTGGGCTGCGTTGCCAACCGAAACGGCGCGAGCGATTCCGACGCCCGTCTGTCGCGAATAGTTCATGAAACTAGACGAAAAATTTCCGCTCTGACTGACGACCGAAATTCGACCTGGCGGCGGAAACGGCGCCACTATCTGGGCGCAAAGTCGTTGCGCCGTGCTGACAATTCCCTGACCGTTCGGCCCGACCAACAGCAGCCCGAGTTCATCGGCGAGTCTCGCCAACTGTTCTTGCAACCGTCGACCATCTTCTCCCGAATCGGCATATCCCGCCGAGGTCACGTAAACCGCTCTCACGCCCTTGGCGGCGCAGGCGCGCAGGATCTGCTCGTTCGAATTCGACGGAGTACAAACAAAAGCCAAATCGACGAGGCCTTGCGGCAGATCATCGAGGCTCGTCAAACAGTCGAGACCCAACACCGACGAACCGTCCAGGTTCGTGGCAAAGACTCTTCCGCGGTAACCGTTGGCCAAAATATTGTGCAGCGAGACAAATCCGAATTTCCCGGGGTGCGTCGATGCGCCAACCACCACGACGCCCGAGGGCTCGAACAGCGACAAATAATCTCGGCGCGAATTTTCGACCGCATAGCCAGCGGCAACCATCGGCTGTGGCGTCTTGCTTTTCTCGATCAGGGCGTCGACTGCAACTACCGATCCGTCGGGACGAACAATCAACGGATTTATATCCACCGACGCGATCGTCGGGTCGGACTCTGCCAATTCAGAGACCCCGACTATTGCCCCCGTCAACTGCTCGAGGTCGACGGCCCGTTCGCCACGAAAAGGCGCGAAGAAGTTTTGTTGTCGCAAACGCGCGATCAGACGACGCGCACCAGCTCGGTCCACGGGCACTGGCGCAAAAACAAAATCGTCATGCAATTCGGCGAAAACGCCGCCCAAACCAAGCATCACGAACGCGCCGAACTGCGCGTCCCGCACGAGACCGACAATCAGTTCACGGCGACCAGCCTCCATTTTCGCGACCAACAGCGAAACCCGACCATCTTCGGGGGTTGCCGCCGCCAACAACTCGGTGGCCGCCGCACGAAGCGAGGCCTCGTCGCGAATGTTTAGTTTGACCAAACCCCGTTCGGTCTTGTGGGCAATCGAGTCAGAGAGCAGCTTGAGAACAACGGGAAAACCGATTCGTTTCGCCGCCGCCACCGATTCATCAACCGAAAATGCCTCGCCTTCCTCGGCGAATCGAACATCGAAACTGCGGAGAATTTTCTTCGATTCCACCTCGGAAACTGTGAAGTTCGAACTTTCCGACACACGGCAACAGTAGTGTGCGACAAGTCCGGATCGCAGACTAAATTGTTGGCGTGAAAATTATCTCCGCGTTGTTCGTCGAAAACTTCGCGTTGCGGCAAGCCCCCGGTCCGAGTACCCGAATCGACCTGACCGGCGCATTTTTTTCGATGGCGGCTCCACGACCCGTGCCCGTGACGATCGATCCGCATCTGGTGGCCCTGATCTATTGCCCGACCAACGAGCCAGGCAACGGTGTCTTGGAGGTGGTTTTTCGCGACGGTAGCGGCCCCGAAAGTCGACAACTCGCTCGAAACGTGAGTCCGTTCACTGTCGAGCCAGGCAAATTCACCTACAGGCTCGTGCGTGGCGAATTAGAAATGACCGAATATGCACAGATTTTTGCCCACTGTCGAGTCGGCAACGGAGACTGGCATCTCGTGCCCTTGACGCTCTTGCCGCCTGTTTCGAACGCCACCGAACCAAGCCAGACCGTTTGAACAACTAGTTTTAGCGCAGTGGTTTCGAAACTCTCAGCCCAAACCGACTCGCAGGTTGTCGCACTTATCCGAGGCCTGGCGATGGATGCACCACTCGCCGCCAAAAGCGGTCACCAAGGCACGGCGATGGCCCTCGCCCCACTCGCCCATGTTCTTTACAGCCGGGTTCTGCGCCACGATCCAAATGATCCCGGTTGGAAAAATCGCGATCGTCTCATCCTTAGCAACGGACACGCGTCGATCTTGCAATACGCGGCTCTCTTTTTGAACGGATACGGCCTCGAACTCGACGACCTCAAGAAGTTTCGACAGTTCGGCTCGGCGACGCCGGGTCACCCAGAGGTCGGGCACACCGCGGGCGTCGAAGTAACCACTGGTCCGCTCGGTCAAGGTTTCGCCAACGCCGTCGGCATGGCGATCGCCGAAAGAAATCTGCGCGCGCGGTTCGGCGCCTCGGCGTGCGACCACAACATCTACGTGATCGCGGGCGACGGTTGTTTGATGGAGGGCATAAGCCACGAGGCGGCGTCGCTCGCGGGTCACCTCAAACTCGATCGTCTGATCTGCATCTTCGACGACAACTCGATAACCATCGACGGTTCGACATCGCTCAGCTGTTCGGACGACGTCGTCAAGAGATTCTCGTCGTACGGATGGAACATCATGCAGTTGGGCGAGATCGCCGACGATCTCGACGCGCTCGAAGATGCGTTGCTCACGGCGCGCGCAAATCGCGGCGCACCGACGCTTTGCATCTTGAAAAGCCACATCGGCTACCCCTCGCCCGACTTCACCGACAAGCACGAGGCGCATGGAAACCCTTTCACGGCCGCGCATGTTTCGTCGACGAAGAAAGTGATGGGCATCCCCGACGAGCCGTTCTGGGCACCCGCCGATCTGGTGAACACGATTCGCCAGCACGCTCGAACCCGTGGCGGCGAATTTACCGCTGAATACGAAAAAGACGTGGCCGAATTGGACGACCCCCATAATTGGCAGGCCGCCTGGCAGACGCCGAATTCGTCGTCGTTCGAATCTTTGCTGCCTTCGTTCGACTCAAACTCGAATTTTGCGACTCGACAGGTGATACAAAAAGCGCTTGACGCGTCCCTGCCTGCGCTGCCTGGTTTGATCGCGGGTTCGGCCGACCTCACCGGCAACACGGGAACCAAACTCGCCAAACAAACGGCGCAAAGTGTCACCGCCCCTGATGGTCGCCAGATTTACTTCGGCGTCCGCGAACACGCGATGGGTGCCGCGGTCGTGGGCATGGCGTTGCACGGCGGGGTGTTGCCGGTGTGCGGGACATTTTTTGTTTTCTCCGACTACATGAGACCGGCGATTCGACTCGCCGCGTTGTCAAAGGCGAAATGTGTCTTTGTATTTTCTCACGACTCGGTCGGGGTCGGTGAAGACGGCCCCACACACCAACCCGTCGAGCAACTCGCTTCGCTCCGCGCGATACCTGGTTTGCAGGTGATCAGACCCGCTGACCCCAATGAAACCGTCGCGGCGTGGTGCGCGGCGGTCGATCATCAAGGTCCGACGGCGCTGATACTTTCTCGACAGAACGTCGCCAGCGTCACTGACGGAAGCGCGGTCAAGTCGGGGGCGGGCATCGTCGGCCAGAGCGTCGCGACGCCGAAGGCGGTCTTGCTCGCGACCGGCAGCGAGGTCGGTCTTTGCGCGCAGGCACAGGTCGAACTCAAAAAGGCCAACATTCAAGTTCAAGTCGTCTCCATGCCGAGTTGGGATCGATTCGAGCGGCTCGGCCAGGCGAACAGCGCGAAACTTTTCCCGCAAGGCGTGCCCGTCATTTCGGTCGAGGCCGGTGTCACGTTCGGTTGGCACAAGTATGCCGACCATACGATCGGCATCGATCGATTCGGTGCGAGCGCCCCGGGGGCGGTCGCGATGACTGAACTCGGCGTCAGCGTGGATGCCGTCGTCACGATGGTGAAGAGTCTCTGATGACGACGAGATTGCATTCGTTGTTCGACGACTTCGGCCAATCGCCTTGGCTCGACAACCTGAAGCGAAGCTTCGTGACTTCGGGCGAGTTGAAGATAACGCGCGATTCGGGCATCCGTGGGCTGACATCGAACCCGACGATTTTTCAAAAAGCGATACAGGGTTCTAAAGATTACGACGACCAGTTCTCGACCCTCGTCAAAGAAAAACTTTCGCCTATCGACTGCTATTGGCAACTGGTTCTGCGCGACATCCGCTCGGCGGCCGAAGTCTTCGCCGAACTTTACGACTCGTCGAAAGGTCTCGATGGTTTTGTCAGCGTCGAAGTCGACCCCGGCCTCGCCCAAGACGGCGACGCCACGCTCGCCGCCGCTCGGGAACTGCATCGACGGGTTGCCAAAAACAATGTGATGATCAAAATCCCCGCGACCATCGAGGGTCTGCCTGTCATCAGAACGATGATCGCCGAGGCCCGCAACGTGAATGTGACGCTGATATTCAGTCTCGAGCGCTACCAGCAAGTTATGGACGCATATGTCGACGGTCTGGAAGAGCTGGCCAAGGTTTCACCCGACAAACTAAGTGGCGTCGCCAGCGTCGCCAGCTTCTTCATATCTCGCGTCGACACCGAGATCGACAGGCTGCTCGAGCAGTCGCCGCATCAAGGGGCCAAAGACCTGCTCGGAACGGCGGCGATCAATCAGGCGAAAATCGCCTACAAGATGTTCACGGCAAATTTTTCGGGGCCCCGCTGGCAAAGACTTGCCGACCTTGGTGCGAGACCACAACGACCCTTGTGGGCTTCGACTTCGACCAAGAATCCCAACTATCCCGACACGCTTTATGTCGACAACCTGATCGGCGCGAACAGCGTCAATACCCTTCCCGACAACACGGTCGCCGCATTTGTCGATCATGGTCGTCTCGGCGAGACGATCACAAAGAATGTCGACCTCGCCGAGTCGCAGTGGGCGAAGTTGGCCGAGTTCGGCGTTCAAGTCGGCGATGTCGCCGCCCGACTCGAACGCGAGGGGGTCACCTCGTTTCAAAAGAGTTTCAACGAGTTGATCGGTGTGCTCGGCTCGAAATCGGCCGAGATTTCACAGTGACCGACGGCGAAGTCGAGACGCTTCTCGATCGACTGCTCGATGAATCAAAAATTTCGCACGACCGCCGAATCGCAAAAGACCTGCTTCGGTCGGCGCTCGACATCGGTCGTGACTCGACTTCTACCCTGAACCTCAAGATCGCCTCATCGGCGATTGCCGAGATGCGCGAGGCCTTCGCGATGTTCGCCCCGTTCGTTGATCGAAAAAAAGTGACGATCTTCGGGTCGGCTCGCACCACAAAAGACGACCCGCTTTACAGGCAGACAGAGGCCGTCGCCGCCAAACTCGCACAAAACGGTTGGATGGTCATGACCGGGGCCGGACCAGGAATCATGGAGGCAGGCATGTCGGGGGCGGGCCGCGAGATGTCAATAGGCGTGAGCATTCGTCTGCCGTTCGAGACGTCGGCGAACCCGATCATCGCCGGTGACGAAAAGTACGTGGCGATGAAATATTTCTTCACCCGAAAGTTGATGTTGGTCAAGGAGTCGCACGCTTTCATCTGCATGCCCGGCGGCTTCGGCACATTGGACGAAATGTTCGAGCTTCTGACACTCTCGCAAACGGGCAAGGGCAACCCCGTCCCGATCGTCATTCTCGATCTGCCCGGCGATCCATTTTGGGAGAATCTCGACGCGTTCATCCGTGAAACCCTCGTGCCGCGAAAACTCGTTTCAGCGCAAGATCTGGCGTTGTACAAAGTCTGCAACTCGGTCGATCAGGCGGTTTTGGAGATCGACAACTTCTATTCGAATTTCCATTCGATGCGTTATGTCGGCAAAAAACTCGTGCTACGGCTCAATAAGACTCTGACGAAGAGCCAGATCGACGACCTCAACGCGTCTTTCGGCGATATTTGTGTCGGTGAATCCCATCTCGAAGTCGTCAAAACGAGCCGACAAGAGATCGACGACAACGACAACCCCGACAAATTCAGGCTCGCGCTGCAGTTTGCTCGGCGCGACTTCGGGCGTCTGCGCCAATTGATCGACGCGATCAACAGGTTCTGAACAGGGCGAAAAACCTCGTCAAGTTCTGGTCAGCAACGAAATCGCCTTCTCTACCGCCCTTCTGGCTTGGGTCAACGTTCGCTCGAGTTCGGGACGCTTGGTTTCGCCCGCATGATGGGCTTCTTTTAGGGCGTCGAGCGCCTTGTCGGCGAGAATCTCGGAAACTGATTTTAACTTTTCGATAATTTCATCAAAATTTTGAATTGAGTCTGACATCGTCCAACAAGTATGCCATTAGCCTGCACCGAGATGTCCGCGCCCGAAGAACTGCACGAATGGATCAGTTTCGCCGATCCAGATTTCGAACAAACCTGGATGATCGACGCGACCTTTTTGCGATCAAACTGGAACTGCATCTACGGCAAAGGCTGCCAAGGTGTTCTTGACGATCCCGCTCCCGAGTTGCACCAAGGTTGTTGCAGCCATGGTGCCCACCTGATCGACTCCAAAGACCTGACGGCGGTCAAACGCAATGTCAAGCGACTGAAACGCGAGCACTGGCAGAACTACGACAACGGGCAAGATGGAAAATGGCTGGTCAAAGAATCCGACGGCTCCGATGCCACGGCGACTTTCAAGGGTGCCTGCATCTTTCATAACCGTCCAGATTTCGAGGGGGGCGTCGGCTGTGCTTTTCATCTGGCGGCGCTTCAAGCCGGGGAGCGACCAATCGACTGGAAGCCCGATGTTTGCTGGCAAGTGCCGATTCGACTCGAGCAACACGAGGAAGACGATTCGCATATTCTTTCGATCATCCGCGAGTGGAAGCGTCGCGACTGGGGCGAAGGTGGCGAAGATTTTCACTGGTGGTGCACCGACGACTCTTCGGCATTTACGGGCTCGAGGCCTGTTTATAAATATCTCAAAGACGAGCTAATCGAATTGTGCGGCGAAAATATCTACAAAGTAATCGTCAAGCAACTCGAGACACCGCGCACGACCTATTTGCCCCACCCCAAGATTCGGCAACCTCAAAACGTCTAGTTCTTCGCCACCTTGTTCGACTTTCGTCGATCTTCAAGACTCAAGAATCGTTTGCGAATCCGAATTTTCGACGGAGTCACCTCGACCAGTTCGTCTTCACCGATCCACTGAATGCCCGTTTCAAGCGTGTGGGTGATCGGCGTGGCAAGTTTCGGGCCGTCGTCGTGGCTGTGGGTTCGGATATTCGTCAATTCTTTCGCACGCACCGCGTTGACGACCATCTCGTCCTCGCGAGAATTCTCGCCAACGACCATTCCTTCATAGACCTCGACCCCGGGAGAAACAAAAAGAGTTCCGCGCAACTGCAGATTGTCGAGCGCATAAGCGGTCGTCGAGCCTTTGCGATCAGAAACCATCGCGCCACCCATTCGATGCGGCAACTCACCCGCCCACGGCATGTAGCCGTCGAGACTCTGGTGCAACAGTGCCGTGCCGCGGGTGACCGTTAGCAACAACGATCTAAATCCGATCAGACCGCGCGACGGGGCCTGAAAACTGACGATTGTTCGACCGCTGTCGCCGACTTCGAGGTTGACGACACGTCCCTTTCTCGGCGCGAGCGCCTGCGTCACGGCGCCGACATATTCATCGGGAACATCTATCGTGCCCGCTTCGAGCGGCTCGTGTTTGGCACCGTTGATCGTCTTGGTGATCACCTCGGGCCGGCTCACTTGCAGCTCGTAGCCCTCGCGCCGCATGTTTTCGATCAATACGGCCAACTGCAACTCTCCGCGTCCCGCCACCTCGATGATGTCGGGGCTGTCGGTGGTGTTCACTTTGATCGAAACATTTCCGAGCACCTCCCTGAACAGACGCTCGCTCAAATGGCGGCTCGTCAAGTAAGTGCCCTCGCGACCAGCAAAGGGCGAGGTGTTCACGCCGAAACTCATCCGCAAGACGGGCTCGTCAACTTCAAGTCGCTGCAGGGGCGCGGCGTTTTCTAGGGCGGCAATCGTGTCGCCGACCTCAACTTCGTCGATGCCCGCAAGGATGAACAAATCACCGGCGCTGATCTGCGAGACCTCCTCGCGACCGATGCCGCGAAAGGCGAAGAGCGACGAGATCTTCCGTTTGATCGATGGCGCGGGATTCTCAGGGGTCGGATGTTGCCAGACAGTGATCATGTCGCCTTTGTTCATCACTCCGGCTTCGACACGACCGATCGCCAATCGCCCCAAATAATCTGAGGCGTCCAGGTTCGCCACGAGGGCCTGCAACGGGGCCGATGCATCGCCCGTCGGTGGCGGAATCGTGTCAAGCACCGCGTCGAGCAACGGCACGAGGTCGGCGTTGTCGCCCGGCATGCCAATGCCTTTCATCGATCGGCCCTCGCGGGCGATCGCCGAAATCACCGGAAAGTTCAGGTGATGATCGTGATGCGCGAGGTCTAGAAACAATTGTTCGACCTCATGCAACACCTCTTCGGGGCGGGCGTCGGCTCGATCGACTTTGTTGAGCACGACCACGACCGGCAAATCACGGGCGAGCGCCTTCGAAAGAACATATCTCGTCTGGGGCAACGGGCCCTCGGCCGCGTCGACAAGAAGCAGGATGCCGTCGACCAAGGCCAATGCACGCTCGACCTCTCCGCCAAAATCGGCGTGACCAGGCGTGTCGACGAGGTTGATTTTCGTGCCGCGCCATTCGATCTCGGCCGCCTTCGCCAAGATCGTGATCCCGCGTTCACGCTCTTGGTCGTTCGAGTCCATGACGCGCTCGACCACAGCTTCATGGGCGGCGAAGGTTCCGCCGCTTTTCAGCAAGGCGTCGAGCAGCGTTGTTTTGCCGTGGTCTACGTGGGCGACCAGCGCGAGGTTACGAATGTTGTTAATTACTGCGACTCATTTCAAATTCAGAGATTGTCGTCGTCGGGTTCATCGGTTATCTCGTCACCGTTTTCGTCAAAACGAACGCCGTAACGCTCGGCGATGGCGGCATATTCTTCATCTTGAGACCTGGATTTGCCGTTCTTTGAGACGCCGAGATCTTCCGCGGACGGCCCAGACTGCTTGAGACGACGCGCTTCTTCGAATCGACGATGACGACCCTTCTTCACGGTAGGGCTCCAATTTTTTTGGGGCGGATACCGGTTGGGTGCCCGCCTAGCGGTTAAACATTGCCCGTGATTCTAGCCATTTAGGCAAGATAAAGCGCGGATGTGTGAACTTGGTCAGTTGATCGCCGAGATCAGGTTGAGATGTCCGTCGCGATCGACGCTCAGTCCGACCTCGCCGTTGAGAATCCGCTTCAGGTCGTCGCCGACGAGTGTCGCCCGCCAACCTTGCGCCAGACGGGCCTCGGGCTCATTGCGCAACAAAGCCGTGATATCGCTTCTGGTGGCCAGCAAGGTCGCGTCGATTTTGTTCTTCCGCGCGAGTTCGCCTATCCAGGCCGTGATCAAAGTCAATGCCGGACGGCTGTGTTTGTCGACCTCGTCACTTTCGGTTTTTGGCAATGCGACGGTTCGCTTTGCGCCGTCACGAACCGCGTTCATGATTTCACGACAAAACTCAGAGGACAAAAGACGATCGTCGACACCCCGGGTCGAAGCCAAATCTTCGACACTTTTCGGCACACGTTGCGATATGCCCAAAAGAGCCATGTCACTCATGATTCTCCGAGGTGGCACGTCACTGCGCATCGCTCGCTCCTCGCGCCATCGCCCCAACGACTGGGCAACGCCCCGCGACCCGCCTTTTAACGAGCGAGCATCCTTAAGTTTCAGCCAAGCGTTATCCGGCTCGATCGAGCCCGTGGGTCGCGCCACCAATTCT